>DGQR01000262.1 GCA_002390825.1 Rhodoferax sp. UBA4409
CAATGCGGTGGGCTCGACGATTGGAGTGCGAATGTTTTCAAAAGCAAACCTGCGCATCACGTTGCGAACCAATGACTCCAGCGCTTCCCACGACGCAGATTGCGGCGGGAGAATATCGTTCATGCCTTTGACTGCAACGATTTTGTCCACCTTGCGTGGACTATTTTTCTCTGACATAAATTCTCAAGCTTGAGGGGATGGAGGCGTGAAGCGCGCCTTGATGTAATTCTCAACAACTGTTTGGAACTCGCTGGCGATGGAATCCCCGCGCAAGGTCATTTTCTTTGCACCGTCGATGTAGACCGGGGCTGCTGGGGCCTCGCCTGTACCGGGAAGACTGATGCCGATATCAGCATGCTTACTCTCCCCCGGCCCGTTGACAATGCAGCCCATCACGGCCACCTTCATGTTTTCGACACCAGGATACTGTTTGCGCCAAACCGGCATCTGATCTCTTAAGAAATCGTCGATCTGCTTGGTGAGCTCTTGGAATGTGGTGCTGGTGGTCCTGCCGCAACCTGGACAGGCCGTAACACTGGGCACAAACTTGCGTAAACCGAGTGATTGAATGATCTCGGAAGCGACGATCACTTCCTGGGTCCGCGCCTCACCGGGAGCAGGGGTCAGTGATACACGAATGGTGTCGCCAATTCCCTCTTGCAAAAGAATTCCCAAGGCGGTGGCAGAGGCCACCGTGCCCTTGGTGCCCATTCCGGCTTCGGTCAACCCCAAGTGCAACGCATACTTTGAGCGTCGAGCCAGTTCCCGATACACGGCAACCAGATCGGACACACCACTGACCTTGCAGGACAACATAATTTGATGCCCGGGCAAGCCAATTTCTTCGGCTTTCTCTGCGGAAGTAATGGCCGAGGTAATCAATGCTTCATACATGACCTGCTTGGCATCCCAGGGCTGAGACCTGCGGCTGTTTTCATCCATCAAGGTTGCCAAAAGCTCTTGATCCAAGCTACCCCAGTTCACTCCGATTCTTATCGGCTTGTCCCAACGGATAGCCGCTTCGATCATTTGCGCAAACTGGCGGTCACGTTTGTCACCCTTGCCCACATTCCCGGGATTGATACGGTACTTGGACAATGACTCTGCACATTCCGGGT
Source organism: Rhodoferax sp. UBA4409 (assembly GCA_002390825.1). Lineage (GTDB taxonomy): Bacteria > Pseudomonadota > Gammaproteobacteria > Burkholderiales > Burkholderiaceae_C > Allorhodoferax. The sequence goes on from DGQR01000262.1 coordinate 1,119, forward strand.
AGTCAGTCAACAAGCGATGACCGTTGAAATGAAAGTCACCGATCAAGGGGACATTGACACCCATACGATCCAATTGCGCTCGAATATGAGGCACTGCTTGGGCTGCTTCGGGTGTGTTCACCGTGATTCGGACCAGCTCTGACCCTGCAGCTGCCAGCTCTTTCACCTGAATCGCTGTACCGATCGCATCTTCGGTATCGGTATTCGTCATGGATTGAATACGCACAGGAGCAGCGCCACCCACAGTGACGACATGACTGCCCCACTTGACCTCTGACTGCAAACTCCTGCGAGGCAAAGGCTGCGCTAATGCAATAGGTAATCCTTGGTCCACTACTTCACCTCGAAACGAGCAACGTTATCTTTTGAAACATCCGTCATCACAAACGGCTTACCCCGAACTTCGACCTCTGCAAGGTCTGCTTTACCAACAACAACTGCCAGAGGCGGTGCTCCATTCACTGCGGTAGTGGTGCCACCTTGCAATGTCCTGCGCAATAAAACCGCACCATTGGCATCAACCACTTGTACCCAGGTAGTTCCCTTGGCACGGACGAGTAAAAAATCCTCGCCGGTTTGACTACCACTGGCAGGGACTATCGGCTCAGGCGCAACTGCCGCTACCTGGCTTGCAGTGTTTTGCGGGGGAACAGTAGCACTTGGAACAACCTCAACGCCGGCAGCCTTTTCGTTGGACTCTTGCTTTGGTGCACTCATGCCAGCTACTGACTCCGCAGGAGGCATCAGCTCTGCAGGCTCAGCCTCCGAAGTGGTGAGCCAGGCGGGCAACTGCACACTTGGAATAGCAAAGACCAACACAGCGCATGTCAATAGCCCAAGCACCAACAATGCACTCGGTCTCTTCACGATATCCAGCATCGAAGATTTGACCCAATTTTGTTGATCCTTGAAGGGCTCGTTAATTCCTCGATCCGCGACTTGAAACTGGGGAGCCACCACATGCGGCAAGCGCTCAAGAATGGGGGCCGGATCAATTTTCAGCGCACGACAAACACTGGAGGCCAGAGCCCGCACGAATACCGCATCTGGCAACAAATCTATCCGGTCTGACTCCAGTGCCTCCAACTTCTTGACTGGAACCTTCATGGAAACAGCAAGCGCAGCGATGTGCAACCCAGCCGCTTCGCGCGCATTGCGCAGCATTTCACCGGCACTGGGCAAACTGTTGGTTACAACACTGCCCTGCTCTGCCGCCTCGCCACCCGCTTCACTCATCAAACGCCCCTCGCTCAAGCAAACTTGCCTCTTTAGATACCGGGAACCTTTTCGCCAACTGCGTGCCCAATTGGGCCGCAGACTCTCGGTTCCCTAACCTGCGCTCAATCTTTACGCCCAGCCATAACGTCTCAGAATTTGCAAATTCGCTGTTATTCACGCGACGGATCTGGGATTGCGCTCTCGATAAATCTCCGCGCAGGACAAATAACAGAGCCAAGTTGTAGCCCGCAACCGGATTGCCAGGCTCTAGCTCGAGAGCTCGGGTCAGGCTCACCAGTGCCTCGTCTCGCAAACCCGCCGTTTTCTGACAAACGCCAAGCGCCATCCATGATTTGGCGCGCTCTTGGTACAGGGGGTTGTTAATTGCTGCAGAAAAATTAGCGTAGGCTTCTGGCATCCGTCCCTGCTGGCAGAGCATCCAACCATAATTGTGCTGAACAGCTGCCGCCTGCGGGCTTAACTGAAGCGCACGCCTGAAACTCTCATCCGCCAACCCAAAATCATTGAGTTGCATGTAAATCAAACCGCGCAAATTGTGCGCTTCGTAGATTCCCGGATCAGCGGCAATGGACTGCTTGATCTCGTCAAGCGCAACCCGCGTTTGACCATTGCTGTAGTAGCCAGCCGCCAACTCCAGTCGAATCTTGGCACGCTTGCGGGCTGGCGTCTCGTCGGAATCGGTTGCAATGTCCGTACCCGCTGAAATGGAGGGGGCGGATGAGCAGCCTTGAAGGAAACCCAACACAGCAATCGCCAAAGCCCCCCCCAACATAAGGGCGAGCTTACGCGCAGCGACTTTCACCGTCGATTGCCTACTTTCAGTCATCGCGGGCCCCATTTCAATTGAAGTTTTTTTGCTCACCGATTTGCTGCAGCATGATGGTGCGTTGCTTGCTTATCCGGTTGCTCACATTCGTGCGATCTTTGACGTCACCGGCGAGCTGTCCGCACGCCGCGTCGATATCATCCCCCCGCGTTTTGCGAACCGTAGTCACAAGCCCACCATCCAGCAAAATCCGGGCGAACTCTTGGACCACATTGTTCTTCGAGCGCAAAAGCCCCGACGCTGGAAAAGGGTTAAACGGAATCAGATTGAACTTGCAGGGAATATCGGCCTCGCGAACCAGTGTCAGCAAGGCTCGCGCATGTTCGGGGCTGTCGTTCACGCCATCGAGCATGCAATATTCAAACGTAATGAAATCGCGCGGCGCTCTTTCGAGGTAACGCTTGCATGCGCTCAGAAGCTCTACCAATGGATACTTCTTGTTCAGGGGCACCAAGTTGTCGCGCAGCACATCTGTAGGTGCGTGCAAAGACACCGCCAAGGCTACCGGGCAATCGTCTTTGAGACGATCCATCATTGGAACCACGCCAGAGGTTGAGACCGTCACTCGCCGTCGCGACAAACCATAACCATGGTCGTCCAGCATGGTCCTCAGTGCAGGCACCAAGGCAGCGTAATTTTGGAGCGGCTCCCCCATGCCCATCATCACCACA
>DGQR01000270.1:0-34016 GCA_002390825.1 Rhodoferax sp. UBA4409
CGGCCTGCGCCTGCTGCCCGACCTGTTTGAAGGCTTCAACCCCATGATCTACGACGACGCGGTAGACAAAGAAATAGAAGTCGCCATAGATCTGCAATCCGCCGGATTCGGGGTTTGGCAGGCGTGAGGCGGACTCAGATTGCCGCGCTATAGTCATGAACCAACCCACCCCATGGAGCCGCTATGACAACCCCTGCTGAAGCCCTGAGCGCCCAAGCCGCCAAGCTGCCGCCCGAAGAGCGCATGGAAGTGGTGGAGCGCATTCTGGACAGCCTTGATCAACCTGATGCGGCGCTGGACGCCCTGTGGGCAAAAGAAGCGGACGACCGACTTACTGCCTACCGGCGCGGAGAAATCAAGGCTGTAGCCCTTTCCGAGGTGGTGGCCAAGTACCAAGTCAACGTCAAGCGGGCATGAGCGTCCGTTTGCTTGAGCCGGCGCAGGCGGAGCTTGAAGAAGCCATCACCTGGTACGCCGGGCAGGCTCCCGGTCTGGGCGACGCATTTCTGATCGAGACGCTCAAGTCCATCCAACTCATTGAAAAGTTCCCACAAGCGTGGCACCCGCTAACGCCGCATATTCGCCGCTGTCGCTTGCGCCGGTTCCCATACAGCGTGGTCTACACGCTAGAGGGCGACGATCTGCTGGTCTTAGCTATTGCACACCAGCACCGCAAGCCGGGCTATTGGCGCAATCGACTGAACTAGCCTTTTGGCAAGGGTGCAGTTTGCGGAGTTAGGTCTTTGACGCCGCCGTAGTTTTACGACGTACATGTAGATGCACGTTCGTTGACCCCTCACCCATCGGGACTTCTTTGATTTCCAAATAGTCCTGCTTGCGCATGAGCTTGCCAAGCTGAGCAAATCCATAGTTTCTAGGATCGAAAGACGGGTTGTTTTTACCCATCTGACTACCCACAGGTCCCAAAGGTGCCCATCCATCATCCCGAGCGACTGCATCAATCGCAGTCAAGATCATGGGCCGCAATTCAGGCAACTGCGCTACTTCTGCTACGGGCTTAGCGGGCACGTCTGCTGGAACTGCTTCAACTTTGGGCTCGTCTGGCTTGACACGCAAAATCTCTGTGTAGATGAACTTGTCGCACGCAGCCACAAAGGGCTCAGGCGTTTTGCGTTCGCCAAAGCCATAAACCACTTTGCCTTCTTCGCGGATGCGGGTGGCTAGGCGGGTGAAGTCGCTGTCGCTGCTGACCAAACAGAAGCCGTCCACCGTGTCGTCGTGCAGCACGTCCATGGCGTCGATGATCAAAGATGCGTCGGTGGAGTTTTTACCGCTGGTGTAGCTGAACTGCTGTATCGGCTGGATGGCCATTTTGTGCAGCACCTCTTTCCAGCCTTTGAGGTTGGTGGTCGTCCAGTCGCCATAGGCGCGCTTGATCGTGGCTGTGCCGTAGCGCGACACTTCGGCCAGCAGCTCTTGGATGACGGACGCCTGCGCGTTGTCCGCATCAATGAGCACGGCAAGTTTTTGGTTGGTGTTGGTAGCCATAGTCTTTCTCCCTTTGTTTTGCGGCATCGTACTACGCGGGCTAATGCCAAAGCTCGAGCTGTTGACGATGTAATTGCTACGTTTTTAGTAGCTGCTCGCGCATACCCCGTGAACTCTAAGAACCAATTTGACACGCAACTAGGCCCCTCCAGTAAACTTAGAGTTATGCATCCCGCAATTGCTCAACACCGTACTGGCATCACTGCCATTTGCCAGCGCTATCAGATTCAGCGCCTGGAGGTGTTTGGCTCTGCAGCGCGTGAAGTGGACTTTGACCCTGCCAACAGCGACGCAGACTTTTTGGTGGAATTCGCACCGGGTGTGCAGCCCGGGCTTCGGGCGCTTTACGGTGCTAAGGCAGACCTGGAAGCTTTGCTGGGGCGCGGGGTGGACTTGGTAGAACCTAGCGCCATCCGCAACCCCTACGTGCTGGCCAGCATCAACGGAAATCGCGAAGCTATTTATGCAGCGTGACCCGCGCGCCTTTTTGTGGGACGTCCGCGAAGCTGCCTTGGCTATCCAGTCATTCACTGCCGGGTTGGATATTGCCGCCTACGTGGGCAACGCAATGGCACAGGCTGCGGTGGAGCGCAAGTTTGAAATCATTGGCGAGGCGCTCAACCAGTTGTCGAAACTCGACGCAACCTTGGCTTCACGCATTCCTGACCTGAAGCAGATCGTGGCATTTCGCAATCAACTGATCCATGGCTATGCCACGGTCAGCGTGAGCACCGTGTGGAACATTGCGCACAGCTCTCTGCCGCCACTGCTTGCATCAGTGCAAAACCTGCTGGACGAACTCCAGTAGCCGGCGCTACGTTTTTAGTAGCTTCTCGCCCATATTTAACGGGCGCTAGAGGCCAATTTGAGACCCAACCGCACCCTCCCCGCTACACTGCAAGCCATGCAACCCAACTGGTATGAGCGGCACATCTTGCCCACGGCGCTGGACATGGCCTGTGGCATGCCCATGATCGGGCGCATGCGGCAGCACGTGGTGCCGCGCGCGCAAGGGCGGGTGCTGGAGGTGGACATTGGCACGGGGCTGAACATGCGCTACTACGACAAGGCCCGCGTCACCCACATCACCGGCCTGGACCCGGCCCTGCAGATGCACCCGCTGGCGCAGGAGCGCATGGAGCGCGCGGGCTTACAGGTGGACTTGATCGGCCTCTCCGCCGAGCAAATTCCGCTGCCCGATGCCAGCTTTGACACCGTGCTCATCACCTACACGCTGTGCACCATTCCCGACCCGCATGCCGCCCTGCTGGAGATGCGCCGCGTGTTGGCACCCAAGGGCAAGCTGCTGTATTGCGAGCACGGGCGCGCGCCCGATGCCTCGGTGCAGCGCTGGCAAGAGCGCTTGCAGCCGCTGTGGGGCAAGGTGGCGGGTGGCTGCCATTTGGGACGCGATGTGCCCGCCTTGCTGCAAGCCGCGGGTTTTGTGCTGCCCGACCTGCAAACCCGCTACCTCACAGGCCCACGGCCTTTCACTTTTAACTACTGGGGCGAAGCGCTGCCCGCATAGCTGCAGGGGCTGCGCGTTTTGCGATACAAACAGCGCCATGCCCCACACGCTCACACTGCCGCCCGATTTCACGCCCACCTTTGCCCTGGTGCCGCCCGGCCCTCTTGCCAGCCCCCTACAGTTGCTGCCGGTAAACGCCGATGTGCTGGCCGTCCACACGGCCGATGGCGCGCATGTGGGGTCGCTGAAAAAGATCGGCGCGGTCTGGAAGTTCAAGGCTATGGGCTACGACGAAGCTGGCGGCATGGAGCCCGGTGGTGGCCCGCTCACGGACCAGCACAACATGCAGTTCCAAACACCCGATACCGCTGAGGTAAGCGCGCGCTTACTGGCTGTTTAGCACGCGGCGGCAGCCGGGCCTTAGCTCTGGACCTGGTTTCGCCCGCTGCGCTTGGCCATGTACAAGGCTGCGTCGGCAGCGGCCATGAGTGCATCAACCGTTTGCCCGGTCTTGTAGGTGGCAGCGCCAATAGACACCGTTATGGCCAGCGGCGGGGTGGTGGGCAGCGGCTCAGCCTCTACGGCCAGACGCAGGCGCTCGGCCACCTCCAGTGCAGTCTGCAAGGGGGTCAGGGGCAGCACGATCAAAAACTCTTCTCCCCCGTAGCGGGTACACACATCGCCTTGGCGCAGGCCCTCGCGGACGCGCTGCGCAAAGGAGCGCAGCGCTTCGTCGCCGACCAAGTGGCCGTGGATATCGTTAATTTTTTTGAAGAAATCGATGTCCAGCATCAAGATAGAGAACGGCTGGCCGGTGCTGACCGAGAACTCCAATTGTTGTTTGAGGAGTGCGTCGAGCGCGCGGCGGTTGCCCTGCCCGGTGAGCGCGTCGGTGGCGGCATCGATCCGCACTTTGGTGAGCAAGCCGCGCAGTTGTTGGGCAAGCGCCGCATTGGACAGTTGCAGGGCAATGCCCTCCCGCACACGATTGGAAATGCGGCTGGAGTGATAAAACATGAGCACCTGAAACACGCTGAACGCCACGATCAGGTCCACGCTGTATTGCTGGTTGGCGTAGCGCGCCAGCCCCAGCACCGAAATGCTCCACATCAGCCCGCTTTGCAGGTAGTAGCCGCGGATGTAAGACACATACACCTGCGCGTTGACGGCACTCACCCCGCACAGCAGCGCCACCATGATGGCGTCCAACAGAGCATCGTGCCCCGCGAGTAGCCAAGCCAGCAAGCCCCACGCCATGCCGTCCAGCGCCGCCATGACCCGCAGGCGCGGGCCGTGGGTCTGCTGGTCACATCCATCCTTGAGGGCGCGGTCGATCGAGAGCAAGCCCATCATCCACACCACAAAGAAAAGCACTAGCCAGAGAAGCAGGTTTTTGTCGGGTACACGCCCCCATGCCATCCAGGCAGCCACAAACCAGCCGGCTGGCGTGGTGTGCAGGGTTTGGCGGAACGACGCCACCCACAAGGCAAAGCCGGTTTGGCTCACCACCAAACGGTCGCTGACCGATAGATCGGGAAGGGGCTGCATGGGCTGGGTGGGTGTGGGTTTGTGGCTTTTTGGGGTGCAGCTTCTGAATTCCATTCTACGGAGGCGTTTGCAAAACAACCATCCTTTTTGGATGTAACCGATTACGGCTAGGGCCTGTTGGGCCAAACTGGGCCGGGCTCGTAAAATAGCGCGCTTTGTCGTCTGGAACCCCTAAAAATCATGCCCCAAAAATCCAATAACAAACCTTTCGTGATCGGCGTTGCCGGGGGCAGTGGCAGCGGCAAATCTACAGTGACCCGCGAGGTGCTGGCCTCTATCGGGCCGGGCATGGCATCTGTGGTCTACCAGGACGACTATTACTGCGACCAGACCCACTTGGCGCCTGAAGAGCGCGTCAAAACCAATTACGACCACCCCGACGCCTTCGACTGGCCGCTGATGGTGCAGCACATGCAGGCACTGCGCCGCGGTGAGGCCATCGACATGCCGACCTACGATTTTGTGACCCACAACCGCGCACCCAGCACCGTGGTGGTGAACCCGGCACCGGTGATCGTGATTGAGGGGCTGTTTGCACTGTTTGACCCCGAGCTGCGCAAGATGATGTCGCTGAAGATTTTTGTGGACACCGCGGCTGATGTGCGATTTATCCGCCGCCTGCAGCGCGACATTACCGAGCGCGGCCGCAGCACCGAGAGCGTGATCGCCCAGTACTTGGAAACCGTGCGCCCGATGCACAAGCAGTTCATCGAGCCCACCAAGCGGCACGCCCACGTCATCCTGCCCCACGGCGCCAACGACCCCGCGGTCGACATCATCACCACCAAGGTGAAGACGCTCATCAAAGAGCTAGACCGCGGCTAAGCGCCCCGATATGGCCGAGCCGCTGGTTGCCCAATATGGCCCCGATGTGCCGCAGGCCATTGCGCGCATGGTCCGGGCAGTGCACCCGCGGTTTGACGCTGATGCCTTTTTGCACGACGCGCTGAGCGGCTATGAAGCGCTGGCCCTGATGCCGCGTGGCAAGCACATTGCCCGTGCGCTGCAGCGGCACTTGCCGCAAGACTATGCCGAGGCGCTGCCGATTTTGCTGGCGTCTGCTGGGCAACCGCACGGGCGCGACCCGGACCTTTCGCTGGCTTCGTTCTTGTACCTGCCCCACACCGCGTTTGTGGCGGAATTCGGGCTGGGGCATTTTGAGTTGTCGATGCAGGCGCAGCACGCGCTCACACAGCGTTTTACTGCAGAGTTCAGCATCCGCCCCTATTTGCAACACCACCAAGAGGCCACCCTCGAGCGGCTGATGGCATGGACGCGCGACCCCTCCGAGCATGTGCGCCGCCTGGTGTCAGAGGGCACACGGCCACGGCTGCCCTGGGCCTCGCGGTTGCCGGCGTTTCAACGTGACCCTACCCCGGTGCTGCCCCTGCTGGAGCAGTTGAAGGACGACCCTGCCCTGTACGTGCGGCGCTCGGTGGCCAACAACCTCAACGACATAGGCAAAGACCATCCGGCTCTCTTGGCGGACACAGCCCGCGCCTGGCTACAAGGTGCCACACCCGAGCGGAGCTGGACGGTGCAGCACGCGCTGCGATCAGCAGTCAAACGCGGCGAAGCCGGTGCGCTGGCGGCGCTGGGCTTTGGTGGCGCGGCCGATGTAAAGATCAGCCAGCCCGCCATCACGCCGCCGCAGGCAGTGGTGGGCGGATCGCTGAACGTAGCGTTTGACGTGACCAACACTACCGCGCAAGCCCAGCAGGTGCTGGTGGACTTTGCAGTGCACTACGTCAAGGCCAATGGCCAGGCGCGCGCCAAAGTGTTCAAGCTCAAAACGCTGGACCTGGCCCCGCACGAGACCCAAAAGGTGGGCAAGAAGATATCGCTGGCCGATATGACCACCCGCAAACACTACCCCGGCCACCACCGGGTAGACGCCATCCTCAATGGCCGCGCCCAGCCGCTGGGCGCATTTGAGCTAACCAGAGGCTGAATGCGCAGACGCTGGGGCGCGATGCCCCGGCCCGGTTAGCTTGAAGCGGCGATCACAAAATCCAAAGCCGCCCCCACCGCCGCCACTTGCGCGGCAATGCACTGCTCGGGGTTGGCGCGGGGGCTGTCGGGGTAGACCTCGGTGATGCTGGTGTAGCGCGCCCCGGTGATGCCGGTGCACAGGCCCCAGCCTTTCACGTCATAAGCAATGACACCTGGCGCCTCTAGCGGGGTGCCGATCAGGCCGCCCTGCGCGTCGGCAGGCGCAATGTGCGTGACCTGCTCCACAGCACGCAGGATGGTCTGCTGGAATCCGGGCTGGGGGTTAGCGGTGTCGTCCACCAGATAGAAGCCATCGGGAATGGTGGCGGGCTCAAACGGTTTGCCATCGCGCGCGGCCACGGCGGGGCGGTACTCGCTCTCGTCGGTGTCGGTGGTTTCGTGCAGATCGATGTGGGCGGCAAACTGCCCCAGCATCGGCGCCACCAGGCGCATCAGGGCAGCACTCTCTTGGGCGGGGCTGTCGGCACGGAAGCTGCGGTTGGGGTCCAGCGCGTCAAAGTTCCAGCGCTGGATGCGCTCATAGGCCCAGGGGCTCACGCAGGGTGCCACCAGCAGGTTCACCCGGCCGGCAAAGGCCGCAGCGTGGTCTGCTGCAAAGCGCAACGCGCCATGCACACCACTGGTCTCGTACCCGTGCACCCCACCAGTGACCAGCACGGTGGGCAGAGCGCTGCTCCAACTGCGGCTGCGCAGGGCCATGAGGGGAAACCGCTCTTCACCCAGCGCGGCATCGGCATACACCACTTCGCCATAGCACTCCACATCCCACTGGTTGCGCAGCTGCTCGATCGCAGCCAACACGTCGTCGGCATAGCTGCGCTGGCGCACTTGGCGCTCGCGCCACTGTTGCACCTCGGCAGGCCCCCAAGGCTGGCCGGGGGTACCCAAGGGATAGAAACGGGAGAGGGTCATGTCAATGCTTTGGCTGTAAAACTTTTTTGCTACGATTTTAATAGCTACTAGCGCAGGTTATTAGAGCGCTAGAGGGCTTTTTGATGCCCTAACCGAGGCTGGCAGTGCGGCCTGCATAGAATGCCCGGTGCGCTGCACTGCCGATGTGCAGCCCCCCCCAATTTTCACCCCCTACAAGGACAACGCCATGCCCCAACTGAAACTCAGCTACTTCGATATGCACGGTGGCCGCGCCGAACCTGTGCGCCTGGCCCTGCACATTGGTGGTGTGGCATTTGATGACCATCGCTTTACCTTCCCTGAGTTTGCAGAGGTCCGCAAAGCCACCCCGTTCGGCCAAGTGCCCACGCTAGATGTGGATGGCACCCAGTTCACCCAAAGCGATGCACTCTTGCGCTTTGCGGGCAAGCTCGCCGGCCTGTACCCCACCGATCCGCTGCAGGCGCTGTACTGCGACGAAGTGACCTACGTGGTGGAAGAAGCCGGCGCCAAAATGGGCCCCACCTTCCGCATGAGCGGTGAAGAGCAAAAGGCAGCCCGCCTGGCGTTGGTCAACGGCTCCATGCCGGTGTACCTGGGCTGGTTGCAGCAGCGCCTGCAAGCCCAAGGCGGCGAGTTTTTTGCCGATGGCCGCCTGACTGTGGCCGACCTGAAAGTGTGGGTAGATGTGCGCGCCCTCAACTCCGGCCGCTTTGACCATGTACCCACCGATTTGGTAGAGCGCGTGGCCCCGGCGCTGAACGCACACATGCAGCGCATTGGCGAGACACCGGCCATCAAGGCCTATTACGCGCAGTTTGCAGCCAAGTAAGCGTCGGATGCAGTTGATGGAGCGGCTCATGCCGCACTACCAGTTCAGCGAGAAACACCGCTTGCTCACCCAAGCCAGCCCTGCCGCCCTGATGGACGCGGTGCTGCAGCCCGGCGTGAGCGAAGACCCGTGGGCGCGCCGATTCATCCAGCTGCGCGAGCTGCCAGACCGGCTGCGGGGCGCCGTGGGTGGCAGTAGCCGCTTGAAAGACCAGCCCCCTTTCGGGATCGACAACTTCACGCTGCTCGGGCGTGATGGCGATGCTGAGGTCGCCCTGGGCCTGACAGGCCGGTTTTGGCAGGCCGACTACGGCCAGTTGCCAGTGGCGGGGGCCGACGGGTTTGCGGCATTTGCCCAGCCCGGCTGCGCCAAGCTGCTGCTGAACTTCAGCACCCAACCCGATGCCGGCGGCGGCACCTGGCTGCTGACTGAGACGCGGGTGTGGTGCACCGACCGTGCGGCCCTGCTGCGGTTCACCCCCTATTGGTACCTGATACGGCCGGTGAGCGGCTTGATCCGGCACCGGCTGCTCGCCCGGGTGCGCGATGCAGCGCTGGCCGCCGGCTGACCCGATGCCCCTCACCATGCCCCGGCTGGTACTGTTGCTTGTAGTGGCGTGCTGGGGCGCTGTGATTAGCCCCGCCCACAGCACGGCGCCTTTGCCGGACAGCTTTGCCATGGGGTCGGTGGAGGCTGCAGACACCCACTCCGGCGGGTTTGCCACCACAGCGGGTGGCAACATTCCGGGCGCCTGGCGGCGCAGCGCGGCCACGCTGGAAGACATGATCCAAGAGGTGGCAGCCGCCAAAGCGGCAGGCAAGCCGCTGGTGCTGACCTACACGGGCAATGAAGATGCGCAGATCGCCCGGATCATCCAAGACCACACGGTGGATGCCTCTCAAAACTGCCCTCGCCCGCACTGGCACGCCCCCTACCGCGAGTTGCAAATCAAAGAGTTTTCGCACGGGTTAACGATTTTGGGGGCCAACGGCTCATCGGCCAACTTTGGGATCACCCTGATCCGCAGCGACAACGTGGTGGTGCGCAACATGAAGATAGGCGCACTGGCCGGTGCCGCCCACGATGCCGACATGCTGCGGATTGACTCGTCCTCCAACATATGGATTGACCACAACGAGTTATTTGCGGTCAACAACGAATGCAAGGGCTCACCGGACGGGGACCTGACGTTTGAGAGCGCTATCGACATCAAAAAAGACTCGCATCGCATCACGGTGTCTTACAACGACATCCACGACAGCAAGAAGGTCGGGCTCGATGGCTCGTCCAGCAGCGACATTGCCGGCGGCCGCGAAATCACTTATCACCACAACCTGTACCGCAATGTGCATGCCCGCCTCCCACTGCAGCGCGGTGGCTGGACGCACCTGTACAACAACCTGTACAGCGGTATTACCGACTCCGGCATCAACGTGCGCCAAGCGGGCTATGCGCTCATAGAAAACAACTGGTTCGAAAACGCCAAAAACCCGGTGACCTGCCGCTACGACGCCGGCAACTGCGGCTGGTGGGAACTGCGTGGCAACAACACCCAGAGCGCTGCCGACAACGCCACCTACAACATCACCTGGACCGGTGGCCCCGGCTATCTCAATGCAGATACCTGGGCCAGCACCCGAGCATTCCCGCTGACCTTGCCTTACACCTACACGGCGCACGCACCTGAGTGCGTCAAAGCCCACCTGGCTGCGGTGGTGGGCGTGGGTAAAAACCTGGCCACCCTGCGCTGCCCCTGAAGGCCCGCGGGCGCGGGGCTACCCCGAAACCGAGTAACCCCACCGCATCGGGCTTATTGCCCCGGTGCCACACTCGCGCCCCTTGTTGTTACGTTTACAGGTTTTTGAACATGCTTTTCTCCCCCCTCCAAGTCGGCGCGCTGACACTGCCCAACCGTTTCGTCCTCGCGCCACTGACCCGCACCCGCGCGGGCATGGAGCACCTGCCCAATGATTTGATGGCCGAGTACTACGCCCAGCGCGCCAGCGGCGGCCTGCTGATCACCGAGTGCACCATGGTGACTGAGGGCACCTCTGCCTTTGTGGCTGAGCCCGGCGTGTACTCCGCAGAACAAATCGCCGGCTGGAAGAAGACCACCGACGCAGTGCACGCCAAGGGCGGCCGCATCTTCATGCAAATCTGGCACGCAGGTCGCGCAGCCCACCCCGGCATCAATGGCGGTACGCGCACCGTCTCCAGCAGCGCGCTGGCCATTGAAGGCGAGATCCACACCCCTGAAGGCAAAGTGCCCCACGTGGCGCCCCACGCCTTGACTGTGGAAGAGATCAAAGAGATCGTGGCCGCCTTTGCCCAAGGCGCCAAAAACGCGATGGCCGCCGGTTTTGATGGTGTGGAAGTGCACGGCGCTAACGGCTACCTGATCGACCAGTTCTTGCGCGACGGCTGCAACCAGCGCACCGACGCGTATGGCGGCTCGGTAGAAAACCGTGCGCGTTTCTTGTTTGAAGTGCTGACTGCAGTGAGCGACGCCATCGGCTCCGAGCGCGTAGGTGTGCGCCTGTCGCCCCTCAACAGCTTCAACAGCATGATCGACAGCGACCCTGTGGGCCTGACTACCTTCTTGGCGGACAAGCTCAACAGCTTCAAGCTGGCTTACCTGCACATGATGCGTGCGGATTTCTTCGGCGTGCAAAAGGCCGACGTCATGTCGGTGGCGCGCGCGAACTACAAGGGAGTGCTGATCGGCAATATGGGCTACAGCGCCGAAGAGGCTGAGCAAGCGATCAAAGACGGGAAGCTGGATGCGGTGGCTTTCGGCAATGCCTACATTGCCAACCCGGACCTGCCGGAACGCGTGAAAGCCGGTGCGGCGTTGAACACGCCTGACAGCAGCACCTACTACACGCCCGGTGCCAAGGGCTACACCGATTACCCCACGATGTAAGGGGAACCCTGCGCTCCACCCGGCCAGCACAGCCGGGGTGGACGCGTGGGCCGCGAAGGCTTACAGGCCTTCGTGACGGTCTGCAGCGGCAAACAGGTCCAGGGCAAAGTCGGGGTCCGACTTCTGGATGCTGGCCGCAAAAGTGCGCAGCTCTTCCGCCTGCTCCAGGCGGGTCTGGCCGGCACCGGATGCGCGACCGAAAGCGGCTTGGCTCAAAGCCACCACCAGGTTTTTGCCGGCTACCCACAGCGCCTGCAAGGAGGCGCCCACAGTGGGTTGTGCGTCGCGGGGCAGAGAAATGCTGTGAAGAGTCGTGCTGGCCATGGTGGGCTCCTTTAAGTAAAAACAAGTGATGTTGCACTGCAGTATAGGGTTAACCCTAGATTTGATGCAAGGGTTAACCCTAGTAGCCGTTGTTTCTTAGGGTGAAACGCCTAAGCCCTGCGCCTCGGGCGCTTGAGTTTCAGCCGGGCGCCGCCAGCTAGCCTGCATGACCGAAGCACTCCATATCGTTTGCCCCCACTGCCACACCACCAACCGGGTGAAGGCAGACCACATGTCCAGTGCGCCCGACTGCGGCAGCTGCAAGGCCCCGTTGTTCACCGGCAAGCCGGTCGACCTGACCACCGCCTCTTTGGACAAGCATTTGCACCGCAGCCACATCCCGCTGTTGGTGGACTTTTGGGCGCCGTGGTGCGGGCCTTGCCGGCAGATGGCGCCCGCCTATGCCGCCGCGGCCCGCCAGTTGGAGCCACACATCCGGGTGGCCAAAGTGGATACCGAGGCCGAGCAGGCGCTGGGCGCCCGATTCCAGATCCGCAGCATTCCCACCCTTGCGTTGTTCGTGAATGGCCGCGAAGTTGCCCGCCAACCCGGGGCCATGGGGCAGGCCGATATCGTGCGTTGGGTGCAAATGCACTTGCCGGTGAAGTAACCCGCGACGCTGGCGCAGTCTGTGTATAGTGGCCGTTATGGGCCCTACACTTTTCCCCGGCGGAAGAACCTGTTGGCTGCGCCTTGCACTGAGCGCAGCAATGACCTTGGCTGCAACCCACAGCCATGCAGTGTGCTCACGGGCGATCGTGGTGCCGGCGGCACCGACGGGCTTCAATGTCAAGGTCACGGGTGAGCATGTCTCCGGCGTCTATCCCGACTGGCTGCGCGAGGTCAGTCGCAAAGCGGGTTGCCAGCTCCAGTTTCCGGTGGTGCCGCGCGCTCGGGCGGATTCGATGACCTTTGTCTCCCACCAGGCCGACATTTTGATTCCGGCCTCCCAAAACCAGGAGCGGGACCAAAAGGCGCAATTTGTGCACCTGGTCAACCTCACGCCCACCCTCATCACGCTCAGTACTGCGCCCTCGCCGCCCAAAGACCTCCGCTCGCTGGTGGAACGATCCAAACTGCGCGGCGCCTTGGTGCGCAGCTATAGCTGGGGTGACGAATACGATGCGCTCGTACAAAAGCTGACCGATGACAACCGGGTGGACTTTGTCAATGATTTGGGCACCGTGGGCCGCATGCTGCGTGCAGGTCGGGTGGACTTCACGATATTGCCGCCCACCCTGCTGCACTCGGCACTGCAAACTACAGCCGACGTGGCGCAAAGTGGCGAATTTCGTTTCAGCCCGGTCATCGGATTGCCCAAATCCCGCGTGGGGGCCTACCTTTCGCGCCAGACGCTAAGCCAGACCGATATGGATCTGTTAAGCAACGCGATGGTGAAAAGCGCGCGCGACGGCAACTTGCGCGCTGTTTTTGAAAAGTACTACCCGATAGAAGTGGTTGCCGCGGACATTGTGAACAATTAATTAATAAAAAAACTTACCCCAAGCGCCTGTGGGCTGTTGTGTGGATAAGCGTGTTCACAAGCCGCGAAATCCGCGCCAGCATTGGCTTTGACAAGCATGCCCAAAAATGAGGCAGCGCGTAGAGCATTGTTTTTAAAGGCAAAAAGCTGTGGTATGGGGGAACCGGCTGTCCGGTCCCCACGGACCCGGAACCCCCGATGAGGTAACCTCGCCGCCTCACTGAACGACAAACACAAGGACTTTTCCATGAAAAAACTCAACGTCACCATCAAGCTGGAAATGTCGGTACCCGATGACTGGGCACTGGTAGAAACCTCTGAAGGCACCCCGGTGCTGAGCCTGCCCAACGGCCAGTTTTTGGACATCGCCATCGAGCCACTGTTCGCAGCAGACCCCGAAGACACCTGGAGCAGCACTGAGAGCGAAGACGAACTCAACGACATTCTTGACATGGTCGAGAGCGAAGAAGTCAGCTACGAGTTTGTGACGCACTAAGTCACGCTCCATGGCGCAACCCGACCACAGCCCGTCTGCCGAACGCAACAAGCACCCGATTCTGGAAGTGCTGCAAACCCTGCTGCCTGCCAGTGGCCGGGCGCTGGAGATTGCCTCGGGCACCGGGCAGCATGTGGTGTGGTTTGCGCAGCACCTGCCGCAGTGGGCCTGGCAGCCCACCGAGGTGCACCGCGGCGCGCTCTACAACATTGAGGTGCGCGCCACCGAGGCCGATTTGGCCAATATCGAAGTGGCCCAGCAGCTCGATGTCTGCCGCGAGCCTTGGTTTGCCGAAGGCGCCACATGGGCGGGGCCGTATGACCTGGTGATGTGCATCAACATGCTGCACATTGCACCGTGGGCCGCATGCGCGGCCCTGATGCGGGGTGCCGCCGCCTGCCTGGCGCCCGGCGGGGTGCTGGTGACCTACGGGCCCTACTTTGAGGCCGGCGTACCGCCTACCCAGAGCAATCTCGAATTCGATGCCAGCCTGCGGGCGCATGACCCGAGTTTTGGCATCCGCCCACTGGCCGATGTGGCAGCCGTTGCGGCACAAGCCGGCCTGCAGTTACAAGCCCGCCACGCCTTGCCCGCCAACAACCTGTTGCTTGTGTGGGGCCGCCCGGCAAACTCTGCGGCCTAAAGCCCGAGCGCGTTAAACACCCGGATGGCGGCGTAAGCGTCGTTGGCTGCGTAGACCAGCTGGGACTCTGTGAGCCGGGGTGCCGCCCAATTGCTGGTGGCGGCCTTTTTGCTCTTGATGAAGCGCTGCCCAAACAACACCGCCACGGCACCTTTGACCCCCATGTCTTTGCGGTAGCCGCGTTCGCGGAACACCACATTGAGCTCCAACACGCCCACCGGTTCTACGCCCAGTTTGTGAAGAATACGCTTGCGGTCATCACCCAGGCCAAAACCGGCCTTGGCAATACCGGGCAGCGCCATGAGCTCGGCAGCCACCGCGCGGCACTCTGGGTCGTGTAGCTGAAACACCCAGGCCCGCTCAGGCGTGGAGAGTTGCAACACATGAGGTCCGTCGGAGACTTCGCCCACCTTGAAGGTGGGTTTGGACTCGGTATCAAAGCCCCAGGCGCGGGCTTGGCGCAGAGTGGCCAAGGCAGCATGGGCTTGAGCGCCCTCGTTCACCAGGGTGATGCGGTCCAGGCCCAGACGGGCAAATTCAGGCAGCAAGGCAATGGCGTCTTTGTGGGGGGTGGCGTGCTGTTCGCGGGGGTTTTGTTGCATGGGGCGTATCATCGCCCACCTGCCACTGGTTGGCCTCACAGTTTTGCCCGCAGCCCACAGAGCGGCGCGGCGCACAAGGATTTCCCCATGAAAAAGACATTTCCCCTCCACGTTGAAGGCAAGCACCCCGATCGCCTGTTGGACGCCACCAAACACGAAATCCGCAAATACATGAAGCGCGAACGCAACCGCGCGCTGCCCGTGGGCGTGGATTTTTGGGACTTTGATTGCCGCTTCGGCGCTACCGAGCAAACGGCCGCAGTGGCCCACCCGGCCGAGTTGATCGGCCTGATCGACGCCGCTGCCAAAGAAGGCGGTACCCAGTTTTATATTGAAATTTTGGCCAAGCACGGGGTGCGCAAGCCGCGCGACCCGTCGGCAGGCGCCACGATTGCCAACTTTTTGGAAGAGTAAGGTCGGGGCTAGCACACTCAGCGAGCCCATTCACCGCGCGCGGGGCAAATAAAGTTGAAAAAAACTTACCCCTGTCGCCTGTGGGTTGCTGTGTGGATAAGCGTGTTCACAAGCCGCGAAATCCGCGCCAGGCTTAGCTTTCAACACGACGCCTAAAAAATAGGCAGTCTTACAACCCCGTTTTTTACGGGGTTTTTTTATGCTAAGGCGCTACTGTGGCTCGGCGGTGTGGCTCGGCGGTGTGGGTTTGCCCCTTGCCCGCAGACTTGGCGGCATACATGGCGCTGTCCGCCGCCAGCATGAGAGATTTCAAATCCGACCCGTGATGCGGGTACAAGGCAAGGCCAATGCTCACACCCAAGGGCACACTCACCCCGTAATACGGCTGGCACAGGGCATGCACCAGGCGGTCGGCCGTTTGCAGGGCATCGGCTTGGCTCACCCCGTCGAGCAGCACAATGAACTCATCCCCACCGATGCGGGCCGCGACATCAGACGCCCGGATGGTGTAACCGATGCGCTGCGCCACGGTTTTGAGCACCTCGTCGCCAATCGAGTGACCCAGCGTGTCGTTGACCTTTTTGAAACCATCGAGGTCCATGGCCAAAAGCGCCAACTCGCCGTGGTGACGCATGGCGCTCAAAATGCTGCGCTGGGCCAGCTCGTCAAACAACAGGCGGTTGGGCAGCTCAGTCAGTGCATCGTGCTGGGCGAAAAACTTGACTTTGCGCATGGCATCCGCCGCCTGCAGCATGGCGGTGCCCACGGCTTGGGCCTCTTGCAACTCCAGGCTGGGCGGGCTCACATCTTCCCCGCGCCCGAGTGCGAGCGCCGTGTCATTGAGCTGCTGAACCGATGACATGACCTTGGCCCCTGCCCGTCGCGCCAGCCAAAACCCCAGCCCCAAGGCCAGCACCAAGCCAAGCAACACTTGGGCGAGCTGGGCAAACAGGTCGTCATACAGGCTGCGCTGCGGTGCTGCAGCCACCACCGTCCAGCCCCAGCGGTCTGAAGTGCTGAACCCGGTAAATGCCGGCACGTTGTCTTTGGTCACCGACTCCAAGAAGCCGGACGAATTGCCGTCCAGGGCCTGCTGCACCTTCAGCCCGACCGGCTGGCCAATGAATTTCGACGGGTCGCGCGAACGGCCCACGATCGTGCGGCTCCGGTCGAGCACCGCGATGAGCCAGCCGTCCGGCAACGGGCGCTGGGCAATAAGTCGGTTGATGTAATCAGGTTTCAGGCCCATGTTCAGGCTGTAAACGACTTTGTCATTGGCCACGACCGGCACCCCGATCGCCATGATGTGCGCTTGCGTCGTTACGCCCTTGAAAAGATCGGTGAGCACTGTCTCGCGCTGGGCAAACACCTGCTGGAGCTGAGCGGGTGTGCCGGTTTTGGGCAAGGCTGCACCGTAGGGGAACAAGGTGTTGAGGACTTGCTGGCCCTTGGCGTCCGTCAACACATAGTTGAGCGCCATGTCGGGTGCCACGATGTTGTTAGTAGCGAACTGATGAAAGCCCTTGAGATCGCCACGCGCCAACTCAGGGGCTGTAGCCATGACCTTGAGGCCGGACTCGATGGCAGCGAGCTCCCGCTCGATCTCTGCCTGAATCGCACGCGCCAAGAGCACGGTCTGTTGCTCAAAGCCCTCCCGTTGCAATCGGTAGTTGCTGTAAGCCAACCAAGCGCAAATCAGCACCGTAGGCAGCACACTGAAGATGACCAGCATCCGCAGCGCGCGCCGCAATGACACACTGCGCCGCACACGTATCCGGTTTGGCATGTGATGGCCGTCCCGCGTTGTAGTTAATGGTTTTCCTCTGTCTGCACTATGGCAGAGGACGCTTATCAGAACAACTACAAGGAAAAAAACTTACCCCATTCCCGTGTGGGCCACGCTGTGGATAACCCTAGGCACAAGCCGCCAAATCCGCGCCAGCATTGGGCTGCAACACGATGCCTATTTTTTAGGCATTTTGAAAATTCGCGAATAAGAAAAAACGGCGTTTTGTCAATGAGGGAAAGTTTTGTGTTAGCACTTGCGGTGAATCGGTGTAGACGTGAAAAGCGACGCCACTGAGGCCCGAATTACCCCTTAAAACTGTGTGCCACTCTGTGGATAACTTTGTTTACAACCGACAAAACCCGCACAAACAGGGGCTTTGGCACCGTTGCCTGTAAAGTAGTCACTGCGGGAACCAATGCCGCTTTTCACGACTCTACCCGCGCTAAAACTTTTACACGCTGCAACAACATGACCATCAAGTCCCCCTCGTCTTCCGCCCTCGCTTCGCCCTCACTGCCCCAGCGCAACCGCCTGCACCTGCTGGCACTGCCCGCCTTGTTGGGCTTGGGCGGTCTGGCCGGTTGCGGCGACAAGAAAGACGAGACGGCAGCGCCCGCTGCCAAATCCACGGCATTGAGCCCTGCACAGGCCTACGACAAGATTGCAGCCGAGGGCAAAGGTTTCACCGTGGGCGCACTCATGGCGGCCAACCCGGCTTATGTGCTGTTTGACCCCCAGTGCCCGCATTGCGGCCATTTGTGGAGGGAATCACAAGCCTTGCTGCCCAAAGCCAAGTTTGTCTGGATTCCGGTGTCGTTTATCAACGGCAAGAGCGCTCTGCAGGGCGCTGCAATATTGACCGCCGCCAATCCCGCCGAGTTCATGGCTGCACACGAGGCCTCGCTGCTCGCCGGTAGTGGTGGCACCCCGTTGCCAGCGTCAGTACCACCGGAGGTAGAAGCCATCATCAAGGCCAACACGGTGCTGTTCAATGACCTGGCTGCCGAATCGGTGCCCTACATGGTGGCCAAGAATGTCAAAACCGGCCAAGTGGTCGCCAATGCGGGTGCAATGCAAACGGCAGCGTTGGCTGAGTTTTTGGGTGTGAACTAAGCGCTACAGCACCGCGTAGCGGCCCGGGCGGTGGTTGACCGCAATAAACAGGTTCATGACCACCGCCGCCAACACCGAATAGGCGACCCGCACCGGGTCGACCACGGTGAGTGCCAGCAGCACGATGGTGCAGTCCATGCCCATTTGCACCATACCGGCCCGCCAACCGCGTGAACGCTGCAGGTACAGCGACACAATGGTGGCGCCCCCCAAACTGGCCCGGTGCCGCGCCAGAAACAAGCACCCCGAGCCCAGAAGCAAGCCGCCTAGCACGGCCGCGTAAGCCGGGTGCAGCCGCTCGATGGCAAACAAGCGCGGCGACCACTCAGCCATGGCAGACAGGAAGCTGATGGCCACAAAGGTTTTGATGGTGAACTCGCGGCCCATGCGCTGCCAGGCGAACCAGTAAAACGGCAGGTTGATCAAAAAGAACAGCTTGCCCAGGCTGACGCCGGTCGCGTAGTGCAGCACAAATGCCGCACCCGCAGTGCCGCCGGTCAGCAATCCGGCCTGGCCGAACAAAATCAGCGCAAGGCTCACGAACAAGGTGCCGGTAAAGATGGCCTGCGCATCCTCAAACCAGGTGTGCTGCTGCACTGCCCCCTGCAATGCGGAGGGCAGCTCAACCGGCCCGCGCAGGGGCTTTTCTGGGGCGTTGGGGGGTGTGGAGGTCGACATAGGCCTTACGGAGCAAGCATTGTGCCGTGCCGACCCGTGGCATGTTGACACGCTGCTTACCGGGCTACCCGCTCACCAGCTGGAAGGGTCCACCTTGAAGTAGCCCTGCAACTCGCGGTAGAGCGCGGGGTCGTAGCTGCGCAAGGCCGCACCTTGCTCAAAAAAAGCTTCGGTGGCAACCGAGAAAAACTCCGCCGGGTCTTGCGCGCCATAGTGGTCCAGCAGCACCTGCTCATGCATGAAGGCCTCGCCTTGCAGGCGCTCGTAGGCGGCGGTGAACACCGCCTTCCAGCGGGCGGGGTGGTGATCTGCATCACCGGGCAGTGGCAATGGTGCGCCGATCGCCTGGCCGTTTTCCTGGTCCAGCTGGTGCGCGAATTCATGGATGACGACGTTTTGGCCATCGTGCGCATCGGCAGCGCCTTGGAGCACGTCTTGCCACGACAGGATGACCTGCCCTTCCGACCAGCTTTCGCCGGCCAAGGAGCGCTGCTCTGCGTGGTGCACACCCGCTGCATCGGTGTGCTTGCGCTGCACGACAAAGGCAGCGGGGTACAGTAGTATTTGGCGCACTCCGGCAAAGTAGTCCGCCGGCAGCCCGCGGGTGCGGTTGAGCAGTAGCAGACAGGCATTGGCGGCGACCACGACCCGCATTTCTTCAGTCACCTGCAAACCATCGCAACCGATAAAGGTTTTTTCGGCCACAAACACCTGGATGTGCTTTTTGAGCTGCAGCTGCAGGTCGGCCGGCAAACGGGCAAACAAGGGAACGCGCTTGCGCAGGTGTTTGCGCCACCCGGGCGGGAACGGTTGCTGTTGCAGGCGCTCGCGCCGCCAGCGCATCCAGCGCGGATACCCCAGCAGCCCGATCAGCAGCACCAACGCTGCAAGGCAAAAAATCAAAAAGGCCACAAGCTCTCCGTCAGCGGCGTTGCACTAGCCGGTTAACTGGAGCCCCTGCGGCCTTTTTCAAGCACGCCCGTCCATGCGGGGGTGCCGTGGGGTCAGGGTTAGCGCGCTACCAGTACCGGCACCGGACTCTGGGCGACCACTTTGGCCGCCACACTGCCGAG
Source organism: Rhodoferax sp. UBA4409 (assembly GCA_002390825.1). GTDB lineage: Bacteria > Pseudomonadota > Gammaproteobacteria > Burkholderiales > Burkholderiaceae_C > Allorhodoferax. The sequence goes on from DGQR01000270.1 coordinate 19,800, forward strand.
CACCAAGCGTTCAATGCCCGAGCGCCCGTTGGAGCCGATCACGATCAGGTCGACGCCCAGCGTCTCTGCCGTTTGCACGATACCGCTCACGGCGGTGACATCTTCCACCAAGCGGACATCCAGCGCCACCACAGACCCCTCACGGCACAGGGCATCCACATGCGCATGGGCTTGGGCGGCGAGCTGCTGGCCGGCCGCCGCATAGGCCTGCAAACCGGCCGGATTGAGCTCGCCAATGCCGATATAGGGGTACGGGTCCGCCACATACAAAGCGGTGAGCTTGGCGCCGTGGGTGCGGGCCAAATCCACCGCCAAGCGGGACGCATGCTCTGAAGACGCAGAGCCGTCGGTTGCCAAAAGAATGTGTTTGAACATGGGAGCCTCCTGTAAATCAATGCCCTCACTGTGCGGGAAGGCGGCGCGACCGGTCTTGATCTGCGTCACATAGAGGCGCCGACCCGGCCCACACGGTCTGTCACATGAGCGCGCTACACTGTTCTGAAAATACAAGGAGCGTAGAGATGCTGCGACTCTTCAAAGCACTAGCCGTCGTTGGCATATCACTTACCGTGTGGCTGCAGCCTGCAGCGAGCGCTACAGCGCCCATGCAATACACCTATCCGCCCCCCGAGAGCGGCTCGGATGTGCGCATGCAGTTTTACTGGGACGTATTGCAGCTCGCCCTGGAAGAAACACGCCCCAAGTGGGGGCCGTTCCAGATGCAGCCAGCCCCCAAAGTCATGACGCCTGCGCGCGCAGAAATGCAGCTGAGCAACAGCCAGGACATTTCGGTCTTGGCGCGCACCACCAGCCAGGAACGCGAGCGCAAGCTCCTGCCCATCCGCTTGCCCCTGGACAAGGGCCTGACCGGCTACCGCCTGTTTTTGATCAAGGAGGTGAACCAGCCCGCCTTCAGCGGCATTCGCAGCACCAACGAGCTGCGGCAGTTTTCCATCGGACAAGCAGCGAGCTGGATCGATGTGGACATCTTGCGCAACGCCGGCCTGGAGGTGGTTACCGCCCCGACGTATGAGAGCCTGTTCCCCATGTTGAGCGCGGGGCGGTATGACCTGCTCTCGCGCGGTGTGAATGAAATCAGCGCAGAGCTGGCCTCCAACATCGGCAGCTACCCCGACCTCGCGGTGGAAAGAAAGCTGCTGCTCTACTATCCCCTGCCCCGCTACTTTTTCTTCGCCCGCTCGCCCGAAGGTGAAAAGCTGGCCCAGCGGGTCGAAGAAGGCTTGAAGTTGATGATGCGCAATGGCAAGTTCCAAAAGCGCTATCTGGTCTTCAAGAAAAGCATCCTCGCGGACCTGAGTCTCTCGGGCCGGCGGGTGATCCGCATCCCCAACCCCACGCTCTCTCCCGAGACGCCCTTGGCTGACAAAGAGTTGTGGGACACCCTGGAGACCGAGCTCCGCTAAGCCCGGCCACAGCCACCACCGCCTAAAACAACGACAGGTTTTCTGGTGGAGGAATCTGGGGCTTGGCGTTGCGCGCAGCTGCAGGCGCTGCACGCGGCACAGGGGCCGGCTCAGCGTGCATTTGCTCGGCGGGAAAGCGGGTCACAAACGCCATCGCCTGCTGCGGGCTGGCATGCAGCCAATCAGCGTAATGCGCAGCGGGCACGATCACCGGCATGCGCTTTTCATCCCCTGGGCGGTGCATCCGCCCCATCACCGGGTGGCCATCGGCATTGACCGTGAGCAAGGTAAAGCTGTCGGCCTGCTCGCCACTGGCTTTGTCGGTCCAACGCTCCCACAGGCCAGCTACCGCAAACGGCGCTTGGTCGTGCATGGCAATCCGCCAGCGGGTTGCCCGGCCGCCTTGGGTGGCGGCGTCTTCCCAGCAGGGTTCAAAAAAGCACTCCATCGGCACCAGCGCCCACTGGCGGGCCGCCCAGGCATTGCGAAAACTGGGCTTGATAGCCACTGTCTCGCTGCGGGCGTTGTAGGTGCCACGGGCCAACTCACGGGCGTGGCGGGCGTCTCTGCTCCAAGGCGGCACCAGCCCGAACTGCGCCAGCTGCACCGCAGCCCCACCGGAGCTGCGCACCACCACCGGGGCGTTATAGCCGGGGTAGGTTTCTGCCGGCCAGCCGGGTGCGGCTGGCGCCACCGTACCCAGGCGCTTGTCTAAAAAATCAGTCCGGGCGGAGGGAATGAAGTTGGTGCACATCAGACAATTGCTATAAAAATCATAGCTACTAGCGCAGGTATATCGTGCGCCATAGGCCTATTTGACTCTTATTCAGCCTCAGGCTCTGGTGCAGCACCTTGGCCGGCGGCTGCCTCCCGCTCGTCGCTATGGCGAGGCTGTGCCGGGCGCTTGACCTTCTTGAGGCGGATGAGGCGGGCCATCTCGATGGCGTCTTTCTTCATCTGGCGCTCGGCGTCGATCTGCTTGCCCTCGGCCAGCAACTGGGCAAACTGCTCCGGCGTCTCCAGGGTAATGCGGCCCAGCACTGCGCTGCGGAAGTCGTGGATCACGATCTCGGCGGCTTTGTTCAGGTTGATGCGCCCGCCCGACTGCAAAGCACCGCGCTTGCGGCCAATGGCGGCCAGCAACTGCTCGTCGGCTTGCCCGGCCACGCCAGTGAGCTTATAGCGCGCTTCCAGTGTGGCGGGATAGTGCTGGCGCAGGTAGTCCAGCAGCTCGAGGGCCACTTCTTCTTCATCGAATGCATTTTTGCCGATGGCGCCGCTGGCCGCGAGGTTGTAGCCGCTCTTGGCCACGATGATGCGGGGCCACAACACGCCGGGCGTGTCGTAGAGGTAAAAGTCGTCCGCAATCGTGATGCGCTGCTCGATCTTGGTGACGCCGGCCTCGTCGCCGGTTTTGGCGGCGCGCTTGCCCTTGAGGGTGTTGATCAGCGTGGACTTGCCCACGTTGGGAATGCCGCAAATCAGCACTCGCATCGGCTTGGCCATGCCGCCCCGGTTGGGGGCCAGCTCGTGGCAGGCAGATACCAGCGCTTTGGCGGGGGTCGTCATGCTGGCATCGAGCGGCAGGGCGCGTACGCCGGGCATGGCGTTGTAATGCGCCAGCCAGAGTGCAGTGCGCTCGGGGTCGGCTAGGTCTTGTTTGTTGAGCACTTTGAGCGCGGGCTTGCCTGCGGTGAGCTCGGCGAGCATGGGGTTGGCGCTGGAGCCGGGCAAGCGGGAGTCCAGCAGTTCAATCACCACATCGATCTCTTTGATGCGCTCTTGAATCGCCTTGCGGGTCAGGTGCATATGCCCCGGGAACCACTGAATTGCCATGCCGTGTGTCTTTCTGCCTGTCGCTAAACCCTGCATTGTCCCGTATGTGGCCGCCACGCGCCGCTTAGACAGCCGCCCCTAGGAAACAGGCGGTATTTAAGGTGCCTTCACTAGGGGGGATCTTGAGAATCCAAGTATTCCCTCACGATTTCACTTTGCAGGAGCTGTACATGCGCACGACCACCCTTACCCTCGCCACCAACGACCTGATCACCACCTACGGCAACACCGCGAAAAACGTGATCAATGCCTACCGCGTGGGCAATGCCCGCGCCGCCAGCTACGTTGAAAAAACCTGGTCTGCCGCTGTGCAAAAAGCCGGCAAGCGCATCAGCGGCGAGGTTCGCCGTAACGCCCTCAACGCCCAGAAAAAACTCACCGGCTACTACGTGCAAGGCGTGACCTTTACCACCGACGGAGCAGACGCTGCCGTCGACAAAGCCGTCGAGCTGGCCGGCAAGAGCCTGGAACAAGTGGCAGTGAACGCCACCCGTTTTGAGCAAACCACCGGCCTGAGCACACTGGGCACTGTGGCCAACGCCGCAGTGCCTGCCGTAGTGGCTGTGAACAAAGTGGCCGCCAAGCTGGAAGCCAAGAGCAGCGACCTGGCTATCCGCCTGGCCGGCTCGAAAGTCAAAGCCAAGGCTGCAGGCGCCAAGCGCGTGGTGAAAAAGGCGGTGCGCAAGGCCGCCCCCCGCGTGCGCGAAGCCGCTGCTGCTGTAGAAGCAGCAGTCGCGGTTTAAGCAGCTGCTGTGCTGCGGCGCCCTGCCAACAAGCGGTGGGGTGCCAAAAACTCTTTAAGGTAGACATCAAACGGCATGGTGTCTGCCGCCTCGATGGCGCGCTGGTCGCTCCACGACACCGCGGACTCTTGCTCAAAGCGGGCCTGCTGCTCGGCAGGCAATGCTTGCGCCAGCATGGCATCCCGCGTGCGGTTGCTCTGCGCCAATACGAAGGCCGCGAACGAACCCCCATGGTCTTTTTGCATCGCCTGCAACACCCGGGCGGATGGCAGGGTATCCGGCTGATCCAGCCCCACTGTGGCCGCTTGCAATGCAGCGGTGTACAGCGTGTTGCCATGGGCCGCATCCAGCGCCTGCGCAAAAGGCTGCATCTGGGCCAAGAGATCGCGCCCCCAATCGACCAGCGTCACCGGCTGCCCGTCGCGCTGCAATAGCAAACCGGGTTGGCGGCCTCGCTCAGCCACGTCTTGTTGGTTGCGCGCCAGCGCTGTGATCTCGGCGGGCGAATCGTCCGGGCTGGCGGTGCCCAGGCTGTGCAGCAAAAACACATCAATAAAGCGCATGGTGCTGCTGTTGATCCCCACCAGCTCAAACGGATCAAGGTCCATCAGGCGCACTTCCACATATTCGACGCCGCGCTCGCGCAGCGCGTGCAGCGGCCGCTCGCCCGGGAAGGTGACCCGCTTGGGGCGGATGGTGCCGTAAAACTCGTTCTCGATTTGCAGCAGGCTGGTCCCCAGCTGGCGGTAGGCCCCGTCAGGGCCTTGCACACCAATGGCCTCGTAGGCCGGGTAGGCTTGGGTCAACGCGCCTTGCAAAGAGTGGCCGTAGCCCTCCAGGCTGTTGTAGCTCACCGCGAGCGACGATTGCGCGTCGCTCTGGTAGCCCAGCCGCCCCATGCGCAGCGAAGTGGCATAGGGCAAATACATGGTGCCTTCGCTCAAGGGCTGCAGCTGGTGCTGGCGGCCGGCTACGAAGGTGGAACACACCGCAGGCGAGGCGCCAAACAAATACAACAACAAAAACGCATGGCGCCGGAAATTGCGGATCAACCCGAAATACGCTTCGCTGGACACATCCGGCATCGACCAGTTGTAGTGAATGCCCGAGATGGTTTGCATGCGCCGGCCATAGCGATTGCCCAAGCCCATGCGGTACACGGTTTTGGAGCGGCCCACATTCGAGCTGCCGTATTGGCCCAGCGGAATCGCATCGTCATCCGGCAAACAACACGGCATGCTCGACACCCACAGCCGCTCTTCGCCCATGCTCTGCAGGGTAAAGCGCTGCACATCGGTGAGCTCCTGCAGGCAGTCTTCAGGCTGGGCGTGCACGCCAGTGATCAGCTCTACCTGGGACTCACTGAAGTCGGTGGTGATGTGCGGATGCGTCAGGGCCGAGCCCATGGCCGGGGGGTGCGGCGTCATCGCCAAGCTGCCACTAGGGAGTGCGCGCAGGCTTTCTTTTTCCAGCCCGCGGCGGATCCCGCGGAGCCGTTCGGGAGTCAGGGCGCTGAAGGCCTCTTGTGTGTTATCCATGACCAAAGGCCCTTCAGAAATCAAACGGGGGGCAAAGGTACCACAGGCGCATGAAACGTGCAGAGCAGCGGTTTCCCCCGGGCATAAGGGCCTAGATAGCGTTGTTTCCCGCTATTTCAAGGCTTTGCGCTTTGGCGCAAACATGAATAATGGCGCCATGGGTGTCACCGAAATCATCATCTGGTCATGCTTGCTCGGAGGCCTGCTGACCCTGAGCTGCGGGGCCGTGGGTGAAATTTTGAGCGACAACAACCCGGGCGCCTGGCGCGCCTTGTCTTATGTGCTCGTGCTCGGTGGCTCGGGCGTGGTCGGCAGCGGCCTGCCTTTGGCCTTGTTCCCCGACCTCTCACCCCAGACGTTGCAAACGGTGCAGAGCATCATCAGCCCCCTGAGTGGTGCGCTGGTGCTGTGGTACTTGGGCGTCTGGCTGGGTGTGGCGCTGGTCGACCGGATGCTCTACGTCACCATCAACTGGGGCGCTGCGGCCATGGTGGGTGTGGCCGCCCTGCAAGCACTTATTGGCCTGGGGCTTATCAGCACCGGCAGCCTCAACCCCTTGTGGATTTCTGCGGTGGTGTGCACCACCGGTGTCTTGTTTGCACTGCATGCCAGTGTGCGGGCCTACCGGCTGGGTGACGACCTGGCCCGCTGGATGGCGGTGGCGTGCGGCTTTCTGGCGGTGATGGTGGTCGGGCTCTATACCTGCGCACTGTGGCCTACGGCGATTCCGGTCGGTGGCAAAGCCGTGATTGCACTGTGCGCGCTGGTTCACTTTTTGATGGGCATCCGCTTGTCCATGCGGCGCAACCAGGCCAACAGCCGGCTCAAGCGGCGTGCCAGCGACACCGTGGGTTTTGACAGGGCCACAGGCCTACCCACCGGCTCGGTGTTGCTCACCAAGGTGGACGATGCCCTTTGGCGGGCTGAGCGCGCGGGCGTGGGCTGTGCGGTGGTGGCCCTGCATTTGCGGAATTTGTATTCCATGAGCGAGTCGGCCGGGCACGCCATTGACCAGCAGATACTGACCGCTGTGGCAGCCCGTGTGCGCAGGGCGGTGGGCTTCCGCTATGTGGTGGGCCTGTACCACCCGCGCTGCTTTGTGATGGTGATTACCCATGCAAACCGGCCCCAAGAGGTAGACCGCATGATGTTCAGGCTCAAGGCACTGGTGTCTAGCCGCCTGCTCCTGAGCGATCCGCAGGCGGGTGGGCACCACTTTCAGCCGGTGTTTGGCTTGGGCGTTTCGCACTGGGTACCCGGCAGCGCGTCCGCACAGCAAGTGCTCGACGATACCGAGCAGCGCGCCTTGGCCCAGGTGCAATCAGAGTCGCCGCGCGAGGCAGCGTCCACCGGCTCTGCAAGCTTGACCGCCGCCAGCCCGCTGAGCTAAGGCCAGCGGACCGGCTGGCTATTAACCGGCTAGGTGAGACAAGGCGCGGGTCACCTCTTGGCTTCCTTGCGCAGCGCCACTCTCCGGCACCATGTCACCCGCACGGGCCAGCACTTGGCGCAGGTTGGCAGCCAGTGTTTCAGGCGCTTGCGCATCCAACCCGATCCACGCGCCCTGCGTGAGCGTGATGTGCGCGGCCTCCACACTGCCGGCACCTGCGCAGAGCGTAGTGCGGGTGGGCGCGTCTTCCGACACCAGCACCAGCATGGCGGGCACCACCGCTTCGGGCTTAAGGGCGGCCAGCACTTGCGGCGGCATCAGGCCCTCGGTCATGCGGGTGGCAGCCGTGGGGGCCAGGCTGTTGACGTGGATGTTGTTTTTGGCACCTTCCAGCGCCAGCGTTTGCATCAGGCCCACCAGCGCCAGCTTGGCCGCACCGTAGTTGCTCTGGCCGAAGTTGCCATACAGGCCGGAGCTGGAAGTCGTCATGAGAATGCGGCCGTATTTCTGCTCGTTCATGTGCGGCCACACGGCCTTGCAGCAGTGCACCGCGCCCATCAGGTGCACATCCACCACGGTGCGGAAGTCGGCAACCTCCATCTTGGCGAAGCTCTTGTCGCGCAGGATGCCGGCGTTGTTGACCAATATGTCTACCCGGCCCCAAGCGTCTATGGCCTGCTGCACCATGGCCTGCACGGCTTCAAAGTCTGTGACCGATGCGCCGTTGGCGATAGCTTCGCCACCGGCCGCGCGGATCTCGGCCACCACAGACTCAGCCGCAGAGAGCGAGCTGCCGGAGCCGTCGCGCGCACCGCCCAGGTCGTTCACCACCACTTTGGCGCCGCGCGCGGCCAAGGCCAGCGCATGTTGGCGCCCCAAACCGCCGCCTGCGCCCGTTACGATGGCCACGCGGCCTGTGAAATCTAATGCCATGCTGTGTCTCCTCAAATGGTTGGATCAGGCTAAGGGCAACTCCGTAGGCCCGTAGTCAGCTGCTGGTACTTTAATTCAAGCAGTTGCTCACTAAAAAACAAAAGAGAATAGACAGTCCCATGCAAGACATGCTCGAACCCACCTCCGGCGCTGCGCGCGACGCATCCACCGTGGTGCTGCTGCGCGACACACCTGAAGGCCTGGAAGTTTTTTTGATGAAGCGCAGCGGCCTCTCAGACACCTTTGGCGAGGCCTATGTATTCCCCGGCGGCAAGCTGGACGCGCACGACAGCAGCCCCGCCGCCCTTGCCGCCCTGAATGAACCAGCCACCGCACTGGCCCACCGCTTGGGCGAACCCGAGTTGCACCACGACACTGCCGCCGCCTTGTATGTGGCTGCCCTGCGCGAGTTGTTTGAAGAAGCCGGCGTGCTCTTGAGCGCAGCCGCCCACCGGCCGGCTGGCGTGTCGCCCGCCGATTGGCAGGCATGGCTGGCCGCACCCGCTGCCAGCCTAAATGCCACCGCCTTGGTGCCCTGGAGCCGCTGGATCACGCCCCGCATGGCCGCACTGAGCAAAAAGCGGTTCGACACCCGCTTCTTTTTGGCCATGGCGCCCCATGACCAGATCGCCAGCCACGACAACCACGAAACCACCGCCAGCATTTGGCTCAAACCAGTAGAGGCCCTGCAACGCTACTACCGCCAGGAGATTGAAATGGCGCCGCCCCAGATCATGAGCCTCGGGCACCTGGCCCGCTACGCCACTGCGGCCGACGCCATCCGGGCGGCGCAGGCACAGCTACCACCCTGCGTGCTACCGGAGAATTTTGAAGAAAACGGCACCACCGTGCTGAGCTACCCCGGCGACCCGCGCCACTCGGTGCCCGCACGCGCCCTGCCCGGCCCTACCCGCATGCTGGTGCGCAACAAGCGCTTTTTGCCGGAGGGGCCGCTGGAGAGTTTGTGGAGTTAAGTGCCGCGCAGAGTGCTACAAAATCAATAGCTGCTTGCGCATATTCCACGTGCGCTAGAGGCCTATTTTCTTTATAAACAGCTGCTCGGTCACTTCTTTGCCCCACTGTGACCCTGGCAGGCTTTGGGCTAGTTCAAAGCCATGCTTTTCATACAAATGCCGCGCGGCCAGCAGCCCTTCAAACGTCCACAGGTGCACCTGCCGGTAGCCGCGTGCCGCGCAAAAATCCAGCGCCGCCGACAGCAACTGCGAGCCTAAGCCTTGGCCACGTGAAGCGTCTGAGGTAATGAACCAGCGCAGATGCGCACCCGTGGTCTCGTGATGCGACCCATCGATGGCAATGGAGCCGTGAATCACCCCGTCTTGCTCGGCCAGCCAGAGGCCATCCCGGCCGTCTTGGTAGTCCACGCAAAACGCAGCCAAGCCAGAGGCCACCTTGGCCTCAAAAGCAACACCAAACCCGGCAGTGCGGGCGTAGTAACCGGCGTGCAATTCAACGATGCGGCCGATACAACCGGGGCGGTAACCGAGGTGAATATTCATGTCTGCGGGACTCTACTGCGTATCCATGCATCCACATCGCTGGGCTTGACCAGCGTGCGCATTTCGTCAAACGCAAGCTGCGCTTCGGGGTAGTGGCGGCGCAGCAGGTTGAGCCACTGCTTCACACGACCGGCCTGCTGCTTTTGCTCCAGGCGGGTGCTAGCCACTTGCCAGAAGGCGTGCATCAGCGGACCCAGGTCTTGCCACGTCCAGTCGTCGCCCGGATGGGCAATGCTGTCAGGCGCGGTGCCCATGGCAGCCAGAATGCTGCGGGCCAGCGCCGGGCGGGCCACGATGCCGCGGCCCAGCATCAGCGTGTGGCAGCCGCTTTGTGCCACGGCAGCTTGGGCGTCTTGCACGTTCCAGATTTCGCCATTCACCACCACCGGCACCTGCACCGCACCTCGCACATCGGCCACACGGTCCCAGTAGGCGGGCGGGCGGTAGCCCTGGGCCTTGGTGCGGGCGTGCACCACGATCTCGGCAGCACCGCCAGCCTCCAGCGCACGGGCACAGTCCAAGGCCAGGCTGTCGTCGTTGTAGCCCAGCCGCATCTTGGCGGTCACGGGTATGTGGGCCGGTACGGCAGCGCGCACGGCGGCCACGATGGTGTGGAGAATCTCGGGGTCTTGCAACAGCGTGGCGCCACCACCATGGCGGTTGACCACCTTGGCCGGGCAGCCGAAGTTCAGGTCAATGCCGGGCGAGCCCATTTCGGCTAGGCGCGCTGCGTTCTCGGCCATGCAGGGTGCATCCGAGCCTAGCAGCTGCGGCCACACCGGCACGCCTGCAAAGGTGCGCGCGCCAAGCTCCAGCTCGGGCACGGTGCGAAGGAGCGCCTTCTCGGACATCAGCGAATGCGTGATGCGAATGAACTCCGACACGCACTTCTCCACCCCGCCCACACGGGTCAGGATGTCGCGCAACACAAAGTCGAGAAGCCCCTCCATGGGGGCGAGGTAGATACGTACGGGCACGGGAATAGGGAGATGCGGCTCTGGGGGAATCAGGGGCGCATTGTCACCGCATTCCAATATCGGGCCTGCGCGTGGCGCTAGTCGTCATTGGCGGGCACAGCGCCGTCAATCAAGTTCCAGTGCGCGGTCACGCCCTTGCCGCAGGCAAGTTGGGTGACCTGCCCCGTGCGCTCTTGGATGACACGAACGCCCACCGCGCTAGGCGGCTTGGCGCCCTGCTCATATTCGTCAAACAGCTCGTAGGTGAAATCGCCCGAGGTGAACCGCAGCTGCGTGCGGTCGGTCTGTGCGCGGAAGTAGTGCGAGTGCACAAACTTGGCGGGCGACCCCGCCTTGTCTTTGGGAAATTCCAGCTCCACAGCACCCAGCTTGCCAAAGCGGTAGACCAGATAGCCTTTGCTTGGGCTGGCCAGCAACCGCAGCGACGCACACACCGACACCACCTTGGCAGTGCGCTGCAGCGGGCAGCTGAACACCACCTCTTCGGCGGGTGTGCAATGGGTGGGTGCTGCGATGCTGAGGGCCGGCAACAGCAGAACCATTGCGCTTGCACCCAAGTGCGCCACAGGCCAGCTCACTGCTTGGACAACACAATGTGCGTCGCGCGGGCAGACGCCACATGCTGCGTGCAGGCGTAACCCAATGCAGTCAGGTCTACGCCCTCAAACAGCCGCTCGCCAGCGCCCAACAGCACGGGCGAGATGGCAATGTGCATCTCGTCAATCAAGCCTAGGCGCAGGTATTGCTGAATGGTGTTGACGCCACCACCCACGCGCACGTCTTTGCCACCCGCTGCCGCACGGGCGCGCTCCAGCGCAACCACTGGGCCTTCGGTCACGAAGTGGAAGGTGGTGCCACCTTCCATGACGAGCGGTGGGCGCGCGTGGTGCGTCAGCACAAACACCGGCATGTGGTACACCGGGTTGTCGCCCCACCACCCGCGCCAACTCTCGTCTGGCCAAGGGCCGCGCACCGGGCCGAACATGTTGCGCCCCAGAATCCAAGCACCCACATTTTGAAAGCCACGCGCCGCAAAGTCTTCGTCCACCCCGGTCTCACCACTGTCGTTACCGAACAGGTTTTTCTGAAACGTCTTGGTGGGTATCGCCCAGCCATGCAAGGCTGTGCCGCCAATGCCCAGAGGATTGTTCAAATCCTGGTCAGGCCCGGCACCGAAACCGTCCAGGGAAATGGTGAAACTTTCTACGCGGAGTTTGGACATAGGGCTCCTAGAGTCCGTGACAAGTACCTTGGATCTTTATGCTTACGTGAAGATGACCGGACCACGACACTACGCGGCGAAGCCGCCTCCTGCTGTTGTGGGTCCGCGTCGTCGACATGTTAAGTCTCATCCCTTTCCCAAGGCGGGTGCCTTTCGGGAGAGTCCTCCTGATTGCCCCAGATCAATAAGACAGCCGGCTTGACTGAAAGGTGTAAAGGCTGCGCGCCTTTGTCAAGGAAGCTGATGTCAATCCGGACGCCTTCCTCATCCTCGGTCGCCGAAAGTTCAGCGACGTCTCCCAGCGCCAAACGAAAGATTCGCGTCGGATTTTTCGCTACCACGGATAGTTGAATCTCTGCAGCCCAAGGCAACACCTGCAGGGTGATCCGGTCATTGTCCGTCTCGTACGTGACCTCATAGCTAACAACGCCGAACTCCGGTGGACCCGCCTCCACCATGGGCTCGCAGCTGAGCATCTTGGCCAGTGCATCAATGGAGGGAAGAGTAGCAAGCATGTGAGACTTAACGTTGAAGTTGACCGGCGTGCAGTGGCATTGCGCTGTGAGGCGCAAGCTCATCTGCAAGCTTCGCAGCGCAATGCCGCTGCGCGTCCGTGTTGAACGACCTGTTATGCAGCACGGCTGTTTCTCTTCTGCCTTTTTCGCCCAGCCCGTTCTTCGCCTTCTTCGGCAATCTCTCGGATGCGCTTGGAAAGTAGGAGCAACCCAAGCATGACCCATGCACCACAACTAACAAATCGGTACCAGAACCCTAGCTCAGATGGCGGCCCTACGATTGCACCGTAGCCCATACCGCGCAGAGCTCGAACAGCCGGCTCGGGCACTTCGGGATAAATAGCGACAAGGTAGAACGGGATCACGAAGTGCACCAGGAGGAAGTAGAGCCCGAGCCAGCCGCGGCAGAAATTGACGAGTACTCTCATGCGGCATAACGTTGGAGGCCACCAGCACGCGACACGTGCCGCGAAGCGGCAACCTTGCGTTGCGGGTCTGTGTGGGCCGACCTGTTATGCGATTGCTTCATACACCACCTCTTTCACGATAGGTTCACTGGCAGAAAATACGCTCACGCAACCATTGCCTGTGACGACTAGCCATTCACGACGTGCGGTCGCGTACCCCTGCAATTGAGACTCTTCGTCGGACCAGCCGCCCTCAAGAACCTCCACAACATGATGGCCAAAAGGAAACTCCTTTGAAGTCCAGTATCTGGCGATTTGCAACTCATCCAAAAGTCTAATTGCGGTGGCACTGCCAAATGTGATTTCCAAGCCTCGGGTTTTTCCTTCCGGTAGGGGATCGCGCGCTACGACAATTACCAAAATAGGACCGTCATACCGCAGGCTTTCAATATCCGAACCCCAATGCACCTCTTGTGCATCGCTAAACGCGACCGCTTTAATCGGCATAACGTGTTATGGACGTCAAACAGGTCTTATGAACAACTTTGCAACTCAACATGACCGCCTCCCAGCTCTTTGCTTAAGTGCTTGTTTTATAACTGACTTCAAGACCTAGGCAGCGAATGCCCACCAACGAAAATGCCGACAAACCCTGCAAGCTTGCTTATGAACAATGGACTTTGCTGTTGAACAAGTTTCGGCCAATGCGCTACAACGCTTGATTTTATTGGAGTAGAGAGCAGTACTGTTTATATGAACAGTACTAAAAGTCCGACAAAGACGTCACCGCAGCATCATCCGCCCCTGCGCGCTGCCCGCCTGCTTGACCAAGTGCGTGAGCGACTGCGGTACATGCACTACAGCCTGCGCACTGAGCAAACCTATGTCTACTGGATTCGCTGGTTTATCCGTTACAGCGGTCTTCGCCACCCCAAAGACATGGGGCGCCCAGAAGTGGAGGCGTTTCTGACCATGCTGGCAACCGAGCGCAAGGTCGCAGCATCTACCCATCGGCAGGCACTTAGCGCCTTGCTTTATTTGTACAAGGAAGTTCTGGCACAGGAGCTGCCATGGCTCCAAGAAATAGGCAGGCCGACGACGGCGAAACGGATTCCAAGTGTCTTGACGCGAGAAGAAGTTCAGCGAATGTTGGCGCTGACACCCTCTGTTGAGGGGCTGCTGGCTCGCTTGCTGTACGGCACAGGGATGCGCCTCATGGAAGGACTTAGCCTTCGCGTCAAAGATCTGGACTTTGATCGCCATGTACTCATCGTGCGCGATGGCAAGGGCGGTAAAGACCGGGTAGTCATGTTGCCCCGCTCACTGGAGCAGCCGCTGCAAGAACAACTTGCTGTGTCACAGGCGTTGTGGAGTGCAGACCGTGACGCACAGCGCCCCGGCGTGTACCTTCCGCACGCACTGGAGCGCAAGTACCCGCGTGCCGGGCAGTCTTGGGCATGGCATTGGGTGTTTCCCTCACCCACCCTGGCGATAGACCCACGTTCTGGCGTGGAACGAAGGCACCACCTTTACGAGCAGCGCCTGCAGCGCGCGCTCAAGCAAGCGGTTGTACGGGCCGGTATACACAAACCCGTATCTGTGCACACCCTACGCCACTCCTTTGCCACGCACCTTCTACAAGCAGGAACCGACATTCGCACGGTGCAAGAGCTGCTGGGCCACAGCGATGTGTCCACCACCATGATTTACACCCA
>DGQR01000270.1:34291-36569 GCA_002390825.1 Rhodoferax sp. UBA4409
TTTCATAGCTGCTCGCGCAATAAAAAAGAGGGCCGCAGCCCTCTTTTGCATGTAAACCGCAGCTCAAAAAGCTCAGTGACGAATCAAGTGGTCAAACGCACTCAAAGCTGCCTTTGAGCCTTCGCTGGCTGCGATCACGATTTGCTTGTAGGGCACGGTGGTGCAGTCGCCTGCGGCAAACACACCGGGTACGTTGGTGTGGCCCTTGGCGTCCACCACGATTTCGCCGAACTTGCTCAGGTCCACCACACCCTTCAGGAACTCGGTGTTAGGCACCAGGCCGATCTGCACGAACACGCCTTCCAGCGCCACGTGGTGCTCCACGCCGGTGGCGCGGTCTTTGTACTTCAGGCCATTGACCTTGCCGTCCGCACCGGTGATTTCGGTGGTTTGGGCGTTGGTGTGCACGGTCACGTTAGGCAGGCTGAGAAGCTTTTTGACTAGCACGGCGTCGGCCTTCAGCTGGTCTGCGAACTCAATCACGGTAACAAACTTCACCACGCCGGCCAAGTCGATAGCGGCTTCGATGCCGGAGTTGCCCCCGCCGATCACCGCCACGTCTTTGCCCTTGAACAAGGGGCCGTCGCAGTGTGGGCAGTAGGCCACGCCTTTGTTTTTGTACTCGGCTTCGCCGGGCACGTTCACATTGCGCCAGCGGGCGCCGGTGGACAAGATCACGGTTTTGGCCTTGAGCGTGCCGCCGTTGGCCAGCACCACTTCGGTCAAACCGCCGACTTCTGCGGCGGGCACGATTTTGTCGGCGCGCTGCAGGTTCATGATGTCCACGCCATACGAGCGGGTCTGGGCTTCCAGGGCGGCGGCAAACTTGGGGCCATCGGTTTCTTGCACCGAGGGGTAATTCTCAATGGCCATGGTGTCGTTGGTCTGGCCGCCAAAGCGCTCGGCCGCCACACCCACGCGGATGCCTTTGCGGGCGGCGTACACCGCAGCTGCCGCACCAGCGGGGCCACCACCGACGATGAGCACGTCAAACGCTTCTTTGGCGGACAGCTTGGCAGCGTCTTTGTCGGCAGCGCCGGTGTCGAGTTTGGCCACAATTTCTTCGACCAGCATGCGGCCATTGCCGAACAAGGCGCCATTCAGGTAGACGCTGGGCACCGCCATGATTTCGCGGGAATTCACTTCGTCTTGGAAAGCGCCGCCTTCGATCACGGTGGTTTTGACCTTGGGGTTCAGGATAGCCATGAGGCTCAGGGCTTGCACCACGTCCGGGCAGTTGTGGCAGGTCAAGGACATGTAGACCTCGAAGTTGAAGTCGCCGTCCAGGCCCTTAATCTGGTCGATCACGTCTTGTTCGACCTTGGGCGGGTGGCCGCCGCTCCACAGCAAGGCCAGCACCAGCGAGGTGAATTCGTGGCCCAGGGGCAAGCCGGCAAAGCGCAGGCTGGTGTCAGTGCCAGCGCGCTTGAGGCTGAAGGATGGCTTGCGGGCATCGGTACCGTCGAAAGCCACGGTGATCTTGTCGCTGCGCAAACTCTGGATGGTTTGCAGCAGGTCGCGCATTTGCGCGGAGTTGTCGTCATCACCCAAGGACGCCACCATCTCGATCGGCAGCGTGACGCGCTCCAGGTAAGCGCCGAGTTGGGATTTGAGGGTGTCGTCTAACATGGTGATTCCTTGTTTGCTATCTATTTAGTAGCTATCAGCGCACATTGTGTGTGGGCTACAGCCTTATTTCGGGTAAAAAAAAGCCGGACGGCCTGCTGCACATGCCGCAGGACGCTGTCCGGCTGGTGAGCGGCTTACGCCGCTCTACCGACGGGTGCCGGTGATTTAGATCTTGCCGACCAGGTCGATGGAAGGAGCGATGGTTTTGGAGCCTTCGTTCCACTTGGCTGGGCACACTTGGCCTGGGTTGGCGGCGGTGTACTGAGCAGCCTTCAACTTGCGCACGGTTTCCTTGACGTCGCGAGCGATTTCGTTGGAGTGCACTTCAGCAGTCTTGATGACACCTTCAGGGTTGATGATGAAGGTGCCGCGCAGTGCCAAGCCTTCTTCGTCGATATGCACGTCAAAAGCGCGTGTCAGGGCGTGTGTAGGGTCGCCGATCAGGGGGAACTTGGCCTTGCCCACTGCGGGGGAAGTTTCGTGCCACACCTTGTGTGCGAAGTGGGTGTCGGTGGTCACGATGAACACTTCAGCGCCGGCCTTCTGGAATTCAGCGTAGTTGTCAGCTGCGTCTTCCACTTCGGTGGGGCAGTTGAAGGTGAATGCTGCGGGCATGAAAATGAACACATTCCACTTGCCCTTGATGGAC
>DGQR01000084.1:0-25551 GCA_002390825.1 Rhodoferax sp. UBA4409
ATCATTTCCGCTTCTTCACGGCGTTTGGCCATCATGTCGCCGGGCTGGCGAGCGAGCCATTCGTCGTAAATTTTGTAGTGGTCTCTTATCTGGCTGCCCTTGCTGAAAAATTCATAAGGGAGCTGGGTGTACATCTCATCAAATTTCTGCATGTAAAAGACCTCTCTGATTACCTCTTATGCAAACTTCGGGCCACAGCGCCGATGCACCACTATGGCACATCATGGGCCCAATAATGCCGCTCGTCTTCCCGCATACACGCCACATTTTGGGGCTCTGCAGAGTGCCAACGCGCCGCACCACAACGGGGCGATAACACCAAATGGGTGCCTAGGGCTTCATAGCGCGTGACGACCGATGCGGCGGGGTGCCCGTAGCGGTTGCGGTAGCCTGCCTGCACCAGTGCATGGCGTGGCTGGACTGCTCGCAAAAACGCGTCGGTGCTGGAAGTTTTGCTGCCGTGGTGGGGC
Source organism: Rhodoferax sp. UBA4409 (assembly GCA_002390825.1). Taxonomy (GTDB): domain Bacteria; phylum Pseudomonadota; class Gammaproteobacteria; order Burkholderiales; family Burkholderiaceae_C; genus Allorhodoferax. The sequence continues at coordinate 471 of DGQR01000084.1, forward strand.
ACCAAAAGCACATCCGCCCGCAGCAGGGGCAACATGGCCGGATCGTCCACCAAGCGCTGCTCTTGCGCCGCCTCAATGTCGCCTGCGAGCAGCGCGGCTTGGCGCCCGTTGCTGATGCGCAGCACACACGACAGCGCGTTGGCTTTGGGGGCGGGCTCGGTCTCATAGTCCGCTGCGTCAGGGTGCAAGACCTCAAAGTCCACACCGTCCCATTGCCAGCGCATACCCGCCTCACAACGTTGGGACGCGCGCAGCTGTTGCAAGGTGTGCTGCGGCTCCAGCGAACTCAGCAAGGCGGCCTGCGGCTGCATCATGAGTACCGCAGGCGCGCCCCCGACATGGTCGATATCGCGATGGCTGAGTACCACCGTGTCGAGCTGCACATCGAGCGCTTTGAGCAGGGGTAGCAAAACGCGGTTGCAGGCGGTGTGCGCTGCAGCTCAGGTGTTTGGGTCTGGAGGTTGAAGCCGGTGGTGTACCACCCCACATCCAGCAATCGGGGCACAGACACCGGTGTGCCATCCAAGAGCGCAGCCCCCGCCCCGCTCTCGCCCGCGTCCACCCGTAGCCGGAAACGGAGCCCCGACTCAGTGGCTTGGGGCATATCTGCAACGACGCCGGTCACAAGGATGTCGCGCCCCTCCAGCGAAGGGGCTAGCGCTTGACTCATGAACATCACAGCACGTAAGCCGGTCATCCCCCAAGCCAGTGCCAATGCACAGAGGCCCGCCACACCGTGATGCCACAGCCCCACTATCTTTTTACTAGCAACCCACGCATATCCCACAAGGGCCAGAAGCACAAACGCCGCATAAACCGCGGGCGCTGACAACAAGGCTTGCTGCAACTGCAACGCCATCCCCGCCAGCAGCCCCAACCCCACCGCACCGCCCGTGCGGGGCCAGACGGCAAGGCGGAGTGCGGTGGCGTACATGCAACCATGCTAGCCGCGCGCAGTGCGCCGAAAAATCATCCGCTGTTGCGGCACTGGCGCGGACCTTGCTTAAAAAGCCTGTCAAACCCGATTGTTAGTATGGGGCCTGTGCGGCAACCGCTGCACGGCGTCCCCTGTGAGATCTACCGAGACCGGCCCATGTCCATTCACGCAGCGCTGAACCACGTTACCCACTACTCGTACGACCGTCTGGTCAACCTCGGTCCCCAAGTCATCCGCCTGCGCCCTGCCCCGCACTGCCGCAGCAAAATCATCTCTTACTCGCTCAAGGTCGAGCCCAGCACCCACTTCGTCAACTGGCAGCAAGACCCATATGCCAACTACCAGGCCCGCCTGGTGTTCCCCGAGAAAACCAAAGAGTTCAAAGTCACAGTCGACCTGGTGGTCGAAATGGCGGTGTACAACCCCTTTGACTTCTTCCTCGAACCCACGGCCGAAAACTTCCCGTTCAAGTACGACAAGCTTTTGGGCCAGGAGCTCGCCCCCTACCTGGTAGCCGAGCCGCTGACCCCGGAATTCAAAAAATTCCTGGCTGCTATTGACCTCAAGGAACGCCGCACCATCGACTTTCTGGTCTACATCAACCAGCTGGTGCACAACGCCGTCAGCTACACCATCCGCATGGAGCCCGGTGTGCAAACGCCGGAAGAAACCCTCACCCTGGCCAGCGGCTCGTGCCGCGACTCCGGCTGGCTGCTGGTGCAACTGCTGCGCCATTGCGGTCTGGCAGCACGCTTTGTATCGGGCTACCTGATCCAGCTGGCCCCAGACGTCAAATCCCTGGACGGCCCCAGCGGCACCGAAGTCGACTTCACCGATCTGCACGCCTGGTGCGAGGTCTATCTGCCCGGCGCGGGTTGGATCGGGTTGGACGCGACCAGCGGCTTGCTGGCCGGCGAGGGCCATATCCCGCTAGCCTGTACCCCGCAGCCCAGCGGCGCAGCCCCGATTGAAGGCGGCGTGGACAAGTGCGAGGTGGAATTTGCCCACCATATGCAGGTCACCCGCATGTACGAGTCCCCCCGCGTCACCAAGCCTTACACGCCCGAGCAGTGGGCCGATGTGATGAAGCTCGGCGACGCGGTAGACGCCGAACTCGTGGCCGGCGATGTGCGCCTGACCATGGGTGGCGAGCCCACCTTTGTGGCGGTGAACGACCGTGACGCGCCCGAGTGGAACACCGACGCCTTGGGCCCCACCAAGCGCGGCTTCGCCACCGAGCTGGTGCACAAACTGCGCGACGAATACGGCCAAGGCGGCTTTCTGCACTTCGGCCAAGGCAAGTGGTACCCCGGCGAGCAACTGCCGCGCTGGGCCCTCAATATCTACTGGCGTGCCGACAAACAAAAGGTGTGGAACAACCCCGCCCTGTTCACCGACGAGCGCAAGCCCACCCACTACACCGCCGAGGACGCGGGTTACTTCATCCGCACCCTGGCCGGCAAGTTGGGCCTGACCGACAAGTACGTGCAGGCCGGCTATGAAGACACCTGGTACTACCTGTGGCGCGAGCGCCGCCTGCCGGTCAATGTAGACCCCTTCAACAGCAAACTCGACGACGAAATGGAGCGCGCCCGCCTGCGCCGCGTCTTCGAGCAGAAGCTCGACTCGGTGGTCGGCTATGTGCTGCCACTCAAGGTGGGCGATGGCCCGCGCCTGACCGGCAAGGGCAGCAACCCCAGCCTTTCCGGCCCGTGGTGGACCACCGGCCCCTGGTTCTTCCGCGACGAGCGCATGTACCTCATGCCCGGCGATTCGCCTATGGGCCTGCGCCTGCCGCTGGATTCCCTGCCCTGGGTCAGCGAAGGTGACTACCCCTATCTGGTGGAGCGCGACCCGACCGTGGACCGCGGCGCGTTGCCAGCGCATGCGGCCTTTGCACAGCGCTATGCACCTAACGCCACGACCGCAACGACCGCCGGCCATACAGGTGCCCCTGCGGCCACCGGTACCAGTGCAGGCTCTATAGCTGCCAACGGAGTGCCTTACATGGCCGGCAACCTGACCGTACCCGAAGCTGGCCGCAAGATGCAAACCGCAAAGGGCACCGGGGACGCCAGCGTTGCCACCAACGCCCAAAGCGCCAAGCAGCCTGAGCCGGCGATGTATGCCGAAGCTCCGAACCGCTTTGAATCCGCCCACTGGATCACCCGCACCGCGCTGTGCGTGGAAGTGCGCGACCCGCGCCGCGCCAGCGGCCCCAAGGCCGAAGCCGTGGGCTCCAAATCGGGCGTGATGTACATCTTCATGCCGCCCCTGGAGCGTCTGGAAGACTACCTCGACCTGCTGGCCGCCATCGAAGCAACGGCCACCGAGCTCAAAATGCAAGTCGTGCTGGAAGGCTACCCGCCCCCCCGCGATCCGCGCTTGAAGCTCCTGCAAGTCACGCCCGACCCCGGCGTGATCGAGGTCAACGTGCACCCCGTCACCAACTGGAAAGAGCTGGTCTACAACACCGAGTTCTTGTACAACGCAGCGTTCGAGTCTCGCCTAAGTGCCGAGAAGTTCATGACCGATGGCCGCCACACCGGCACCGGTGGTGGCAACCACTTTGTGATGGGCGGCGCCACACCTGCAGACAGCCCGTTCCTGCGCAAGCCCGAGCTGCTGGCCAGCCTGCTGCTGTACTGGCACAACCACCCGTCCTTGAGCTACTTGTTCAGCGGCATGTTTGTAGGCCCGACCAGTCAGGCCCCGCGCGTTGACGAAGCCCGCAACGACCAGCTGTACGAGCTGGAAATCGCCATCGAGCAGATCTACAAAAACCGCGAACTCTACGGCCAGAGCATGCCGCCCTGGTTGGTGGACCGCACGCTGCGCAACATCCTGATCGACGTCACCGGCAACACCCACCGCAGCGAGTTCTCCATCGACAAGATGTACTCGCCGGACTCCAGCACTGGCCGCTTGGGCTTGTTGGAGTTGCGTGCGTTCGAGATGCCGCCTCACCCCCACATGAGCAGCGTGCAGCAGCTCCTGCTGCGTGCACTGGTGGCCCGCTTCTGGAAATCGCCGTACAAAGCGCCGGTCACCCGCTGGGGCACCGAGCTGCACGACCGCTACATGCTGCCCACCTTCATCAAAATGGACTTTGATGACGTGATCGCCGACATGAATATGGCCGGCTACGCGTTCGACACCAGTTGGTTCGCCCCGCACTACGAGTTCCGCTTCCCGATGGTGGGCTCGGTCAAGAGCATGGGCGTGGAGCTAACCCTGCGCAACGCGCTGGAGCCGTGGCATGTGATGGGCGAAGAGAGCTCTGCAGGCGGCACCGCCCGCTATGTGGACTCCAGCCTGGAGCGCTTGGAAGTGCGGGTCACCGGGCTGAATGAGAGCCGCTACGTGGTCACCTGCAATGGCGAAGCCCTACCCATGACCAGCACCGGCACGGTGGGCGAATTTGTAGCTGCCGTGCGCTACAAGGCCTGGAACCCGCCGAGCAGCCTGCACCCCACTATCGGTGTGCATGCCCCGCTGACCTTTGACATTGTGGATACCTGGATGAAGCGCTCGCTGGGTGGTTGCCAGTACTTTGTGGCCCACCCCGGCGGGCGCAATTACGACACCTTCCCGGTCAACAGCTACGAGGCCGAAAGCCGCCGCCTCTCGCGATTCAGTCCCTTGGGCCACACCCCGGGCATGCTGGTGGTGCCACCCGCCACCATCCATGTGCCGGGCAGCAAAGAGTTCCCGTTCACCAAAGACATGCGCAGGAACTGATCTGAAGCGTCACATGGTTCGCATCTAATCCAGCAGATGCGAATGTCTTTCCTCCGCCAGCAGCCCCGGCTGCACGGGCCGGCGTTGCTGCTGTGCAGCGCGCTGGCCAGTGCAGCTTTTCTGCTCCTGGGTGTGCCAGCGGGCATGTTGCTGGGTTGCATGCTGGCCGGTGTCCTGCTTGCCACGCAGGACATGAACGTTCAGGTACCCGCACCGCTGTTTGCCATTGGCCAGTCGGTCATCGCCTGCCTGATGGCGCATAGCCTGCATTTCGAGGTGCTGCAACGCGTGGCAGGCGAATGGCCGCTGTTTTTGGGGATTGCTTTTGCGGTGATGGCGGCCAGTGCGCTGTTGGGCTACTGGCTGATGCGCAGCGGCTTGCTGCCCGGCAGCACTGCCATCTGGGGCCTGGCACCTGGAGCGGCCTCCGCCATGGTGCTCATGGCCGGCGATTTCGGTGCAGACACCCGGCTGGTGGCATTCATGCAGTACCTGAGGGTTGCCATGGTCACGGCGATTGCTTCGCTGGTGGCTCACTTTGCAACAGGCGTTGCGGCCTCCCCCGAACACGTCGCACCCGGTTGGGATGTTCAGCTGGCCCATTGGCTGCACATTCAGAACCCCTTGCATGCCGGGCTGACTCTTGTGCTGGTGCTGCTTGCTGCCTGGCTGGGCCGCATCCTCACATTCCCCGGCGGCCCTTTGCTCATCCCCATGGTGCTGGCACTGGCGTTGGACAACCTCAGCCCCTGGAAACTGGAGCTGCCGGGCCCTTTGCTGGCGCTGGCGTATGCCGCGCTGGGCTGGGGCATAGGTCTGCGCTTCAACCGCGAAATCCTGGAGCACGCCTGGCGGGTGTTGCCGCGGGTGCTAATCGCCATTTTTGCCCTGATCGTGCTCGGTTTGCTGATTGCCGGCAGCCTCATGTTTTTTGCGGGTGTTGCCCCTCTCACCGCCTACCTAGCCACCAGCCCCGGCGGTGCGGACTCAGTCGCGGTGATTGCCGTGGGCAGCGCGGTCGATGCAGGTTTTGTCATGGCCATGCAAATGGTCCGTTTTTTCATGGTGTTGCTGCTGGGCCCGCGCCTCTCGCGCTGGCTGGTGCAACGACTCACAAGCCGCAGTGCGGCCTGACGCGTTTCTTTTTTCAACTCAATCAGGATTTATATGCCCTCTATCAACTTCATCGGCGGCGAAAAAGGCGGCGTCGGCAAATCGGTGCTGGCGCGCGTTTTGGCCCAGTACTTTATTGACAAGGGCCGCGCCTTCACGGGTTTTGACACCGACCGCTCCCACACCTCCTTCACCCGGTTTTACAGCGACTTCGCGTCGCCGGTCGTGGTCGACACCTACGAGGGTCTGGATCTTGTAGCGGCGGTCTATGAGGAAGAGCCCACCGAAGGTCCGCCACCGAATGTGATCGTCGATCTGGCCGCGCAAACAGCCGCCCCGCTGGCCCGCTGGGTCAAAGACTCCGACCTCGTGTCGCTGATGGCGAGCATGGGTGTCACGGTGAATTTCTGGCATGTGGCGGATGCCGGCAGAGACTCTGTGGACCTGTTGGACCGCTTGGTTGCCACCTATGGCGCCGGGCCGAACTACATCGTGGTGAAAAACCTGGGCCGCGGCAGCGACTTCTCGCAACTCGAGGAGTCCGCAGCGCTCAAAAAAGCGGTGGCACTCGGCGGTCACGTCACCACCTTGCCCCAGCTGCACGAGGCCAGCATGCGCAAAATCGACCGGCAAAACGCCAGCTTTTGGGGAGCAGTTCACCGCAAAGAGGGGGACGATGCGCTGGGGATGCTGGAGCGCCAGCGTGTGAAAACCTGGCTCAAAAACTGTTACAGCACCTTCGATGCCCTCCCGCTGGGCTGAAACCCCTGCCAACACTGGAGTGCTTTAGCCGGGTATTGATGGAGATCAAGTGCTCGGGCTGGGGATTTCATAACAATCCAGACATGCCCCGCTATCGTGCGGGCATGTCTTTCACCCTAGGAAACCAAGCCATGACACAACGTCGCGAATTTATCGTTCAAGTCGCGCTCGGCAGCACCGCGCTGCTGGCAAGCCAGGTTCAAGCAGCAGGCCCCATGTTGGCTGAGACCGACGCCCAGGCCGGTGCACTCGGCTACAAGGCAGACGCCACCAAAGTGGACAAAGCCAAGTTCCCCAAATACGCCGCTGGCCAACTGTGCAACAACTGCGCGCTCTACCAGGGCAAAGCCGCAGACGCCGCTGGTGGCTGCCCCTTGTTTGCAGGCAAACAAGTCGCCGGCAAGGGCTGGTGCAGCGCGTGGGCCAAAAAGGCCTGATCGTTTTTGTAGCCTGAGGGCTGCGCCCATCGCGGCAGCCCTTGAGGCTGCAGCCGACAGCCACCGCAACTCGTGTTGCCGGTGGCTTTCTTATTGGGGCCGGAACATCTTGAAGAGCTGCTCAGGCCCCACGCTGAAGTAATCCGCCGGCCCGCCGCCGCGCAAGACGTGCCCGGCCGCAGCGGTGTCGTAGACCCCGTCCACCAGCAAGCGCCGGTCCAGGTGCACCCCGACCACCTCGCCCAAGACCAGCCAACTGGGCACCGTGGCACCAGCTGCCGTTTGTAGCTGAACGACTTGGGTGCAGCGGCACTCAAAGCTGACCGGGCTCTCCAGCACCCGGGGCACTTGCACCAGGTTGGAGTTCACCGGCGTCAGGCCCGCCAGGGCAAATTCATCGACCTCCGGGCCGACAGGCGCACAGGTCTGGTTCATGGCTTCCGCCAAGGGCCGGGTCACCAAATTCCAGACAAACTCGCCGGTGGCCTCGATGTTGCGCACCGTGTCTTTGTAGCCAATGCTCGAAAAACCCACGATGGGCGGCACATAGTTGAACGCATTGAAAAAACTATAGGGCGCAAGATTCAGCACACCATCCGCGCTGCGGCTCGAAATCCAGCCGATGGGCCGGGGGCCCACGATGGCATTGAAGGGATCGTGGGGCAAACCATGCCCCAAGCGGGGCTCGTAAAAATGGAAGTCAGCAGTCATGGGGTATATCCGGCAAGTGGGCTTGGCCGAAAGTATGACCGGCATAGTGATTGCTTGCAGACCGAAGAAATCAGCCCTTGCTGGCATACTTGGTCACAGTGACACATCCTGACGAATCCCGCCCCGACCCCAGCACCGAAAGCGCAGCCGACGTACTGCGCTTCGCACGCGCCTGCCGCGCCCATGAAAGCCATTTTGACGAACTCCGTGGCGCTATCAATTCAGGAGCTACCGACACACATTTGACGAACGTTTGGCGGCAATTCTTTAACAATATGGAGGGCAGCAGCGAGGCTGCACTCGACCAGCATATTGCCAGCCTTCAGCGACAGATCCGTGACAACGGCGTCACCTACAACGTCTATGCCGACGCCGAAGGCCCCCAACGCCCCTGGTCGCTGGACTTGTTTCCGCTGATCGTCGATGCACCGGATTGGGCCCATATCGAGGCAGGCGTGCAACAGCGCATGCAACTGCTGGAGGCAGTCATGGCCGATGTCTACGGCCCGCAGCAGCTCCTGCAGCGCGGTCTTTTGCCGCCGGCTCTGGTGCACGGCCACCCCGGCTACTTGCGCCCCATGGCCGGCGTGCAGCCGGTGGGCGGGGTACACCTGCATGTAGCAGCCTTTGATCTCGCCCGCGGGCCGGACGGCAATTGGTGGGTGGTGAGCCAGCGGTGCCAGGCGCCGAGCGGTCTTGGTTATTTGCTGGAAAACCGGCTCGCTGTGTCCCGGCAGTTCCCGCAGGCGTTTCAGGCGCTCAAGGTGCAACGCTTGGCCAGCACCTACCGCGCCCTGATGGACAGCCTGAAAAACGCCAGCCCCGCGGGTGCCCAGGCCCATATCGCCCTGCTGACACCCGGCCCTTACAACGAAACCTATTTTGAGCACGCCTACTTGGCGCGCTACCTTGGCCTGAGTCTGGTCGAAGGCAGCGACCTGCTGGTGCGCGATGAGCGCCTTTACCTCAAGACCCTGCGTGGCTTGGTACCGGTACACGGGCTGCTCAAGCGGGTAGACGACCAATACCTCGACCCGCTGGAGTTGCGGCCCGACTCCACCCTGGGTGTGCCGGGCCTGTTGCAAGCGATACGCGCCGGCAACGTTCTGGTGGCCAACACCCCTGGTTCTGCGTTTCTGGAGTCGCCCGCGCTGCTGGGCTTTTTGCCGGCCATCGCCCAAGCCTTGCTGGGTGAGCGCTTGAGTCTCCCGGCCTTGCCTACCTGGTGGTGCGGCGAGCGCAGCGCCATGGAAGCCGCCCTGCCCCTGCTGGGCGAACGCACCATCAAGCCGACCTACCCCGGCTCCAGCATCCACCCCAGCTTTGATGCGATGCTGGGCCACACGCTGCAGCAAAGTGCACTAGACCGCTTGGCCGGCCGCATCGTGCGCCAAAGCGAAGAGCACACGGTGCAGGCTTATATGCCCCTGTCGCAAATGCCGACTTGGCGTAACCCTGCCGACGGCAAGGGCGGATCAGCAGGCATGGAGGCTCGCTCCGTCATGCTGCGGGTGTTCGCCGTGTCTGCCGGCCGCAACGCCCAAGGCCAACCGGCCTGGCAGGTACTGCCCGGCGGCTTGGCCCGGGTGGCGGGCACGAGCACAGACATTGCCTCCATGCAACGCGGCGGCAGCAGTGCCGACGTCTGGGCGCTCACCCGTGGCGAGGTCGACACCACCACGCTGCTGCCCACCACCCTCACCCCTGCCGTGTTGGCCCAGCGCAAGCGTTTGGTTACCAGCCGCGCTGCAGAAAACCTGTATTGGTTGGGCCGCTATACCGAGCGGGCTGACAACACCATCCGCCTGGCCCGCTTGGCGCTGGAATACCTGGGCGGCGAAGAGCAGTCCAGCACGCCTTTGCTGCAATGGCTCACGCAGCTGGCGCAAATCAACACCCTGGTCCTTCCCGGGGTGCCGTCTGCAGTGCAGGCGCGACGCGTTTTTGAGCGCTCCATCATCGCCAGCCTGGCCTCACCCGATGGAGCGACCGGCGTGGGCTACAACATGCGCGCCTTGAAGATGGCAGCCGCCACGGTGCGCGAACGCTTGTCCCAGGAACACTGGGCCACCATCGTGCGGGCGGAAGAAGAAGTTTTCCAGCGTTGCGCCCAGTTGGCCGCGCAAGGCGACTACGCGCCCAACCAGGCCCTGCGGATCCTCAAAGACGCCAGTGACCACCTGGCCGCCATCACCGGCGCCCAAACCGACCGCATGACCCGGGACGATGGATGGCGCCTGCTCAGCATCGGCCGGCATGTGGAACGGCTGAACTTTCTGGCCACTGCCCTGGACCAGTCACTGGAGACCGGCGCGGTCGATACTGATGGAGGGTTTGAAGCCCTGCTCGGATTGTTTGACAGCACCATCACGTTTCATGCCCAGTACCAGCAGAGCCGCGATGTGGCGGCGCTCATTGACCTGTTGGTGCTGGACCGCGACAACCCGCGCTCACTGGCGTGGGTCGCGCACACACTGCGGGGCCGCCTGGCCAAACTCGCCCAAAGCCCTGCTCATGAACTCAGTGAAATGAGCTTGCAAGTGCCATCACCCGACCGCTGGGACTTGGCTACTTTGTGTGAAAGCCCGGCCGATGGACCGGTGATGGGCCCGCTGCGGACGCTCCTCAAGTCCCTATGCCAAGCCGCCTACACCGTGTCTGAAGACATCAGCACCACCTATTTCACCCACTCGGGCGAAACCAAACAAAGCGTGGGTACCTGATGCTGCTGCAAGTCACCCACGAAACCCGCTACGACTACCAACCCGCCGTCGAGACAGCGCAGCATGTGGCCTATCTGGAGCCGCGCGCCCACGGTAGTCAACACGTGCTGAGCCACAGCCTGATCATCAACCCGCAGCCGGCCCAGCAGCGCAGTGCACCGGATGTGTTCGGCAACCAGCGCTGTTTTTTCTCACTGCAGATACCCCATAGCGTCTTGCAGGTGCGGGCTTGCAGTCTGGTGTCCACGCGTGAGCACATCCGCCCGGAAAGCAGTTTGCCCTGGGAGACCTTGCGGGACCGGCTGCGCTTTCAGGCCGGCGCAGCTTACGAGGCAGCCGCAGAGTTTGTATTTGCCAGCCCGTTTGTGCCGCGGCAGCTGGAGTTCTCGGGGTATGCGCGCCCCAGTTTTATTGCCGGCACCAGCCTGATCGCTGTGGCCTGCGACCTGATGGAGCGGATCCACACCGACTTCACCTACGAGTCCCACAGCACCCAGATCAATACCCCGGCACTGCAGGCTTTGGAGCAGCGCAAAGGCGTGTGCCAGGACTTTGCCCACATCATGCTGGCCTGCTGGCGCAGCATGGGGCTGCCTGCCCGCTATGTCAGTGGCTATCTGTTGACCCAGCCTGCGCCCGGACAAGTCAAGCTCATCGGGAGCGACGCGTCCCATGCCTGGGTGAGCGTTTATGTACCGGATCTTCCTGAGGGTGAGCGCTGGGTGGATTTCGACCCGACCAACAACCGCTGGGGCTGGCACGCCCCCGGGGTCGACTATGTCACCGTGGCCACCGGGCGGGATTTTGGCGACGTGTCGCCGCTGCGGGGCGTCATCCATGGCGGGTCACGGCACACGCTGACAGTGGGTGTCACCGTCGAAGAAATCCGCACCGACAGCCCGCCAGCTACGGCCCCTGCGCATAATGAGGCGCCGCAGACCCAAACGCAAACGCAAGGCCCTGCGGCGGGCATGTCTCCATCGCAGTCGCAGTCGCAATAAACAAAGCAACGCAATCCGGTGGAGACGTTTTGCCCGCCACGGAATCGCTATACTTTTGATAGCTATAGGCGAGCATTCCATGAGCGCCAGATGCACTTTTTACTTGTAAACCTGAGAGATTTCCCATGAGCATTTACGACAAACTCGCCGCACTCCAGATCACCTTGCCACCTGTTGCCATTCCGGCAGCAGCCTACGTGCCTTTTGTGCAAACCGGCAAGCTCGTGTTCTTGAGCGGCCACATCGCCAAAAAAGACGGCAAGCCATGGGTCGGTCAGTTGGGCAAAGACACCACCACCGAGCAAGGCAAAGCGGCAGCGCGTGCGATCGCGATCGACCTGATGGGTACCCTGCACGCTGCGGTGGGCGACCTGAACAAGGTCAAACGCATTGTCAAGGTCATGTCTCTGGTGAACTCCACCGGCGATTTCACCGAGCAACACCTGGTGACCAACGGCGCGAGCGAGCTCTTTGGTGAAGTCTTCGGCCCCGAAGTCGGCGCGCATGCCCGCAGCGCCTTCGGTGTCGCCCAGATCCCGATGGGTGCGTGCGTGGAAATCGAGCTGATTGCCGAAATCGCCTGATTGGCCATTCCGGTGAACCCATAAAAAAACGCTGCCTCGGCAGCGTTTTTTTGGTCCCTAGCGCAGCCTCAATTGATGCGCATGGCCCGGCAATTGCGGTGCCAGCGGGCGATTGCTGCCAGCATACGCATCTACCTTGAACACGGCTACCGCCTGTGCCAACTGCGCCGCCTGGTCGCGCAGGCTCTCGGCGGCGGCAGCGCTTTCTTCGACCAAAGCAGCGTTTTGCTGGGTCATCTGGTCGAGATTCGAAATGGCGTGATTCACGTCTGCAATACCGCTGCTCTGCTCGCTCGAGGCGGCTGAGATCTCGCCAATCACATCCACCACCCGGCGCACGCTTTGCACAATCTCTTGCATCGTGGCGCCGGCTGTCGTCACCAACTGGGTGCCGTGCTCGACCTTGTCGACCGAGGTGCCGATCAAGGTTTTGATTTCTTTGGCAGCTTCAGCACTGCGCCCGGCAAGCGAGCGAACTTCGGAGGCCACCACCGCAAAGCCCCGCCCTTGCTCACCGGCCCGAGCAGCCTCGACCGCCGCATTCAAGGCAAGGATGTTCGTCTGAAAAGCGATCCCATCAATCACACTGATGATGTCTGCAATTTTTTTGCTGCTGGCATCGATCTCTTGCATGGTCTGCACCACCTGGGTCACGACGTCGCCGCCGCGCTGCGCGACGCTGGAAGCGTTGGCAGCCAAGGTACCGGCCTGGCGGGCATTGTCAGAGCTCATGCGCACGGCTTGGGTCAAGCTGTCCATGCTGGACGCGGTAGACGCGAGGTTGCTCGAGGTTTCTTCGGTGCGGTGGGCCAAATCGTTATTGCCCGTGGCAATTTCGCTGCTGGCGGTAGCGATGCTGTCGGTGCTATGGCGCACCTGGGCCACCATGAGCGACAAGGCCCGGTTCATCGCAGCCAGAGAGCGCATCAGGTCGCCGAATTCATCCGCCCTTGACTCGTCGACCGCAGAGCTCAAATCGCCTTCCGCAATACGGGCTGCCAAGGCATTGGCCTGTGACAAGGGTTGCTTGATCGAGCGGATCAAGAACCCCGCCCCGAGCAAAATCCCGACGATCAGCACCACCAGCCCGCCAGCAGACATGACGATCAGCTTGCGGCCTTCGGACTCAAAGTTTTCACGCAGGCCTTCGCTGGCTGCGTCTTGCATGGCTACAAATTCGGCATGGCCCTGCTGCAGTGCCATGACCGCTGGGCGGTATTGGGTCTCCACAAACGTTGGCATTTCCGCCGGTTTGGTGACCTTGAGCAAAGCCGTCTGGCTGGTCAAATCCTGCAAGGTCTTGCGCAGCGACGCAATTTTGGCGAGCTGCTGCCGGTCTTTTTCGCTGAGGTCACTGGCTTCGATGGTCTTTTGCAGCTCTTCAATGCGGCTGTTGCTCGCGCTGATTTCATCTTTGAAGGCTTTGGCGACACCCGGGTCGGTGGACACCACCACCGCGTAGGCGCGGGTGGCATTGACATCTTCCAGCGCCGCCAGCTGGTTGGCGTGCTTGATTTGGGTGACCATGCTGGCATTCACCGCGCCATAGGTCTCGCGCGACTTGCGCGACTGCAAAGCGGTAAAAGCAATGATGAGCGCCAACGAAACGACCATGACCGCCATGGCCGACCACAGCTTGGTGGCCAGCCGCATCCGGTTGAACTGCATTCCAATCTCCTTTAATTATTCTGTAATTTAACCACGGGGTAACGGGTTACAGAATGGAGAAAAGACGGGGATTTACCCTGCCAGCCACCAGATTCCTTGATCACTCACCGCAGCCAGCTGCGTGGCTGATACAAGGTCCGGCGCGATTTCGGCCAAGGGCATCAACACGAAGGCGCGCTCGGTCATGCGCGGGTGAGGCACCGTCAATACCGGCCCTGCCATGCGGGCACTGCCGTAGAGCAGCACATCAAGGTCGAGGGTGCGGGGGGCATTGCGGTATGGGCGCTCACGGCCGGCCTGATTCTCTTGCGCCTGTAGGGCCGAAAGGAGCGCGGGCGCGGTCAAACCCGTGCGCACGCAGGCCACCGCATTCACATAATCGGGCCCACTGGAATCCACCGGCGTGCTGCCATACAGGCCAGACGCCCGCAGCACCTCTGTGTGAGGCAGATGTGCCAAACGACCCAAGGCCTGCCGCAAGGCCGCCATCGGGTCGCCCAAATTGGCGCCAAGGCCAATGTAGGCCTCGACAGGCTCACGCTGCATGGCTGGGTTTATTCGGCCACAGGTCCGGCACTGCCGGCGCCACGGCTGGCATTGCTGCGACGACGACGCTTGCGCTTGCGCGGCGCATCACCACCAGTGTCAGCGGATCCTTGCTGCGCATCTTCTGCGGAGCCGCCCAGCGCTGCATCGGTGACGCGGGGTTCACGGGGCTGTTTGGCAACGCGTGGGCCTTTGGGGGCTTGCTTGCGTTGCTGCTGTTGCTCGGCGCGGACCTGGTCCACCATATCCTGGCGCACATCGTCGCTGGCCATGCTGAACTCTTGCCACCAGTCGGCCAGCACCTCGTCCACCTCGCCTGCGTCCGCACGCAGGCGCATGAAGTCGAAAGCGGCACGGAACCGGGGTTGCTCGGCCATGCCAAAAGGCGTGCTGCCTACACGCTTGTCAAAGCGGGGCTGCATCAACCAGATTTCCCGCATGTCGCCAGCCAACTTGCCACGGCCGGAGACATCCCCGATACGGGCGTTGAATACATCTTCAATTGCATCCTGCAAGGCCGGGTGGCTGTGTTCGCCGCGGGCCAAGCGCTGGTCCCAGCCCTTGCGGACATCGTCCCACAGCACACAGGCCAGCAAGAAGCTGGGCGCTACCGGCTTGCCTTCGCCGACGCGGCGGTCGGTGTCTTTCAGGGCGGCTTCCACAAAGCTCTGGCCCGCGCGCTCTACTACTACATCCAGCAGGGGGTAAATGCCGGTGGCCAAGCCCAGTTCTTTGAGTTGCGCGATGGAGGCCAACGCATGCCCGGTTTGCAGCAGCTTGAGCATTTCGTCAAAAAGGCGGCTTTGGGGCACGTCGTGCAACAGCTTCTGGCTCTTGACCAAAGGACCAGCGGTTTTGGGCTCGAGCTTAAAACCCAGGGGGCTGAGCTTGGCCGCAAAGCGCACCGCACGGATGATGCGGACCGGATCTTCGCGATACCGGGTGGCCGCATCACCAATCATGCGCAAGGTACGGCTCTTGGAGTCCTTCAGGCCGTTGTGGTAGTCCACGACGATCTGGGTTTCAGGGTCGTAGTACATCGCGTTGATGGTGAAGTCGCGGCGAACCGCGTCTTCTTCCTGCGGGCCCCAGACGTTATCGCGCAGCACTCGGCCGGTGCTGTCCACGGCGTGCTTCAAATTCGCCAGTTCGCTCTTGCTGGTGCGCTCGTTGCCGGCGACTTGTTCGGCGGCGGCGTTGTCCAGATACGCGCGGAAGGTCGATACCTCAATGACCTCATGCTCACGCCCGCGGCCGTACACCACGTGCACGATGCGGAAACGCCGCCCGATGATGAACGCACGGCGGAACAATCCTTTGACCTGCTCTGGTGTGGCGTTGGTTGCCACATCGAAGTCTTTGGGCCGCAGGCCGACCAGCAGGTCGCGCACCGCACCGCCCACCACATACGCCTCAAAACCCGCTTGCTGAAGAGTGCGCACCACGTTGATGGCACGGTCGTCCACCAAGCTGGGGTCGATGCCGTGCACCGACACCGGGATTTCCATCCGTTTGCCGAAGTTGGGCTTGCCGCCCGGTGCAGCGGGGGATTTGCCCAGCAATTTATCGATAAATTTTTTGATCAAGTTCTTGTTCCTAACAGTCCTGCCCGCGGGTCAGGAGAAGAGCTCGAGTATGCGCCATCCACGCTGCTCGGCCAGTGCGCGCAAGCGCGGATCGGGGTTGGTGGCCACGGCCACATCGGCCTTTTCCATCAGCGGCACGTCGTTGATGGAGTCTGAATAGAAGGTGGTGTGGACGGTGTCCCAGCCCCAACCGCGGTCCGCCAGCCACTGGTTCACCCGTGTGACCTTGCCTTCGCGGAAAGACGGCACACCGGCAATCTCCCCCGTGTACCAACCGGTGCCGCCGGGGGCATCGTCTTTCACGAGATCGACTGCGATCAACTCTTCGACGCCAAACGCAGTGGCAATCGGACGTGTGACAAAGGCATTGGTGGCGGTGACGATGATGACTGTATCGCCAGCAGCCTGATGATCCTGCACCAGCTTCAAGGCCTGAGGTTGAATGGCTTTTTTGATGATAGCGCTCATGAAATCTGCGTGAGCAGCTATCGATTTGCTAGCGCCTTGGCGGATCACCGCTGCAGTCGCAAACCGGATGTACGCGTGAATATCCAACGTGCCGGCCTTGTAGTGCTCGTAAAACTCCTGGTTCTTTTGCTTGAAGACTTCGGCATCGGTCCATCCCAAAGCGGTGGTGAACTCGCCCCACGCGTAGTCAGAGTCCAGCGGAATCAGGGTGTGGTCGAGGTCGAACAGGGCAATCTTTTTCACGGTCATGTGTTTTCCAGCATGGATTTGATCAACGGAATGGTGATGGCGCGCTGGGTCTGCAAGGCGTAGCCATCCATCAGGTCGAGGAGCTCCATCAGGCTGCCGAGATCGCGGCTGAAGCGGTTGAGCATGAAGTCCATCACCTCATCACTCAAAAACACGCCGCGGGCATCTGCCGCTTGGCGCAAGACACTGCGTCGCTCGGACTCGCTCAAGAGCTGCAAGCTAAAGATGTGCCCCCAACCCAGCCGGGTGCGCAAGTCGTCGCGCAGCTTGAGATCGATGGGGGCAAACTCGCCCGCCGCCAGCACCGGTTTGTGGTGGGTATGGGCGTTAACGAACCAGTTAAACGCAGTGTGCTGCTGCTCCGCGGTGAACAGGTGCACGTCATCCAGCACCACCGCAGCCCAGCGCTCATCGAAATCAGCAGGCTCGTCATTGGCGCCCAACCACCCCACGCGCGCACCCTGCTCGCGCAACCCTTCGCGGGCAGCCTTGAGCAAGTGCGTTTTGCCGCTGCCCTCCGGCCCCCAGATGTACGTGGGCACCGGCGAACGGGTCAAAGAGTGGCTCTCGTCGCCAATCCACAACTCCAAGTGTCGGAGGGCGGCCTCATTGGGGCCGGCAAAAAAGTTGGCCACTGTAGGGCCAGTAGACAAACCGATATCCAACGCAATCTGTTTCATACGAAGGGGTCACCCCAGATACAAACGGCTGCCGAGGTAGCCCGAGCGCGCGCGGCGTATCGCCACCAGCAGCACCGCGCTGGCAGGCAAGGCCACCAGTACCCCCACAAACCCGAACAGCTGACCGAACGCCAGCAAGGCAAAGATCACAGCCAGAGGGTGCAGGCCGATGCGCTCGCCCACCAGGCGCGGCGTCAGCACAAAACTCTCAATCACCTGACCCAAGCCATAGACCACCGCGACCATCACCAAGGGGTAGCCGATACCATGCGCGCCCGAAAACTCCAGCAGGCCTGCGAACAAGGCCAGCACCAACCCGACCCCGAAACCCAGATAGGGCACAAAGATCGCCAGCCCGGTAAACACCCCGATCGGCAAAGCCAAGTCCAAGCCGAACATGGCCAAGCCCAAGCTGTAGGCAAGGGCCAGAATCACCATCACCAGCAACTGGCCACGCAGGTACTGCCCCAGCACCTCATCTGCCTCACGCAAGAAACTGTCGGTCGGGGCCCGTAGGCGTGGCGGCACCAATTGCCGCAACTGCCCCATGAATCGGGCCCAGTCCATAAGCAGGTAAAACAAGGCCACGGGAATCAAAATGGCGTTACCAATCAGGGCAAACGCCACACTCCCGCCCAACTTGACCGAAGCCAGCACCGAGCCAAAAGCATCTTCCACGTTAGCGTTGAGGTACTTCATGACAAAGTTCTTGATGCTACCCACATCCAGGTTGAGCTTGATGCCCCATTGGGCAAACAGTGGCTTCAGTGCCTCATTCAAACTGTCGAGCAGCACAGGAAACTGCTCCCGCAGCAACGGCATTTCTTTGGCAAGAATCGGAACAATCAGCAACAGCACACTCAGCACCACAATCAAAAACAAGACCTCCACCAGCACCACCGCTACGACGCGGGGGATGCGGCCCAGGCCGATGTCATCGATCCAATTGACCACCGGCGTGAGCGCATAGGCTAGTACCGCCGCCACGGCAAATGGCGCCAGCACAGGCGCCAACAGCCATAAAACGAGGACGGCAAATACTGCAATGGCGACCCATGCAGCGAAACTTTTTTGGGTGGGGGTGAGGGGCATGAGAGAAAGAGAAGGGGCAAACCCTTAAAATCTAGGCAAATTCTATCGGGGTCTGCCTCCGCTTCACCCCAAACGTTACCTCCCATGACCCAATCTTCTGCCTCCACTCCCCTTTCTTACAAAGACGCCGGTGTCGATATCGTTGCCGGTGACGCCTTGGTCGAACGTATCAAGCCCTTGGCCAAGAAAACCATGCGCGAAGGCGTGTTGGCCGGTATCGGCGGTTTCGGAGCCTTGTTTGAAGTGCCCAAGCGCTACAAAGAACCCGTGCTGGTGAGCGGCACCGACGGCGTGGGCACCAAGCTCAAGCTGGCCTTTGAGTGGAACATGCACGACACCGTGGGTATCGACTTGGTCGGCATGAGTGTGAACGACGTGCTGGTGCAAGGCGCCGAGCCCTTGTTCTTCCTGGACTACTTTGCCTGCGGCAAGCTGGATGTGGACACCGCCGCCGCGGTGGTCGGCGGTATTGCCAAAGGTTGCGAGTTGAGCGGCTGCGCCCTCATCGGTGGTGAAACCGCCGAAATGCCCGGCATGTACCCCGCTGGCGAATACGACTTGGCAGGTTTTTGTGTGGGCGCGGTAGAAAAATCCAAAATCTTGACCGGCGCTGACGTCAAGCCCGGCGACGTGGTGCTGGGCCTGGCATCTGCCGGCGTGCACTCGAATGGTTTCAGCTTGGTCCGCAAATGCATCGAGCGTGCAGAGGCTGCCGGCACCGTGCCCGCCACCTTGGACGGTAAACCTTTCAAGCAAGCCATCATGGAACCCACCCGCCTGTACGTGAAAAACGTGTTGGCTGCGCTGGCGGTTCACCCGATCAAGGCGCTGGCCCACATTACCGGTGGCGGCTTGCTGGAAAACATTCCCCGCGTGTTGCCCGAAGGCACCGCAGCCCATTTGGTCAAGGGCAGCTGGCCGCAGACCGAGCTGTTTGCGTGGCTGCAACAGACCGCTGGCATTGACGACATCGAGATGAACCGCACCTTCAACAACGGCATCGGCATGGTCGTGGTGGTGGACGCTGCCAACGCAGAGGCTACCGCTGCGACATTGCGCGCCAGCGGCGAAACTGTCTACACCGTGGGCACGATTGCCGCCCAAGGCGACGGTGCGCAAGTGGTGGTTCGCTAAAACCGATTCCCCACCCGCCGGGCAAGCGCTTGCCCGGCGTTTAGATACCGGTTTGGATACGCAGAATTTTGACCTGATCCACAATCTGCTCGGTATCCACCATATGACTGGCATGCTCCAGGTAAAGCTCCAAGTCAGACAGTGCCTGCCGTGAGTTGCCCAGCTCGGCATGCACCAAACCGCGATCGCGGTACTCGGGCCATGACTCCGGCAACAGCACCACCAAGCGCTCCTGCACCGCCAACAAGCGCGGCCAGTCCTGCTGGGAGCGATAAATCTCTTTCAAGTTACGCAGCATGCGCGCCAGAATTTCGCGGGGCGATGCGGCCTGCAGATACAGCCCGAGGGGCGCTTCGAAATCGTCCACCAAGCCGCTGCGGCGGCGAAATGGCTCCAGCATTTCAGACAGCTCTTCTTTGCTGAGGGAGCGGCCCGACATCGGGTCAATGACCGCCTGGCCCATCGGCAGATTCACTTTGACCATGAAATGCCCGGGGAAACTGACCCCTTGGGCATCCAACTTCAAGCCTTGGGCCAACTCCATCCAGAGCACGGCCAGCGAAATCGGGATGCCGCGGCGCGTGCGCAGCAGTTGGGACACAAAACTGTTGTCCGGGTCGTAATAGTTATTGACGTTGCCGGCGAAGCCAAGGTCTGTGAAGAAAAACTGGTTCAGCACCCGCACCCGCTGCAGGGCGGATGCGTCGTCGGCGAGGCGACGTTGCAGACGGGCCAACAGCTGATCCACTTCGGCCATGCTGGCTTGCAGATCGAGCTCCGGGTATTCATCCTGCCCCAGGCTGAGTGCGGCTTCAAACAGCGCCAAGTCCTGGTCACTGCCGACCAAACTGGCGAAATACTCCAGCGCGGAGGGGACTGTCAGATCCAACTTCATGCTTATCCTCCCGGTTTAGCGCCTCAAGAAGTGGCGCACATTCAAACCCGCCGCCCACAAGGCTCCAAAATATACCGCGGCAGAGCCCGCCATCAAGAGGATCAGCCAACCGATGCGCAACCAGGGCTGGGCGCGCATGGCCACCCAATCCACCAGACCGGCGGCCCAGAGAAGGTAAACCACCAAGACCGCGGAAGATGCCACTACCTGAAGCAAAAAGCGCCCCCAGCCCGACGAAGGCTGGAAACTGCCGCGGCGCAGCAAGCCGATCAAGAGCCATGTGGCATTGATCAGGGCACCCAGGCTGATCGACAGAGACAGGCCCGCGTGTTGAAACATCGGCACCAACGCCAGGTTCATCAACTGAGTAGCAATCAACACCACCACCGCAATCTTGACCGGCGTTTTGATGTCCTGGCTGGCGTAATAGCCCGGGGCCAGCACTTTGATGGCAACGATCCCTACCAAACCCGCACCCCAGCCCATCAGAGCCCAGGTGGTTTGCTGCACGTCAAGCGCCGTAAATGCACCGTAGTGGTAAAGCACAGCTACCAGTGGTTTAGAGAACGTCAACAAGCCCACCGCACAGGGCACCGCCAGCAAAACCACAATGCGCAGCCCCCAATCCAGCAAGGCGGAGTAGCCGGCACCATCATCTCTGGCGCGCGCGCCAGCCAGCTGCGGCATCAGCACCACCCCCAAGGCCACACCCAGCATGGCGGTGGGAAACTCCATCAAGCGGTCGGCATAGGTCAACCAGCTCACGCTGCCGGTCGGCAAGTGCGAAGCGATCTGGGTGTTGATCAACAGCGATATCTGGGCCACGCTCACACCCAACAAGGCCGGCAACATCAACTTGCCGATTCGCCGCGTCTCAGGATCGGCGCAGGCTTCCCGCAAGATGGCCCACTGCAGGCTGAAACGCGGCAACATGCCCAAACGGCTTAGCGCCGGAATTTGCACCAAGAGTTGCAGCAGCCCGCCGACCATCACCCCGACTGCCATCGCGTAAATCGGCTCGATACCCTGCCCTTTGAACCATGGCACCAGCAACCAGGCGGCCCCGATCATGCTCAGGTTCAAAAGAACGGGCGTCGCCGCCGGCACCGCAAAGCGTTTCCAAGTATTCAATATGCCGGACGACAGGGCCACCATCGACATAAAGCCGATGTAAGGAAACATGAAGCGGGTCATGAACACGGCCGCCTCGTAGCCCGCCGGATCTTTCTGCAAGCCACTCGCCATGGCCCAAACCAGCAGGGGCGAAGCGATTACCCCCACGATACAAGTCAGCACCAAGGCACAGGCCAGCAAGGTAGCCACCCGATCCACCAGCAACTTGGTCGCCACATCGCCATTTTTGGCTTTGCTGGCGGCCAAGACCGGCACAAAGGCCTGGCTGAAGGCGCCTTCGGCAAACAAACGGCGAAACAGATTAGGGATGCGGAAAGCGACGTTGAAAGCGTCTGTCATTGCGCTGGCGCCAAACGCAGCCGCCACCAACAGCTCGCGGGCCAGGCCGGTGACCCGGGAGGCCAATGTCCACAGGGACACGGTAGATACAGATTTGATAAGACTCACAGGGCAAGTGTAGCGGCGAGCGCAGAGTGGGGAATCGATGCCACCATTCCAGACAGCCCCATTTCGTGTTTGAATCAGCAGTCTCGAGCCATATCGTTGGATACTTTATGAAAACAAGTCTGCGCCACTCATTCAGGCCCGCGCGTGCAGCCACCATGCCACCGGGTAAAAGCTGCGTCTTGATCGTGGAAGACCAGAGAGCCCTCTCTGAAATGCTCACCAGCATGGTCAAAAAGGCGTGGCAATGCACGGTTCTCACCGCCTACTCCCTCGCGGAGGCCAACGCGCTCCTGGAACAGCACGGCCACGAAATATTTGCCGCAGTCTGCGATGCCAACCTGCCCGACGCTCCCTATGGGGAAGTCTTCGAGCTGATCGCTGCCAAACACATCCCCGCTATTGCCCTGACCGGCACAATCACCAAAGACATCCGCAACATGATGACGCAGGGTCTGATCGTCGACTACGTGCTGAAAAAGGGGCTGCCCTCCTTTGAATACGCGGTGCAGTGGCTAAGCCGCCTGATCCGGAACGCAGGTCTCAAAGTTCTGGTGGCCGACGACTCCCCCTCTTCGCTGGAAGTCATTCGCCGCATGCTGTCCATGCAGGGCCTGAATGTGCAAATAGCGCACAACGGGCGCGAAGCCTTGGCAGTGCTTGCTGCACAACCCGACATCAAGCTGGCCCTGATCGACTACAACATGCCGGTGGTGGACGGTTTCGAATTTGTGACCGAAGCCCGCCGCACCATGGGCAAAGAGCGCCTCGCCATCATCGGCATTTCCGGGGAAGACCATTCCGACATCTCGGCACGCTTCCTGAAGCACGGGGCCAACGACTTTATGTCCAAGCCCTATTCGTTCGAGGAAATGACCTGCCGGGTCAACCAGAACCTCGAGATGCTGGAGCTGGTCGACCGCTTGCACCACCTGGCCAACGTGGACTCTTTGACCGGCCTCTATAACCGGCGGCATTTTTTCGAGCAAGGCGGTGTGCGTCACGGTTTTGCCAAAAACGCGGCGCAGCCGGTGGTGGTCGCCATGCTGGATATTGACCACTTCAAATCCATCAACGACCGTTTCGGACACGCCAATGGTGACATCGTGATCCGTTTTGTCGCGGATTACCTGCGGAAACACTTTCCGGACGCCCTGATCGCCCGCATTGGCGGCGAAGAGTTTGCGCTGTTCAGCGAATCCCACACCGTCGAGCTCTTGCGACCCAGGCTCGATGCGTTCCGGGAGTTGTTGCCCCTCAACTCTGCCGAAGGCATGCCAGAAGAAATCAAAGTGACGATCAGTATCGGCATCCACGGCGGGCACGATGACGACTTGAACGCCCTCCTACATGTGGCCGACCAACGCTTGTACGAGGCAAAGGCCCAAGGGCGGAATCGCTTGGTGGGCTGATTCAGCGGAGCCGGTATATAATCATTGGCTTTGCTGACAACATCCTCCAACACAAGGAATATTAATCATGGCATCTGGTAAACCCAAGAAAAAGAACCCGCGCCTGGCGTCGGGCCGTAAACGCGTCCGTCAGGACATCAAAATCAATGCAGCAAACACTTCTTTGCGTTCCAAATACCGCACCGCGGTGAAGAACGTGGAAAAGGCAGTTGTGGCCGGTGACAAGACCAAAGCCGCAGAATTGTTTGCCAAGATGCAAGCCGTGGTGGACACCGTGGCTGACAAGGGCATCTTCCACAAGAACAAGGCAGCACGCGATAAGAGCCGTTTGGCTACCAAGGTGAAAGCCTTGGCACTCGCAGCCTAATCACTTAGGCAATCGCACGGACCTTGGCAACAAGGTTCGCCGTTTGTAAGGGTGCGCTGTCAGCAAAAGCAAAAAAGCCGTTCATCTGAACGGCTTTTTTGTTTCTGTCGTCAGGACAAAAAAATTATTCGGAAGCTGCCGGACGAGCTGCGGGAGCAGCAGGCGCCTCAGGGCGGGTCTCGCTGACTTGCAACTCGTTGTCACGGGCAAAGTTCAGGCAAAAATCCCAAGCCATCACATCGTAGTCCCGCAAGTCGGGGTGCACGATGACGCATTTGACCTGCCCGATCGAGGTGGGCACGCACCATGGCGAATAGCCCAAGTGGCTACCGCGGGTGGCGCCGCCGGGGCGGAATTGGCTCATCACGCCGGCCAGACGCTCCGCCCAGTCACTGGGGCGAAAGGTCTTGCCTTGCCGCGTGATTCCCAGGATGTAGAGTTCTTTTGGAGGAGTGGTAGCCATCAGTGCGTGGAAAATTTCAGGGGGTTCGCCCACCGGTTGATCACGGTGCTGCGACGCACAAGAATTCTACCCGCTCCGCTGTCATGGAGATGACAAACCAGCTATGCAGACGCGCATCAGTGTGATGTGGATTTGTCACGAAACCGCCATCCACAGTGCGCCTAAAATCAGGCTTCAACGGCCCGACTGGCCTTTGCATCAGTCGGGCCGATCTGTTTTGTAGCCACCACCGGAGTTACCGCATGACCGCCGCCACTGTTACCACGCCGTCCTCGCCCCACGTGATGAACACCTACGGCCGACTGCCCATCGCCCTGAGCCATGGCCAAGGCTGCCGTGTGTGGGATGTGAACGGCAAGGAATACCTGGACGCCCTAGGCGGCATCGCGGTCAACACCCTGGGCCACAACCACCCCCAACTCGTGCCCGCTTTGCAAGACCAGCTGACCAAGCTGATCCACACCTCCAACTACTACCACATCCCCCTGCAGGAAGAGCTGGCCAAGCTGCTGGTAGAGCGCTCTGGCATGACGAATGTGTTTTTCTGCTCCACCGGCCTGGAAGCCAACGAAGCCGCCCTGAAGCTGGCCCGCAAGTTCGGCCACGACAAGGGCATTGAGCGCCCCGAAGTGGTGGTGTACGAAAAAGCGTTCCACGGCCGCTCTATTGCCACCCTAAGTGCCACCGGCAACCCCAAAGTGCAAGCCGGCTTCGGCCCGCTGGTGGAAGGCTTTATCCGCGTGCCGGTGAATAACATCGACGCACTGAAAA
Source organism: Rhodoferax sp. UBA4409 (assembly GCA_002390825.1). Lineage (GTDB taxonomy): Bacteria > Pseudomonadota > Gammaproteobacteria > Burkholderiales > Burkholderiaceae_C > Allorhodoferax. Next base: position 25,389 of record DGQR01000084.1, read on the forward strand.
AAGCCACCGAAGGCAACCCGAATGTCGTGGCCGTGTTCTTTGAAGCCATCCAGGGCGAAGGCGGCGTGAACCCGATGCACATGGACTACTTGCGCGAGGTGCGTACCCTGTGCGACCAGCGCGACTGGCTCTTGATGATTGACGAAGTGCAGTGCGGCATGGG
>DGQR01000084.1:25706-51466 GCA_002390825.1 Rhodoferax sp. UBA4409
GACGTGATGCCGCTGGCCAAGGGCCTGGGCTCCGGCGTGCCGGTGGGCGCGGTGGTGGTGGGCCCTAAAGCGGCCACCATCTTCCAACCCGGCAACCACGGCTCCACCTTTGGCGGCAACCCGCTGTCCATGCGCGCCGGGGTCGAAACGATACGCATCATGGAAGCCGATGGCCTGATTGCCAATGCCGAGAAGGTGGGCGCCCACCTGAAAGCTGGTCTGGAAGCCGCACTGAAAGCCGAGATTGCCAACGGCGGCGTGAAAGAAGTGCGCGGCCAGGGCCTGATGCTGGGCGTGGACCTGTCCAAGCCCTGCGGTGCCCTGGTGCAGCGCGCGGCGGATGCTGGCCTGCTGATCAGCGTGACCGCGGACAGCGTGGTGCGCCTGGTGCCCCCCCTGATTTTAAGCACTGCCGAGGCCGACGAGATCGTCGCCATCCTCGCACCCTTGATTTCTGCTTTCCTGAAGGAAACCGCATGAGCCCCCTGAACAACGGAATCCCTAGCACCCTGCCCCAAGGCGCGCCGCCAGTGCGGCACTACCTGCAGTTTGACGACTTCAGTGCCGACGAATATGCCTACCTGCTGGAGCGCACCGCCTTCATCAAAGCCAAGTTCAAGCGCTTTGAGCGGCACCACCCGCTGGTGGATCGCACGCTGGCCATGATTTTTGAGAAGGCTTCCACCCGCACGCGCGTCAGCTTTGAAGCCGGCATGTACCAGCTCGGCGGCAGCGTGGTGCACCTGACCACCGGCGACAGCCAGTTGGGCCGCTCCGAGCCGATTGAGGACAGCGCCAAGGTCATCAGCCGCATGACCGACATCGTGATGATCCGCACCTACGAGCAAACCAAGCTGCAAGCCTTTGCGGCCAACTCGCGGGTGCCCGTCATCAACGGCCTGACCAACGAATTCCACCCCTGTCAGATCCTGGCGGACATCTTCACCTACATCGAGCACCGCGGCCCTATCGAGGGCAAGACCGTGACCTGGGTGGGCGATGGCAACAACATGGCCAACACCTGGCTGCAGGCGGCTGCCAAGCTGGGCTTTCACCTGCGCGTGTCTACCCCCAGCGGCTATGAAGTTAATGAGAAATTGGCCGCTAGCGCAGGCGGAATGGGCGCAGGCAGCTATAAAACTTATAGCGACCCGATGGAAGCCTGCCAGGGTGCCGACCTGATCACCACCGATGTGTGGACCAGCATGGGCTACGAGGCTGAAAACGAAGTCCGCCGCAAAGCCTTTGCCGCTTGGTGTGTGGACCGCAAGATGATGGCTGTGGCTGCGCCCAACGCCATCTTCATGCACTGCCTGCCGGCCCACCGTGGCGAAGAGGTAGAAGCCGAAGTTATCGACGGCCCGCAAAGCGTGGTCTGGGATGAAGCCGAAAACCGCATGCACGTGCAGAAGGCGCTGATGGAGTACCTGCTGCTCGGCAAGCTCTGAACGCACATGTCAGCCTGCACCTCCTGCGGTGCTTGCTGCGCCTGCTATCGGGTGGAGTTCCCGGTGTACCAAATGGTCTTTGCGGGCGGAACGGTGCCCGGCGACATGGCAGAGGAAGTGAACGGCAACACTTGGCGCATGAATGGCACCGGCACCGTGCCCATTCGCTGCGCAGCACTTACCGGGACAGTGGGTGAACAGGTGGGCTGCAGCATCTGTTCGCTGCGGCCGGCCCCCTGCCACGAACTGGTGGAAGGCAGCGAAGGCTGCCAGCGGGCCCGCACCAAACGCGGGTTGCCTGCACTTGAGGGCCTTCAGGCCCGCCCAGCCACGCTCTAGCGCATCAGGTCTTCAATGGCATCCACCACCATGCTGGTGCCAATGGCGATCAACAGAATATCGTTGGCCACCCGAACGTATTTGTAGCCGGCCGGCGGCAAGCCGATGCGCACCGAGATGTCCCGTGGCAGCGGATAGAAAACCACATCCCTCGGAAGCGCCTGGCCACGCGACCACTTTTTGGCCTGGCCGGGTGGCTGGCAACCATTGTTCTTTTTGGCCAGGCCGGGCGGGCATTTGCCCTTAGCCTGTTGGGCGCCGTAGTAGTCCTGCGCGACGCGGCGTTGGTCGTCGCCAAAGTAGCTGCCCACCCGGATCTCTACCGAGCCACCTTGCTGATTTTGGGCATGGGATTCTTCTTCGTGCTTGCCCTTACCTTTGCCTGCCCACTCCGGTTTGGCGGCCCATGCGGCGCAACTCACAACAGAGAAAGCCAAGCCCAGGGTTGTAGCCCGAGCCCATGCTCGTACCACAGGCGAACGATGTTTCATGACGAATCCTTTTGTGTTTGCAGTGGGTTCACTGTAAGTGGCATGGTAAACCGGAGCTAGTCCAAGGGAACCGGCAAATCTGCCATCTGCCCTTTGAATTCTTGTAACGAGAAGTGCGACTGCACCTGCCGCACGCCCGGCAGACGGTGCAGCTTGCGTTGCAACAACTCGGAATAGTGGTCCAAGTCGCGGGCCACCAGCCCCACCAAAAAATCAGCCTGCCCCGAGATGGCGTGGAACTGCACTACCTCCGGAATCTCGGACACCGCCTGCACAAAGGCCTGTGACGAGGCTTCGTTTTGATGGTCAATGCCGATCAACACAAACGCCAGCACGCTGTAGCCCAGCGCCCGCCGGTCCAGCGCGGCGTGGTAGCCCTTGATAGTGCCCGCATCCTCCAGCTGCTTGACGCGCCGCCAGGTGGGCGACTGCGACAAATGAGCCATCTGCGCCAGCTCGCCGGAAGTGAGGCGCGCGTTGTCTTGCAAGGCCCGCAGCAGCAGGCGGTCGGCTTTATCGGTGACTTGCTGCATAAATCTTTCTCCAAATCTTCTTCAAAGACTAAATTAGTCCATTTTTTGAATATTGAAGATTAGATATCAATATTTCGAAGCCCCCAACACATAATTTCTCAAAACAACCCTCCTTGAGACACCATGAGCACTACGCCCTTGACCCTGAACGACTGCCGCGCCCGCGACGCCGCAGACACCTTGCACCCTTTGCGCGAGCTGTTTGATATTCCGGAGGGCGTGATCTACCTCGACGGCAACTCGCTGGGCGTGATGCCCAAAACCGCCGCCGCCCGCGCGGCCGAAGTCGTCACCCAAGAGTGGGGCCAAGGCCTGATCCGCTCCTGGAACACCGCCGGTTGGTTCAACCTGCCCCAGCGTTTGGGTAACCGCATTGCCCCGCTGATCGGGGCAGATGCGGATGAAGTGGTCGCCACCGACAGCACCTCCATCAACCTGTTCAAGGTCTTGTCTGCTGCCTTGTCAATCGCCGCGCAGGACGCGCCTGAACGCAAGCTCATCGTGAGCGAGCGCAGCAACTTCCCTACCGACCTCTACATCGCCGAAGGCCTGTGCAAAGAACGCGGTTACACCCTGAAGCTGGTGGAGCCCGAAGATATTGCCTCTGCACTCACCGCCGACGTGGCTGTGCTCATGCTGACCCACGTGAACTACCGCACCGGCGCCATGCACGACATGCCCGCCATGACCGCCGCTGCCCACGCAGCCGGCGCGCTGATGGTGTGGGACTTGGCCCACAGCGCGGGCGCGGTGCCGGTAACCCTCAAAGCCTCGGACGCCGACTTCTCTGTGGGCTGCGGCTATAAATACCTGAACGGCGGCCCCGGCGCGCCGGCCTTTGTGTGGGTGCACCCCAAACACGCCGACCGCTTCTGGCAGCCCCTGGCCGGTTGGTGGGGCCACGCGGCACCTTTTGCCTTCACGCCCGATTACCAACCCGCCCCCGGCATCACCCGCTACCTGTGCGGCACCCAGCCCATCGTCAGCATGTCGCTGTTGGGCTGCGGTCTGGAGGGCTTTGAGGCTGCGGAGAAGCTCGGCGGCATGGCGGCCCTGCGCGCCAAGTCACTGGCGTTGACCGACCTGTTCATCCAGCTGGTGGAAGAGCGTTGCCAAGGCTATGGCCTCGGTTTGGCCACTCCGCGTGAGCACGCCCAGCGCGGCTCACAGGTCTGCCTGACGCGTGAGCACGCTGCCGGTGGTGCCTTGGGCTCCGGCGCCTTTGCCATCGTGCAAGCGCTGATTGCGCGTGGCGTCATTGGCGACTACCGCGCAGGCGGCGGTGGCATCCACAAAGACATCTTGCGCTTTGGGTTTACGCCGCTGTACATCGGGTTTGAAGATGTGTGGAACGCAGTGGAGCACTTGCGCCAGGTCTTGGAAACTGGCGAGTGGCAAAAGCCTGAGTTCAACCAAAAGCACGCGGTGACCTGATATGAGCAACATCACCTCTGGCTGCCCCATGCACGGCGGGGGCGCCCCCACCGCGGGCGAATCGATCGTCGCCGAAGAAAAAGCCCAGCTCGACTTCAGCAACTCCATGAGCTACGGCGACTACCTGCAGATCGACACCATCTTGGGTGCGCAAAAGCCGCTGTCGCCCACGCATGACGAGCTGCTCTTCATCATCCAGCACCAGACCAGCGAGTTGTGGATGAAGCTCATGCTGCATGAGCTCACTGCCGCTATGGCGCACATCGCCCGGGACGACCTGCCACCCGCATTCAAGATGCTGGCGCGCGTGAGCAAAATCATGGAGCAGCTGGTGCACGCCTGGGACGTGCTGGCCACCATGACGCCGCCCGAGTACACCGCCATGCGGCCCTACCTGGGCCAGAGCAGCGGGTTCCAGAGCTTTCAGTACCGCTGCATCGAGTTCTCGCTGGGCAACAAAAATGCCGCCATGCTCAAACCCCACGCCCATGCGCCCGAGCGGCTGGCGCTGGTGCAAGCGGCATATGAAGCGCCGTCTTTGTACGACGAAGCGCTCAAGCTCATGGCCCGCCGCGGCATTGCGGTGCCCGCCAGCCACTTGCAGCGCGACTGGACCCAGCCCTACGCTGCCAGCCCCGAGGTGGAAGCCGCCTGGCTGCAGGTCTACCGCGACCCCAAGGCCCACTGGGACCTTTACCAACTGGCCGAGGAGCTGACTGACCTTGAAGACGCCTTCCGCCTCTGGCGCTTCCGCCACGTCACCACTGTGGAGCGGGTTATCGGTTTCAAGCGCGGCACCGGTGGCACCGGCGGCGTGAGCTATCTGCGCAAGATGCTGGACGTAGTGCTGTTCCCCGAGATTTGGACTCTGCGCACGGCGCTATAGGCCCGTTACAAGCAAAATTGGCTGCTAGCCCAGGTGGAATATGCGCAAGCAGCTACCAAATTAATAGCGATCTAGGGATGATCAAGCGGGCTGGCGCCGTGCCGGCTCGCGCTGATGCAAGAACTTGGTGAGCAGGTCACGCGGCGGCGCCATGCCTATGCCCTTGAGCACCTGCCCCACATTGCCACGGTGGTACGAGCCGTGCGCCAGTATGTGGAAGAGCATTTCCTCGCGCGTCATGCGGCCGGCATCCCCATCGGTGAACTGAAAGCTCAGGCTCTCGGCCAGCGCAGCTTCGCTCAGCCCCGCCACATAGGCTTCAAACCAATGGTCCGTCTCGGCAGCGGCGAAATGCAAGTCGCTCAGCGCGGGCGTGTTGTCGGTGTTGGTCTGGGTGTAGCCATGCGCCTCGCCCAACAAATGGGCGCGGAAGATGCGGTCCACCACGTAAATGTGGTTCAGCGTGCGAGTGGCTGTGTGCAGCGGCTCGACGTGTTGCACCGGGTCCACCAGATGCATGGAATCAAACAACTCGGCATTGGCCCACGTCTTCTGGGCGAACAGGGTTTTGAGGATGGCGAGTGACATGAGGGGCTCCGGGGTGGGGCTGTGGGGTGCTGGTTGATTATCGGATGGGAACTTCGGAGCCGTGCTGTTCTTAAATTGGGTTGCTGTCCGGAGGACAGGCTCCTAGGTTGGCATATGTGGGTGCAGCATTTCCATTCAATAGAAGCCAAGGATCAAACCCACTTCTTGCCGCTTTGGGCCAAGGGCGGTCCTTCATGAACGTCCGCTTTCTGCCGTTCCTATCATTTGGCTAGTGTGAGTTGAGCGGGGCCGGCCAAGCAAGCATGGCTACGTCGATCATCCCGAGAAGCTTGTCCCGGGGGGCTCCATCGCGTGCCAATGTCGACATGCCCTGGATGACTGCCATCGTGAGACTTGCCAACGCTTCGGCAGCAGTGTCCTTCGGAAGTTGACCCGCTGCCACCGACGCCCTCACCTTCTTGAGCAGTTGCTCCTCAATCCTGCGGCGGATCGATGCCAGCTCCTCCCTCACATCATTCGCCCCTTCAGAGCAACTGATGGCGGAGCTTGCCAGCAAGCAACCTGCTGGAGTGTCTTGGCCTGTGAAGCCCTCTGCTGCTGCTTTTAACAGTCCCCGCGCTGCTTCTCGCCCATCCACTGCTTCAGCAATGATGGATTCGGAGGTAACGGGCCCAGACAAATACTTCGCGACTGCTTCAAGGAACAAGCGTTTCTTGTCTCCGAAAACGCTGTAGATGCTGGGGGGTTTGACACCCAAAGCTGTCGTCAACTCATTCAGTGATGTGGCTTCGTAACCATGCCGCCAGAACAGCAACATCGCCTTGGTTAACGCCTCCTCGCGGTCAAACGACAGTGGCCGCCCCTTTTTGCGCAGAGTTGATGGCCGATCCATATTTGTAGTAGTCACTAGTAAATATCCTCGAGTTGCCCTATGATTATCCTATCAATCACTAGGAAACTAAGATCATGGCGCTTACTCACTATCGAACGCTTGGCCGATCTGGGCTGGCTGTCAGCCCTTTGGCACTGGGGACCATGACGTTTGGCGCCGCGCGATGGGGCTCTGGAGAGGACGATTCGCGGGCAGTGTTCAACGCGTATACCGATGCCGGCGGAAACTTTGTCGACACCGCAGATGTGTATTCCGCTGGCATGGGAGAAGAAATGTTGGGCCGCTTCATTGTGGAACGGTCGTTGCGAGACAGCGTAGTTCTTGCTACCAAGTCTGGCTTCGCAGCAGGACAAGGACAGCACGTGGGCGGTAATGGAAGCAAACATATCCACTCCGCACTTGCAGGTTCATTAAAGCGGTTGCGCACCGATTACATCGATCTGTATTGGGTGCATGTGTGGGACTCGGTCACACCCGCAGAGGAGCTGCTGGAAACCATGACTTCTCTGGTGCGCGCAGGCAAGATCCGTTACTGGGGTCTGTCCAATACGCCGGCTTGGTACGTGACGAAGGTTGCGACGCTAGCCGCAACGCGCGGCCAGGTGGGGCCGATTGCAATGCAGTATTTCTACTCGCTGACCAACCGGGACATCGAAGACGAGCATGCGCCTGTGGCAGCGGAGTTTGGCTTGGGCATCGTGCCCTGGAGCCCATTGTCTTTTGGATTTCTGTCGGGCAAATACGATCGTGCGGCTGTAGAGGCGGCTGCGCCACGCAGCGCGGGCTTGCCAAAAGACGCCGCGGCAGCTGGAGATCAGCGACCTGAGAACGACAAGCGGCTGGATGGCGCAAACCCCTTTGGTGACACGCTGTTTACCGAACGGAACTGGAAGATTGTGGACGTCCTCAAGCGAGTCGCCACAGAGTCTGGCGAAACGCCCGCACGTTTGGCGCTAGCCTGGGTAACTCAGCGTCCCGGTGTTTCTTCAACACTCATGGGGGTCAGCCGAGTTGAACAAGTCGCTGAGAACATTGCATCTTTAGAGCTTGTCATTTCAGCGGAACACAGAGCGGCTCTTGACGCGGTGAGTGCGCCAGACCCACGAATGCTCTACACCTTGTTTACCCCGGCTGTACGCCAATTTGCAGTATTTGGCGGGAGTGATGTGACCTCTTGGAGGTCATGAAAATGAATCCTGCGGTGAAAGCGTAGGGATTTCGAGACTGCCGGACAGGGCCAGTTGCGAATCTTGGTGAATGTCCGCTTTCCAGCACTCGGATGAATCAGCCTCTCCTCAATATCCCACAGTGGGCGCAGATCAAACCTCCGTTTGTTCCGCCATCTTCAGAGCGTCTTCCACCTCAATCAGCCTGATTCAGACTTTGCGGGAACAGGCTGATACCGGGCATTGAGTGCTGGTGGTCTCCTACTTCCAAAAGGCCCACCAAGGCTTTTTTGTTTCGGGTTGGATGGGCATGGCACTTGGGCTCACATCGCGTCGTGTGAACCTGCCAAAGTTGTTTTCAGTGTGAGGTAGTGGACTTACCGATTCGGGCGACGTTTCGCCGACACGGAGCTCTAACCAAATCGCCAAGGTCGTCACAACTCCATGTGAATCCACGTTCAGAGGCTGGAGCACATAGTCGACTTCTGCTATTCGGCCCAAAGTAAAAACCTTGTCTGCGTCCACGGGGTCAAGATAACAATGTCCTCCAAAGAGAGTTCCATCAGGCAGTTGCATTTGAAACTCTGCAGGTCCACCGTGATATTGACCAAACCAAAGCCCACGTATCACACCCCTCGCAGTATGCGTTTGCAATGTCCCAGCCTGAATGTTCCTCCACCATTCCGCGCTACAAATCACGCCAAGTGATTGCGATAGCCCAATCCCTGTAGAGCCTTTACTACGCAGTGATGCCTTCTGCATCCCCTTAATGGCATTTAAGTCGTCTGCAAGACGGTAGATTACTTCCATCGGTGTTTTTCGGTTGATTTCATCAGAAAGAGATTCTTGGGAGGCGCTTCAACTGCTAATCTGCCTTTAGCGCTCAAGTTCGCTCATCCTGCAAACATTTGGTTTGCGCTTTTCCTCAGCCAGACATTCTGATGCCCAAATCGCTCCTCGTGTTGACTGACTGAAAAGGAGGATTTGCAGGCTGTGCAAGTGCATTCAAAGCTGAAGAAGTACCCATCCTCCTTCTTTTGCGATATGGAGATAAGCCCATTTTTTTCTTCGACTTCTGGATCGCACGATAGATACTTGTATTTGGTGCAAGGGCAGCCGTTGTTTGCGATTTCTCGCAAAAATGCGTTTAAGTTATCCATCAAGCCAAGCGTGAATTGTCTGTTTAGATCATTTCCCCAGTCTCTGTCTAGGATAGAAACGCAAAATCATTCTGGTGATGGGCAATTTTCCGCAGGACTTCCAAGTTTGAAATATTGAATAATTCGTACGGTTTTACTTCCTTTGCAACCAATGCAGCAGGCTGATATGTTCCATTCTGAATTGATGCAATGAGGTCAATGGTCTTCAATCTGGCGCTCCCAAATCCAAAGATCGTAATTAGATTTCTTTAGTAAACGTTTCGCCTGCAAGCTAAAGGCTTGAAAGTCAGCTTCCGCTGCAAAGCTGGGGCTTCAACAGGCTGACAGCGGTAGTTGCTATTTGCAATTTGCCTCCTCCAATGCGGACATTGAAGCCTTTCTCGCCCCGGAACGGCGACCGCCACTGCGGTAGGGTATTTGTGATGTGCAGATGTACAAGAGTTTCGAGATCGCGCCGGGCAGGTTTCTGGTGGCGTAAGGTCCACACTTCTACGTGGATAGATTAGCGCATCAATGGCTGAGTGCAGGTAGCGAATTCGAGCGCTTCGGCGAGCAGCTACAAGTGTGGCAAAACCAACGCGAATTTTTGGCGGTCGACCCTGCTCGGGACCACAGCGAGCATTCAAACTGCACCGGATAAAGATGATTTGAAGCCCCAAAGCGGTGCATTTCTTGGCTAGGTGAGGTTAAATTCCTAGCTGTTCTACTCAGTCATGGTTTTCATAAAAAAGTGGACTAATCTCTGTGCTCATGACCTCACCCCAGTCAAACCCCAAGCGCTGCACCCGGCTTGCCGGTCTCGCACTGTGCCTTGCTGGGTTGGCATGGCCCCTGCAAGTGCAGGGTGCCAACTATTTTGATGCCTACGGTTTGGTGCCCGATTCGCCAGCGGTGGACCTGGGCGTGCAGCCGCTGGGCTACCCCTCGGGGGTGATCAGTACGGTCATGCGCCATGACCGGATTTTGCAAAAAGCACTGAGCGTTGCCCGCTTGCCCCTGAAAGCTCACCCGTTTCAGCGCGGTGGCGACATGGTGGGCTTGCTGGGCGAGCGCCGCCTGGAAGCTGGCTTGCTGGGTGACATGCCTACGCTGTTGAGCGCATCAGTGGGCCAAGTATGGATTGTGGGGCTGGTCAAGCAAGCGTCCACTGCCATCGTGGCCAAAGGCGGCGCACAGGTGAGCAGTCTGGCGGGTAAACGCATTGGCTATGTGGAGGTGTCCAGCGCGCACCACACCTTGCTGCAGGGCCTGGCCTCGGCCGGGCTCGATGAGAGCCAGGTGAAGATGGTGCCGGTGCGGGTGGATGAAATGCCCGATGCGCTGGAGCGCGGCGATATTGACGCTTTTGCCGCCTGGGAGCCAGCGCCCTCTCTGGCGCTGGCCCGAAGCGGGGCCAACCGCATCATGTTTCGCGGTCTGAGCTCGGACTATTTTGTGATCGAGCGCGCCTTTGCCAAACGCCACCCGGAAGCCGCGCTGCAACTGGTGGCCGGTTTTTTGCGAGCCATTGAGTGGATGCAGCGCTCGCAGCGCAATGTAGAAAAAGCCGCCACCTGGGCGCTAGCGGAGGCAGAGGCTTTTTCCGGAAAGACGTCTGGCCTGAGCCCAGGGCAAATCGTGGCGATTACGCGGCGCGAGATTCTGGACATACCCTCGGCCCCGGCCATTCCTATGGGGCCCAACAACACGCCGCTGAAAACCGAATTCCAGTTTCTCACCAAGCTGGACAAACTGCCGGCGGGCGCACGCTGGGAGCATGTCGAGTCGGCCTTTGCTTATGACGGCCTGGCCCGTGTGATGGGCGACGCCCGCAAATACCAGCTTGCCACGTTCGATTACGACGACTAGGCTGCGCAGCGGATGAATACCCCCTTGTCGACCCGTATTGCGGGTTACTTCGGCGCACTCTTTCTTGCGGCCATGGCGTCGCTGCTTGTCCTGTGGTATTTCGGCCTACCCGCAGTTGGTCTGACCGGCGCTGGCAACATGCAGCTAGCTGAAGTCACACGCACCTTGGAGCGTGAGGCCGACCACCGCCGCACGCTGATCAACATGGCGATTTCCGAGCGCCGCGGCGATATTCTGGTGATAGCCGAAAACCGCGTAATGAGCCAGCAGTTGCTGGACAAGGACCCCAAGCTGGCCCAGGACTTTGGACGGGTGGCCGACCGCCTGCAGCGTGCTTACCCGGACCGCTACTTGGACCTGGTGGTGATTGACCCGGCCAGCGGCCTGGTACGCAGCAGCACCCGGGTTGAGGCCATTGGCAAACCTTTCTGGGGTGCCGGGCTGCTGGCGCGTGCGCGACTGCCGGGCATCAAGGAGCTCGTGGAACAGGTGGACAGCCCACAGGGCACTACGGTGGCCATCGTGCGGCAGATGTTCGCTCCAGGCAAAGACGGCTATCCCGAGCGCAAACTGGTGGGCATTCTGGTGGCGCTGCTCTCTCCGCAACTGCTCTTCCCCGATCCGCTGGAATATACGTCCACCCTGAGCGCAGAGACCGGCACCACCACCCTATTTGATGCAACCGGCAAACCGTTGTCGCAAAGTCCGGCCGGCTCCAAACCGCCTGCGGCGGCGCTCAACAGCCAGCAAGTGGCCAATGGATTTGAGGGTACGTTGCAGGGACAGGACCCTCGGGGCAATGCCACCATTGCCGTGTACCGCCACATCCGCTTGAGCGGCAGCTTGGGCTGGACCCTGGTGCACCAAGTGGGCCGCGAAGAAGCGCTGGCCGCACTCAAAAGCAATGTCAACACCTTATTGCTGGCGGGCCTGCTCATGACCGTGCTGGCGCTGGCTGTCATTGGGCTAGTGGCCTACAAGCTCACGCTGCCCATGCGCGCACTGGCAAGCGCCGCGCGCCAGGTGGGGAAAGGCGATTTGTCGGCGCGGGCTCCCCTGTCCTCCAATGAATCACGCGAAATCCTGACCCTGGCGCAGGCGTTCAACGATATGGCTAGCAACATTGAGCAGGGGCACCTGAAGCTGGAGTCGGCCGTCATGGAGCGTACGCTGGAGTTGGCCGGCGAGCGCGATCGCGCACAAGGTTACCTGGACATTGCAGGAGTCATGTTGATTGCGCTGGACACCAATGGCTGCATTGCCATGATCAACACTGCAGGCGCCAGATTGCTGGGTTATACCGAAGAGGCGCTGATAGGCATGGACTGGTTTGACAATTTCATTCCAGCCAAAAACCGTGCACAGACGCGCCATGTTTTCGCGTCCATCATGCAGGGCGAAGCGCGGGACCACGTGCAGTATGAAAACGCCATCATCAATGCCGCCGGGGAGATACACATACTTTCCTGGAACAACGCAATCATGCGCGATGCCAACGGCCAAGGCTTGGGCACGCTGTCATCGGCTGAGGACATCACCGAACGGAAGGCAGTCGAGGTGGAGTTGCGCGTGGCCGCCATTGCGTTTGAGTCGCAACAAGGCATGTATGTGTCCGATGCGGATTGGCACATCATTCGCGTCAATCAGGCATTTACCGACATCACCGGTTATAGCGCCACAGAGGCTGCGGGACGCCGCCCGGCGGACCTGCTGGGGTCTGAACGCTCGGACGAGGCGGTATATGCGACGATCAACAGGAGTCTGCATACCCATGGCACCTGGCAGGGTGAAGTCTGGGACCGCCGCAAGGACGGCAGCATCTTCCCGGCTTGGCTGATCATCAGCTCGGTGACCAACAAAGATAGCAAGATTACGCACTATGTGGTCTCGTTGACCGACATTACCGAACGCAAGGCTGCAGAGGACGAAATCCGCAGCCTGGCGTTTTACGACCCGCTTACCGGCCTGCCTAACCGCCGCCTGTTGATGGACTACCTTGGCCACGCCATGGCCAGCGCAGCGCGCCACCGCAAGCTCGGCGCGCTGCTGTTTGTAGATCTGGACCATTTCAAAACAATCAACGATACGCTAGGCCACGATAAGGGCGACCTGCTGCTGCAGCAGGTAGCTGCCCGGCTGCGCAGCTGCATCCGCGAGGTGGACACCGTGGCCCGACTGGGTGGAGACGAGTTTGTGGTGCTGCTCGAAGATCTAAGCCAGAGCACCCTGGAAGCGGCCAGCCAAGCCGAAGCTGTCGGTGAAAAAATTGTGGCCGCACTCAACCAACCCTACGAGATTGCAGGCTACACACACCACAGCTCGCCCAGCATCGGCATCACGGTATTGGGCGAACATCCAGAGGCCATTGAAGAGCCGCTCAAACGCGCCGATGCGGCGATGTACCAGGCCAAGGCGGCAGGGCGCAACACGCTGCGCTTCTTTGACCCAGAGACCCAGGTGGCCGTGGCGGCAAGGGCCGAGATGGAAGCTGCGCTGCGCGAAGCCGTACGGGCGCAGCAATTCACCGTGCACTATCAGGCGCAAGTTAATGCGGTTGGTAAAACCGTTGGGGCCGAGGCACTGGTGCGCTGGATACACCCGCAGCACGGTATGGTTTCACCGGCCACCTTCATTCCGCTGGCCGAGGAAACTGGCGTGATCCTGCCTCTAGGGCGCTGGGTTTTGGAAACCGCCTGCACCCAGCTGCAGCGCTGGGCTTCTGAGCCGCGCATGGCGCATCTCACGCTGTCGGTCAACGTGAGTGCCCGCGAGTTTCTGGACCGCAACTTTTCTGCGCAGCTGCTCCAGACCCTAGAGCGCACCGGTGCCAACCCCCTGATGCTGAAACTGGAGTTGACCGAGAGCCTGCTGCTGGTCAATGTGGAGGACGTCATCACCAAGATGAATGCCCTTAAAGACATGGGTATCGGCTTTTCACTGGACGATTTCGGCACTGGGTATTCGTCCCTCTCTTACCTCAAGCGCCTCCCGCTGAACCAGCTCAAAATCGACCAGAGCTTTGTGCGAGATATTCTGAGCGATCCTAACGATGCGGCGATAGCCAAGATGGTGGTAGCGCTGGCCGACAGCATGGGTCTGAACGTGATTGCTGAAGGGGTAGAAAGCCAGGCTCAGTGTGATGTCCTTGCGCAATTCGGGTGCTTTAGTTACCAGGGCTATCTGTTCAGCAAACCGTTGGCGCTGGATGCCTTTGAGGCGTTTGCACAGCACCATTGAGTCGTGTTTGTTCGGATTTCGAACGTCGTATCCTTGTTATCGATCTGATCAAAATAAGAGCACGAATGTTGTGTGGACTGTCGGTTTCGATCGGGCAATTCATGGGGTATCGAAAATCCAATTCAGACCTCCCTAAAGCGGGTATTCGTGGCCGTCAGGTTAAGCTGCATGGGCGACCTCCGCAAGCACGCCCCATTTGTATCAGATCGGATGTCCGCTTTTGGGTAGCTAATCCAGGAGTGCGGAGGACCGCTTTGGGTCGACTGCTGCTAGGGGCCAGTTGCAGACCATTGCGAATGACTGCTTTAAAGGGACTTACCTTAGAGTCCGGAGGCATTGAGGCCTGCAGCCGGCTACCACGGTGCCGCCTGTGTTGTGGATGTCCCCATTGGTTAGGATGGCAACACTTTCAACTTTAAGTTGGCCTCCCTCGCGTTTGAGGGCGCCTACGTTGATTGGGGCTTAGACGTCGAGGCAAGTTGGTTTGCATTAAGCGCTATGCAGGTGAGCAGACTGTAGTCTTTGGCAAACGTTAGGCCCGAGTCCACCAGAGCTTGATATCGCTTCTGATCGATGGTGAAGTCGCTAACGGAGCGGAGGTTTACTACTAAGCCAGAAGCTGCGCACGCATATTCCATGGGCGCTAGGGGTTCTTTCCGTCATTCGACTTATGTTCGTGAGCAGCGGAGTCGCTTTGATAGCTCTTCTTTGCGTTGCGCCAGCTTAGTGGGTCGTTAGTAAAAGGCTTTAAATCTAGTGCTTTGGCTCGACCGCTGAATCCGCCAATTGCAGCAATAGCCAGTCCCATTGACATCCCAAGAGCTTTCAACAAAGGACTGGGCAAATACTCAATTGCAACAAATGCAATTCCGAAGCCAACGATAACTAATCCGATTGCCGCCACCAATGTCAAATTGCCTTCGCGCATCACATACCTTGAAATGAAGTTCATTTTTTCGCTCCGAATTTCTGGTTAATCCATTCTTGTAGCTTCATTGAGGAACCTGATGCCTTCCAAGCCTCAACAAGTTCATTAGTTACCGGGGCAACTAGGCCTGAATTGGGCACGTGTTCAAGAACTGTTTGGACAATAAGTGCCGCACTGTTAACTCCAGTCTGCCCCATATCTGGCCTCACCAACTGCTCTACCGCATCAGCCCCCACCCCGATCACCGTCGCACCCACTGATGCATTGCCATGGATGGCTTTGGGCCAGTTGCGGGCCTTGGAGAATGACTCCTCGACGTCAAGCTCTGCGCCCAATGCACAACATTCGTCAGATCAAAAAAATCTATTTATGCGGAGACGATTCACTACTGCTATGTATCTGCCAAACACACCGACATTGGTGAAAGCTAGGTTTACGCGGTTATGGACTAGTCGGACTAACGAACCACCGACCACAAATGACCTGCAAAGTTGAATAGTCAGAGACGGAAAGTGATGAAGCTAACGCTTTGCAAGCGTCCGGGACCGCGCTTGTAAAGACTCGTTCATAGGCACTTCCGCTCCCGGCACTACCTGTAGGTGTCAACAACTCAGTGAGACTGCGTTCGAGGGCCGCGTTCGAGAAAAAATCCATGAGACTTTGCAGTTCATCTGCAGACATAACATCCATAATTTTTTTTCTGTATTCATTTGCTGTAGATGAAAGAAGCGCTACGGCGAAATACTTCTGTCCTGCGACTGAGCTAACAAATTTGTGTAGTGAGGCAATCTCTGCTTGGGTCATGTTCGACGCAATCATGTCGGCCAGCGCGTCCGTGAAGCGATCCCTAGAAAAACGACGTGCGAGATCACTCGAGAGGGCATTGGCTGCTGTGGGATTGGCCCCAAAGTTTATTGCCAGTTCTTCATATCTGGACGAGCTTTGCTTGATCCATCGTTGGTTCCCTAAATCCCATGTGGCCGAAGTGATCGCAGCTGCTGAACTGATAGCTGGAGTATCAGGTGAGTGTGCAAAGGCAGTACTGACACAGAAAAAGTAAAGCGTAAGAAAAAATTTGAGTGCCGTCATAAGGCTTCCCATAGTTTTTGAGAAATGCTAACGCATCCACATTTAGAGCGCGTTGTGACGACGTCCCCCATTTTCAATATCACTGAGCTTTGAAGACCGGAGGTTAAGTCAACTGCATTCGAATCACTAGCAAGTCAGAATTTGCGAGCAACGGCCACTAGATGGCCGTGCGTGCAATGTGCCGTTGGTTCACCTTCACTAAAGGCGGCTTAGCGACTTCGAGCTCGCGTTATCGGAATTCCGCTTTGGGTCGAAAGTAAACGCTTTCAACAACACCGAAATGTCTCACTGCATCAATTCAACGGCAAGCCCGGCACTCGTCACCGAGTCCAGAAGTTTGAACCCTCGACCCAACACTTCTCCACCAACCAAAGCATCGCCAATATTTCCCCCAGCGACTCGTTGGCATCACCAAGCAACGGAGCCCCCACAACCATCACCTGCTTCATCCTCTACGAAATCGACCCACTCCAGAAAGACCAGTTCACGGCCTACGCCAACAATTGGGCACGCACCATCTCGCGCCAACACAGGAGCGACTTTGCGTAGCGAAAAGGCAGCAACCAAGAAAGCACCTCGAACATCAGCTGCCTTCCGTTAACGTCTTATGAATGAAATTGGCTTCTAGCGCACACCGAATGTGCGCTAGCAGCTATTAATTTGATAGCATGTAGATTCCCCCCAAGCCCCCACAAGGACCCCACATGCAAGCCGTTGTCTACGAAGCCTTCTCCGCACCACCCCGTCTGCAAACCGTGCCGGACCCGACGCCGGAGACGCATGGCGTGGTCGTGAAGGTGCAGGCCACGGGCGTGTGCCGCAGCGACTGGCATGGCTGGGTGGGGCATGACACTGACATCGTGCTGCCCCACGTGCCCGGCCACGAGCTGGCAGGTACGGTGGAAGCTGTGGGCAAAGACGTGACCCGCTGGAAGGTGGGCGACCGCGTCACCGTGCCCTTTGTGGGCGGCTGCGGCAGTTGCCCAGAGTGCCACTCCGGCAACCAGCAGGTCTGTGAAAAGCAGTTCCAGCCCGGCTTCACGCACTGGGGCTCGTTCGCACAGTACGTGTCCATCCACAAGGCAGACCTGAACCTTGTGGCCCTGCCCGAGAGCCTGGACTTTGCCACCGCCGCCAGCCTGGGCTGCCGGTTCGTCACCTCCTTCCGCGCGGTGGTCGATCAGGGCAAAACCTCGGCGGGCCAATGGGTGGCGGTGCACGGCTGTGGCGGCGTGGGCCTGTCAGCCATCATGATTGCCCACGCGGTGGGCGCCAACGTGGTGGCCATCGACATCTCAGAAGACAAGCTCGCCATGGCGCGTGCCATGGGTGCGGTGGCCACAGTCAACGCCACCCAGGTGCCCAACGTGGTCGAAGCGGTGATGGAGATCACCGGGGGCGGCGCACATGTGTCGCTGGACGCACTGGGCCACCCCACTACCTGCTTCAACTCCATCAGCAACCTGCGCCGTCGCGGCAAACACATTCAGGTCGGGCTGATGCTGGCCGAGAACAGCACGCCGGCCATTCCCATGGCCAAGGTCATCGCCCATGAGCTAGAGATTTTGGGCAGCCACGGCATGCAGGCCCACCGCTACGGCGCCATGCTCGACATGGTGCGCACCGGCAAGCTGGCGCCTGAAAAGCTGGTCGGCAAAAAGATCAACCTGCAGCAGTCCATCGATGCGCTGATGAACATGGACAAGTTCGAGGTGGCCGGGGTGACGGTGATCACGGAGTTCTAAACCGGCAGACCCCTGCGGGTGCGTCATCGCACAGACGCTAGCGCATAGCCCCTCGCATACTGGCGACACATAGTCACAGTCCTAACGGGGGTTCCATGCCTATTCCAGTGGCAAGCACTCCCACGTCCGCAGCGCCGCCAGATGGCGCTGCACCGCCAGACACCTCAGGCCGCGCAGCGGTTTTCACCGCCAAGACATTGGCCAAAACCTATGACATGGGCGAGGTCAAGGTGCTGGCGCTCATCGACGTGGACCTGACGATTTACAAGGGCGAATTCATTGTGCTGCTGGGCGCCTCGGGCAGCGGCAAATCCACCCTGCTCAACATTCTTGGGGGGCTAGACCGCCCCACCAGTGGCACCGCCCATTTCGAGGCCCAAGACCTGACCCACGCCACCGACGACGAGCTTACCCAGTACCGGCGCGAGCATGTGGGCTTTGTATTCCAGTTTTACAACCTGATTCCCAGCCTGACGGTGCTCGAGAACGTGGAGCTGGTCACCGACATTGCCAAAAACGCGATGCCGGCCCTGGAGGCGCTGACCCTTGTGGGCCTGGCGGAGCGAGTGGATCACTTTCCCTCGCAACTCTCGGGGGGCGAGCAGCAGCGGGTAGCCATTGCCCGCGCGATTGTCAAAAAACCTGAGGTCTTGCTGTGCGACGAGCCTACCGGCGCGCTGGACTACCAGACCGGCAAGCTGGTGCTGGAGGTGATAGCCCGCATCAACCGCGAGATGGGGACCACCGCCATCGTGATCACCCACAACGCGGCCATTGCCGGCATGGCGGATCGGGTGCTCTACCTCGGCGGCGGGCGGATCGAGCGGATCGCGCAAAACGCGCACAAGGTGGCGCCGTCGGAGCTGGCATGGTGAGCCCTACCTCATGACCACCCTGGACCGCAAGCTGCTGCGCGACCTGCGCCTGATGTGGAGCCAGGCGCTCACCATCGCGCTGGTCGTGGCTAGCGGCGTGGGCGGGTTTATTACCAGCTTTAGCGCGTTTGACTCTTTGTCGTGGTCGCGCGATGTGTACTACGCGGAGTCGCGCTTTGCGGATGTGTTTGCCACCCTCAAAAGCGCCCCGCTGGCGCTGGTGCCCCAGCTGGCTGCTATCGAGGGGGCGGCGCACCTGCAAACCGCGCTGGCGCATGTGGTGCCCTTGGGTATTGCCGGGGTGACAGACCCGCTGGCAGGCCAGCTCATCGGCTTGGACCTGCTCGCGCCACAGGCCTTGAATGTGGTCGTGGTCAAAAGCGGGCGCATGGTGGCGGCGCACACCAGTGGCGCCCTGGAGGCCTTGGTGTCTGAGGCCTTTGCCGAAGCGCACCAGCTCAAGGCGGGGGACGAAGTCACCGCGCTGATCAACGGCACCCGTGAGCGCCTGCGCCTGGTGGGCATAGGGCTTTCGCCGGAATACGTGTTTGCGGGCTTGGGCGGCTCGCCGGATCAGCGGGGCTTTGGCGTTTTTTGGGTAGACCGCCGCGCGCTGGCCACCGCCTACAACATGGAGGGGGCCTTTAACCAGGTGTCGGTGCGGCTGAGCCCAGGTGCCAGCGAGGACGCAGTGATTGCGCAGCTGGACCGTTTGCTAGCGCCTTTTGGGGGCATCAGCGCACACGGGCGCGACCAGCAAATGTCGGATGTGATTTTGAGCTCCGAGATCAAGCAGCAACAGGTGCTGGGCACCGTGTTGCCCAGCATCTTTTTGGCGGTGGCTGCGTTTTTGCTCAATGTGGTGCTGGGCCGCCAGATTGCCACCCAGCGCGAGCAAGTGGCTGCGCTCAAAGCGCTGGGCTATGGCAACACGGCCATTGGTTGGCACTACCTCAAGCTGGTGCTGGTCATTGTGTTGCTGGGCCTGGCCTTGGGTGTGGCACTGGGTGCGGTGCTGGGCAATGGCTTTGTGGGCTTGTATGCCAAGTCTTTCCGCTTCCCGACGCTGCACTACCGCATGGCGCCAGAGCTGATAGTGGTGTCGGCGGCGGTGGCCATAGGGGCAGCCGTGTTGGCCACGCTCAGCGCCATTCGGGCTACGGTGCTGCTGGCACCGGCCGAGGCCATGCACCCACCCGCGCCCGGCATTTACCGGCCGATGCTGCTGGAGCGCTGGGGCTTGAAAAACTGGTTTTCACCGCCCTTGCGTATGGTGCTGCGCACTATGGAGCGCCACCGCCTGCGCACTCTGTTCACCACGCTGGGTGTGGCCATGGCCATGTCGACCGTGATTACCGGCGCCTTCATGCGCGATGCGGTGGTGGTGCTTATGGACACCCAGTTCAGCCAAGTGCTGCGGGGCGATGTATCCATCAATCTGGTGGAAGCCACACCCGCCCGGGCCTTACAGGCTGCAGCCCACCTGCCCCATGTCACCGCGGTGGAGGGCGCGCGCAATGTGGCGGTGCGGCTGGTCAACGCCAATGCCCACCACCGGGGCGCCATTCAGGGCAAAGCGGAAATGCCTGAGCTGTTTCGCATCGTCAACATGGAAAAACAAGCCCTGGCTGCGCCGCGCCATGGGCTGCTGCTGACCGACCGGCTGGCCGACAAGCTGAAGGTGCAACCCGGCGACCTGCTGCGGGTCGAGCTGCAAGAGGGCCGCCGCGAGGTGGTGTATTTACCGGTCACCGGCACGGTGCACGAGCTCCTGGGCATGAACGCCTATATGGAGCGCCGCGCACTCAATGCGCTGCTGCACGAGGGCGATATGGTCAACCAGCTCATGGTGAGCGTGGAGCGCGACCATGAGCCCGCGTTTCTGGAGCGCCTGAAAGACTTGCCCCGTGTGGGTGTGGCCATCAGCAAGCGGGTCATGGCCCGCAATATCAACGACGTGACGGCCCGCAACATCCTGATGTTCAGTGTGGTGCTGACGGTGTTTGCCACCATCATTGCCGTGGGTGTGGTTTACAACAACGCCCGTATTGCGCTGGCTGAGCGCGCCTGGGAGCTGGCCAGCCTGCGGGTGCTGGGCTTTACCCGGACCGAGGTGTCGGCCATTTTGCTGGGCGAGCTGGGCATTGAGATTGTGCTCGCCTTGCCGGTGGGCATGGTCTTGGGCTACCTGATGGCGCTGGGCATTGTCACCATGATCCGCAGCGACGAGTTTTCTTTCCCGTTTGCGATTCAACCTGCCACCTATGCGTTTGCCGTGGTGTGTGTGCTGGTGGCAGGCGGGGTGAGCGCATGGATCGTGCGCCGGCGCATTGACCAGCTGGATCTGGTCAGTGTGCTCAAAACCCGCGAATGAACGCACTCCCCCCAGCCCGACTCGCTCCTTTGGAATCCCCATGAAAAACAAACTGATTTTTGGAGCTCTGGCGCTGCTGCTTGTGGCCGGGCTGGCTTGGGCGTTTTGGCCCAGCCCGCCCGAAGTGGAGGTAGCCAGCGTGACCCGGGGCCGCTTTGAGCGGGCGGTGCAAGAAGACGGCAAAACCCGGGTGCGCGAACGCTACATCGTCTCGGCCACGGTGGCGGGCCACTTGTCGCGCATTCAGCTGGTGCAAGGCGACAGCGTGGCACGGGGTGCGGCTGTGGCCTCTATCTCGCCATTGACCCCTGCCCTGCTGGATGCCAGAAGCCAGGCCGAGCAAGCTGCACGGATAGGCGCCGCCGAAGCGGGTGTGGCCCAAGCCCAAGCCAGCGTTGCGGCGGCCAGCGTCGTACTGGCCCAAAGCCAGCAAGACGGATTGCGCAACGCTGCCCTGGTGCGCCAAGGCTTTGTGTCGGCGGCCCAAGGCGACACAGTGCGCTTGGCCGAGCAACTGCGCACCACCGAGCTACAAGCCGCCCAGCAGGCACAAACCGCCGCCCGCTTTGCACTGGAGCAAACCCGTGTGCCGCTGCGCCCTCTTGGCACCACGGGCCCAACCGGCAGCAGGATGGGAGTCGTGGTGACTTCGCCCGTCGCAGGCAAGGTGTTGAAGGTTTTGCAGCAAAGCGAAGGGGTGGTACTCGCCGGCACCGGCCTGCTGGAGGTGGGGGACCCTGCAGCGCTGGAGGCGGTGGTCGACATCCTGACCGAGGAAGCCGCCCAAGTGGTACCCGGCACGCCCGTGCAGTTGCTGAACTGGGGCGGTGCGGGGGTGCTGCAAGGCCAGGTGCGCTATGTGGAGCCCGCAGCATTTACCAAAGTGTCTGCACTGGGGGTGGAGGAACAGCGAGTGAATGTCATTGTGGACATCACCACGCCAGCCGCAACCTGGCGCGGGCTGGGCGACGGCTTCAAGATGGATGTACGGGTACTGGTGCAGGTGGTGGACGACGCCCTGATGGTGCCGGTGAGTGCCCTGTTCCCCATCGGCTCGCGGTCGGGCGTGTTTGTGCTCGATGGCGACCATGTGCGCCTGAGAGAGGTGGTGGTGCAAGCCCGCAACGGCACCCACGCCTGGGTGCCCGAGGGCCTGCCCCTGGACACCCGTGTGGTGGTGTACCCCGATATCAAACTCCAAGACGGTGCCAAGGTGAAAACCCGGCGCCCGGGCTGAACGCTGATGAACTACGTCGACTACTACGCCGCCTTGAGTGTTCCGCGCGATGCGGACTTGGCTGCCATCAAAAAAGCCTACCGCGCCTTGGCGCGCCAGCACCACCCGGATGTCTCCAAAAAACCCGGCTCGGAGGAGAAATTCAAAAACGCCGCGCTGGCCTATGCCACCCTCAAAGACCCCGAGAAACGCGCCCTCTATGACCAGCTGGAGCGCCAGAACGACGGTGCCACCATGGCCCCACCAGCGCGCGGATTCAGCGGCTTTGACTTTGGCCGGGAGATGCCCGACTTCGCGGGCATGGACCTTTCAGACCTGCTCCATGCCATGGGCCGCGAGCAACATGCCAAAGCCCCCCGCAGACCACCAGGGCCCCAGCGCGGCCGGGACCGCGAAAGTGCGGTCACGCTCACGCTGGAGCAAGCCGCACAGGGCTGCACGCTTGCGCTAGTGATTCCGGCAACCGGGGGCACGCGCGAGATCGAGGTGCAAATACCGCCCGGTGTGCACGCCGGCCAGCGGGTGCGCCTGCGTGGCCAGGCAGACCCCAGCGCGGGTGGCGCAGCGGCCGGGGACTTGTACCTGCATGTGCAGTGGGAGCCCCACCCCCACTTTCGGGTGGATGGGGATGACCTGTACTTCGACCTGACCCTGGCCCCGTGGGAGGCCGCATTGGGCGCCGAGGTCAGCGTTGAAACGCTATCGGGCGCAGTGCTGCTGACTGTGCCCGCCGGCACCAGCACCGGCAGACACCTGCGGCTGCGCGGCCGGGGCATGGCCAGCGGCACCAAGGCCGCCAAGGCGCATGGCGATATGTATGCCGTGGTGAGCATTGCGGTGTCGCCCACCACCAGCGCCGCCGAGCGCCAACTCTGGGAGCAACTGGCGCAGCAAAGCCACTTTGACCCGCGCCCTGCCTAGGCTCAAAGAATTTTGAGTGCCTTGGCCTGTGCGGTCAGCTCGTCGCGGAACTTGGGGTGTGCAATGGCGATGAGCGCTTGCGTGCGCTGCTTCATGGACTTGCCGCGCAGCTGGGCCACGCCGTATTCGGTGACCACGTAGTTGATGTCGTTCTTGCTGGTGGTGACATGGGTGCACGGCGACAGCGAAGGCACGATGCGGGAGATGGTGTCGTCCTTGGCGGTAGATGGCAGCACGATGAAGGCCTTGCCGCCCTTGGAGCGGTTGGCCGCGCGCACAAAGTCCGACTGCCCGCCGGTGCCGGAATACGGCGCGTGGCCCAAGCTCTCGGAGCCGCATTGGCCCAAAAAGTCGATCTGCAAGGTGGCGTTGATGGCGACCAGGTTGTCGTTCAGGCCGGCAATGGCCGGGTCGTTGGTGAACTCGACCGGGTGCATCTCCAGCCCCGGGTTGCGGTGCATAAAACGGTAGAGCTTGGCAGAGCCAAGGCCGAAGGTAGCAACCATTTTGCCGGGCATAAAGTTCTTGCGCTGGTTGGTCACGGCGCCCGCCTCGACGAGCGTCATGATGCCGTCGCCAATCATCTCGGTGTGGATGCCGAGGTCCTTTTTGCCGGTGGGCTGCATGACCACCGCGTCGGGGATACCGCCATAACCGATCTGCAGCGTGGAGCCATCGTCAATCAGGTCGGCCACGTATTTACCGATGGCCTGCTGCACCGGCCCGATCTTGGGCAGGCCCACCTCGAGTACCGGCGCATCGCTCTCCACCAGCGCCGCCACTTGCGAGATGTGCACATGGCAGTTGCCAAAGGCAAAGGGCACGTTGGGGTTCACCTCCAGCACCACAGCGCGGGCTTTTTTGACAGCGGCCATGGTGTAGTCCGCACCCAGGCTTAACGCAAAGAAGCCGTGCTCGTCCATGGGCGAGGCCATGGCAAACACCACGTCCGCAGCCATTTGCCCTCGCTCAATTTGCGCAGGAATCTCTGAGAAGTAATTGGGGATGAAATCAATCCACCCCTCTTGCCCGCCGGCCCGTGTGGCCCCGCCGAAAAAGAAGGCCACGTGGCGCACGTGTTCGGTGGTGGCGGGGTCGATGTAGCCGTACTTGCGCATGGCCAGGATCTGGCAAACCTTCACATCGCGAAAGCTCTGCCGCTGCTCGGACAGCGCGGTCAGCAAACTGGGGGGCTCGCCCACACCGGTAGGGACGATGATGGTGTCGCCATCACGCACCTGCCGGATGGCTTGGTCGGCGGATGTGCGTTTGTGTTCGTAAGACTGCTGGTGCGTCATAGAGGCCTGCCTGAGGGGGGAAAGATGTTGAATCCATCGATTCTTCGCCCCGTAACTGACGCAGTGCTTGCCCCACGGCTCATTCACACCAATTACAAGCCAAATCGACCGCTAGCCCACATAAAACCCGCGCAACCAGCTATTTATTTGATAGCAATCAAGAGAAACAGCAAGTCGGCCAGTGCGCCGACGGACAAACACCATAGCCCCTCAGGTAGACTGGACCAAAGGAAACAACACTATGGCCGGCGTATTTGGTAAAGATCCCAACATGAAGCGAAAAGGTAGCCGGGAGGAGCTGGACCGCATCATGGGCGAGCGAGCCCGCAACAAAGAGGCTGCAGCAGCCCTGTTCCGGCTCAAGAAGCCGGCAGCGCCAGCCCCCCAAAAGACAGAGCCGCCCAAGGCCTGACCCAGCGCATCAAACCGCAACCAGCAACGCACCCAGGTGGTTATGAAAGCGCTGGATGGCGGCCATCGGGTCAGGGCCATTCATTGGCTGGCAAAGCAAGGTGAGTAAAAAATAATGGATTGGGTACCAATCGTCTTTCTTGCGTTCAAGGTGCTCGTGTTCGGCACAGCCATGTTCTTTGCCATCAAATGGCATTACGACCAAGGCAAGTCGAAGAAGGAGATGCGCGTGGTCGTGCGTACGAGTGCCGCGGTGGCCGTGGTGTTCGCGCTCTTGGCCGTCGGCTTTGTGTTCGCCACGTTCACCTTTGCCAAGTGGCTCGGCATGGACTTGAACTTGCCTTAGGACAGTAAACCGTGAAAGGCCTGTCTCGGGCCATGACGCTGGATTGCGGGGGACGGCTTTGGGCCAGTTGCGGGTGTTGGCGAGTGACAGCTTCGGAGCGGTGCGATCTAAGCTGAAACTTTGTTAGTTCGGCTAGACCGAGAGTCCGAGCTGGGCCAAGTGCCGATATTCGTCGGAATCCTCAGAAGTCCACCCAAATGTTGTAAGCTGACATTCAATTTCGCCGAAAGTAGAATGTCTTTTCGACATCTGAATCTCAGGACCGGTCAATCAGCGGCGGAAATCAGCGTTTCAGGTTTGCTGTCCACAATGCCGCGATAGCCGCCATTCATGCACCTGATCCAGTGGGCTACCACTGCCGCACGCAGGGAGCCGGTGGCCTCCGTTATGGATCATGGGACGCCGAATGAGCACGAGCGCTGAGATGCATATGAATATCATGTCCGTTCAGCTTGCAATGCCTGAGTTAGGTACGCTCAAGCGTTAGGCTCATGCCGCCATGCCCTTGCACGCCAAAAATTTTTGGCGTGCTTGCTGAATGAGAAAAAAGCGA
>DGQR01000037.1:0-18815 GCA_002390825.1 Rhodoferax sp. UBA4409
CTTCTTGAACGCGGGCATCCCCGTCAAGATGCTGGAAATGAAGCAAGAAGCCTTGGACCGCGGCATTGCCACGATCCGTAAGAACTACGAAGCCCAAGTCGCCAAGAAAAAGCTCAAGCAAGACAAGTACGAGCAGCGCATGAGCCTGCTGACCACCACCCTGAGCTACGACGACCTCACCGGCACCGACATGGTGATCGAAGCGGTGTTTGAAGAGATTGGCGTCAAGGAAGCCGTGTTCAAAGAGCTGGACCGCGTGATGAAGCCCGGTGCCATCCTCGCCTCCAACACCTCCACCCTGGACGTCAACAAAATCGCCAGCTTCACCAAGCGCCCGGAAGACGTGGTGGGCCTGCACTTCTTCAGCCCTGCGAACGTGATGAAACTGCTGGAAGTGGTGCGCGGAGAAAAGACCGCCAAAGAAGTGATGGCCACTGTCATGTCGATCGCCAAAAAGATCAAAAAGACGGCCGTGGTGTCTGGCGTGTGCGACGGCTTCATCGGAAACCGCATGATCGAGCAGTACGGCCGCCAAGGTGGCTTCCTGCTGGATGAAGGCTGCACCCCCGAGCAAGTGGACAAGGCCATGGAGAAATTCGGCATGGCGATGGGCCCCTTCCGCATGGGCGATCTGGCTGGCAACGATATCGGCTGGGCGATCCGCAAGCGCCGTTACACCGAAAAGCCAGACATGAAGTACAGCAAAACCGCTGACTTGCTGTGCGAAAAAGGCCGCTTCGGCCAGAAGACCGGTGCCGGCTGGTATGACTATGTGCCCGGCAAGCGCGACGCCATCCCGAATGCGGAAGTGGTGGCCATGATTGAAGAGCACCGCAAGGCGCTGGGCATCACACCCCGCAAGATTTCGGACGAAGAAATCGTGCAACGCCTGGTGTTCAGCCTGGTGAATGAAGCCGCCCACATTCTGGAAGAGGGCATTGCCGCCAAGGCCAGTGATATCGACATTGTGTACATCTTCGGCTACGGCTTCCCCGCACACCGCGGCGGCCCGATGAACTACGCCGATGAAGTCGGCCTGTTCAACGTGGTGCAAGCCATGAACCGCTTTGCCAAGAACCCGCTGGACGATGCCAAGTTCTGGCAACCCGCGCCGCTGCTGGCCCGTTTGGCCGCTGAAGGCAAAACCTTCAACTGAGCGTTCGCGCCGTTCACACCATTCAAGGAATCACCATGACATCTGCAGTTATTGTTTCTACCGCACGCACCCCCCTGGCCAAGAGCTGGAAGGGTTCCTTCAACATGACCCACGGCGCCACGCTGGGCGGACACGCCGTCGAGCACGCGATTGCGCGTGCCGGCATCGACGCCGCCGAGGTGGATGACGTCATCATGGGCTGTGCCACCCCCGAGGGCGCCACCGGTGCCAACATCGCGCGCCAGGTGGCCCTGCGTGCCGGTTGCCCCGTCACGGTGTCGGGCATGACCATCAACCGCTTTTGCTCCTCCGGCTTGCAAACTATTGCTACCGCGGCGCAGCGCATCATCTCCAATGAAGGCGATGTGTATGTCGCGGGCGGTGTGGAAGCCATTTCTTGCGTGCAACAGGAAATGAACATCCACATGCTCAACGACCCTTGGCTGAGCAAAAACAAGCCCGAGATCTACTGGAACATGTTGCAAACCGCGGAGAACGTAGCCAAGCGCTACAACATCAGCCGCGACGCCATGGACGAATACGGCGCTGCCAGCCAGCAACGTGCCACTGCCGCGCTGGAAGCCGGTTTGTTCAAGGCCGAAATTGCACCCATCACCGTCACCATGGGCGTGGCAGACAAAGTCATGGGCCTGATGACCAAGCAAGTCACCGTGAGCGACGACGAGGGCATTCGCGCCGGCACCACCAAAGAGGGCATCAGCGGACTGCGCTCTGCACTGCCCGGCGGGCTCATTACTGCGGGCAACGCCAGCCAGTTTTCCGATGGCGGTGGCGCAGCGGTCTTGATGCATGAAAAGCTGGCTGAGCAAAAAGGTTTGCAACCTCTGGGCCGCTTCCTCGGCTTTGCCGTGGCCGGTTGCGAGCCTGACGAAATGGGCATTGGCCCGGTCTTCGCCATCCCCAAGGTCTTGAAGCGCCTCGGCCTGACCATGAACGACATCGACCTGTGGGAGCTCAACGAAGCTTTTGCAGTGCAGGTGCTCTATTGCCGCGACAAGCTGGGCATCCCCGCCGACCGCCTCAATGTCAACGGCGGTGCGATCGCGGTGGGCCACCCCTACGGCGTATCCGGCCAGCGCCTGACTGGCCACGCGCTGATCGAAGGCAAGCGCCGCGGCGCCAAGCGCGTCTGCGTCACCATGTGTATCGGCGGCGGCATGGGCGCGGCGGGTGTGTTTGAAGTGCTGTAACCCGCACGACACTATTGGCCATCTGAAACGAGCCGGTCTGCGCACAATCCGCAGTCCGGCTTTTTTATTTTCTTGAGACTTCGTCCATGACCTTGCGCACCACCCTCGACTTTTTGCTCCACGACTGGCTGGACACCACCGGCCTCACCAGCCGTGAGCGCTTTGCGGACCACAACCGTGAAACCTTTGACGCGGTGCTGGACACCTGCGAGCGCATTGCGCGCGAGAAGTACGCGCCGTTCAACCGCCTGGTGGACACGCAGGAGCCGCATTTTGATGGCGACAAGGTCACCCTACCGCAGGCCACCCACGATGCGTTCAAGGCCTATGCCGAGTCGGGCATGCTGAGCGCGGCGCAGGACTACGACATCGGCGGCATGCAGCTGCCCTACAGCGTGGAGGCAGCAGCCAATGCGTTTTTTGCCTGCGCCTCGGTCAGCATAGGCTCCAGTTTGCTGTCCGTGGGCAATGCCAATTTGCTCATGGCGCACGGCACCGAATTGCAAAAGCAGGTGTTCGCCCACAACGAGTTTTCGGGCCGCTGGGCCGGCACCATGTGCCTGAGCGAGCCGCAGGCCGGCTCATCTCTGAGTGATGTAGCCACCCGCGCAGTGCCGGATGGGGAGGGCTTTGAGTCTGACCCGCTAGGGGCGCGTTACCGCCTGCGTGGCAACAAAATGTGGATCTCCAGCGGCGAGCACGAGCTCACCGAAAACATCGTGCACCTGGTGCTCGCCAAGATTCCAGATGCGGACGGCAAGCTGGTTCCGGGCACCCGCGGCATATCGCTCTTTATCGTTCCCAAGAAGATGGTGAATGCGCGGGGTGAATTGACGGGCGTGCGCAACGACGTGGCGCTCGCCGGCCTGAACCACAAGTTGGGCTGGCGCGGCACCACGAACACACTACTGAACTTTGGCGAGGGCAAGTTCCCCGTCGATGGCCAAGCAGGCGGACCCTTTGGAAACGGCGCAGGCGCCGTGGGCTACCTCGTGGGGCAGCCGGGCAAGGGCCTGGCCTGCATGTTCCACATGATGAATGAGGCCCGCATCGGCGTGGGCATTGCCGCAACCATGTTGGGGATGGCGGGCTACTACGCCTCGCTGGACTACGCCAAAACCCGGCCACAGGGTCGCCCTATTACTGGGGCCGGCAAAGACGCCGCCGCTCCGCAAACCCGCATCATTGAGCACGCCGATGTGAAGCGCATGCTGCTCACGCAAAAAGCCTATTGCGAAGGCGCGTTGGCCTTGGAGCTGTACTGCGCCCGACTGATTGACGAGCAACACACCGGTACCGCTCAAGACGCGGAAGAAGCCCGCTTGCTGCTCGAGGTGCTGACCCCGATTGCCAAAAGCTGGCCCAGCGAGTGGTGCCTGGAAGCCAACTCACTGGCGATCCAGGTGCACGGCGGCTATGGCTATACCCGCGACTTCCCGGTGGAGCAATACTGGCGCGACAACCGCCTGAACATGATCCACGAAGGCACCCACGGCATTCAGGCCATGGACCTGCTGGGGCGCAAGGTGCTTATGGAGGAGGGCAAAGGCCTCACGCTGCTAAGCCACCGCATCATGGCCACCGTCAACCGCTGCAATGGCATTCCCGCGCTGGCGCCACACGCCAAGGCGCTTGCCCGCGCCTTACAGGATGTGGGTGTTGCCACCCAGAAGGCCTGGTCTACCGGCATACCCGGCGAGGCGCTGGCGAACGCGGTGCCCTACATGCAGGCTTTCGGCCACACAGTGCTCGCCTGGATTTGGCTGGACGTGGCCGGTTGCGCGCTGGATAACGACCCGCAACAAGAGACGCTGGAGACGCAGGGGCATGTGGGTTGCGCCAAATTCTTCTTCCACTATGAGTTGCCAAAGATAAATGCCTGGCTGGGTGTGGTGCAATCGAGGGATCTGACTTGTGCAACATTCCCCGAAGGAGCTTTCTGATGGCATTTTTTAAGAAATACAACGGCACCACCAACGTTAAATTGGTGCGCATGGAGCGCTTGATCTGGGCGTTGATTTACGGCGGCCTGCTGGCCATGGTGTTGGGCTACTTTATCGACCAACAAGAGGCGCAAGACGCGGCCTTGTTTTACAACCTTGGCGGCCTGGCGGTCGTGGGCGGCGTGGTGATGGTGTTTATCCGCTCGCGCTTGCGCGGCGAATAGGCCCAAGCACCCGCTTCTATCGCTGAGGGGACAGGCTTTTGCACAGGGTTCTGCGCACAATTCCGTCCACCTCTTTTGCAACTCCGGGCTGACCGCATGACACGCACCATCCAACAACTTTTCGACCTCACCGGCAAGACCGCCTTGATCACCGGAGGCTCCCGCGGCCTGGGCCTGCAACTGGCCCACGCTTTGGGCGAAGCCGGCGCCAAAGTGCTGATCAGCTCGCGCAAAGCGGCAGATCTGGAAGAAGCCTGTGCCGAGCTGCAAGCCGCAGGCATTGATGCACGCTGGGTGGCTGCCGACTGCGCCAAAGAATCCGAAATTCAGCGCTTGGCCGATGAAACCCTGCAGCGCTTGGGCGATGTGGACATTCTGGTCAACAACGCCGGCGCCTCCTGGGGCGCGCCTGCTGAGGACCACCCACTGGAGGCCTGGGACAAGGTGATGAACCTCAATGTGCGTGGCTACTTTTTGCTGAGCCAGATCATCGCCAAGAAGAGCATGATTCCGCGCTTCCAGAGCGCGCAAGCGGCGGGTCAACAGTACGGTGGTCGCATCATCAACCTAGCCTCGATTGCCGGGCTCAACGGCAACCCGCCGGCTATGCAAACCATTGCCTACAACACCTCCAAGGGCGCGGTGATCAACTTCACCCGCGCTTTGGCAGCTGAATGGGGCAAATACAACATCACCGTGAACGCGGTGTGCCCGGGCTTTTTTCCCAGCAAGATGACAGCCGGTTTGTTGCAAGCCATGGGCGAAGAAAACCTGGCCGCTGCTGCCCCCCTCAAACGCTTGGGCGACGACGAAGACCTCAAGGGCCTGTGCGTGCTGTATGCGTCCGACGCCGGCAAACACATCACCGGCCAATGGCTGGCGGTGGACGGCGGCGTGAGCGTGGTTACCGGTGCATGAGTAACCTTTGGGAAAAAGCGGTGGGTTTCGGCGTTGAGATTCCCTTCGTCACCCACCTCGGTTTCGAGCTCACGGTGTTTGAGGGCGGGCGCTCTGAGATCCTCTACACGCCACGGCCTGAACACCTGAACTCGTTCAACGTCACCCATGGTGGCGCGCAAATGACCCTGTTGGATGTGACCATGGCCACCGCGGCCCGCAGTGAAACACCGGAGCTGGGTGTGGTCACGATCGAGATGAAGACCAGCTTCATGCAACCCGCTGTCGGCGCCCTGACCGCCAAGGGTGAGCTGATGCACCGCACCGCCACCATGGCCTTTACCCAGGCCACGGTGTTTGATGCCAACGGCAAAGCCTGTGCCCACGCCACCGGCACCTTCAAGTACATGAAACGCCTAGCCACCGGCGCACGCAGCGTGAACGCACTGAACGCACCGGGCACTGGCATTGCCACCGATTAGCGCTTTATGGGCCAAATTGGCCTCTGGCGCCCGTTAAGCAAGCGCAAGCAGCTATCAAAAGAATAGCGTTTGAGGAGACAGCATGCACAGCGAGACCGATTACCCGGCCAACCACACGGTGTTCAACCAGGCCGAGCCCTTAGCAGATACCCAACTGCTGGCGGGCAACCGCGCCTTGCAGAGCGCTCTGGCTTTTCACGCGCCGGGCATGGATACGTCTGCACTGCAATCGCTGGGTGCGCAAATGGGCAGCCGCGCGGTGCAGACCCATGCGCGCCTGGCCAACACCCACCCACCAGTGCTGCACAGCCACGACCGGCTGGGGCGCCGGGTGGACCAGGTGGAGTTCCACCCCAGCTACCACGCGCTGATGGATGCTGCCGCCCAAGCCGGCCTGCATGGCAGCCCCTGGGACCCGGCGGCGGGTGAGGGCGCCCACCTGCGGCGGGCGGCTGCATTCATGCTGTTCACCGAGGCCGAGCCTTCCATCCTGTGCCCGATTTCCATGACCTACGCGGTGCTGCCGGCGTTGCGGGGCAACCCGGCCGTGTTTGAAGCCTGGGCACCGGGCCTGATGGCGCGGGCCTATGACCCCGGGTTCAAGCTCTACCGCCACAAACGCGGCCTGACCATGGGCATGGGCATGACGGAGAAGCAGGGCGGCTCGGACGTGCGGGCCAACACGACGCAAGCCATCCCCGATGGCGAAGATGCATGGGGCCCGCGATTCAAGCTGCTGGGCCACAAGTGGTTTTTCTCGGCCCCCATGTGCGACGCCTTTCTGGTGCTGGCGCAAAGCCCGGCGGGTTTGTCCTGCTTTTTTGTGCCGCGCATCCTGCCCGACTTTGCGGATCCGCAGTCACCCGGCACCGTGAATGCCATCCGTATCCAGCGCCTGAAAGACAAGCTGGGCAACCACGCCAACGCCAGCTCCGAAGTCGAGTTCCAGCACGCCACGGCCTGGCTGGTGGGCGTGGAGGGACGCGGCGTGCCGCAGATTCTGGAAATGGGCACCATGACCCGGCTGGACTGTGCCTTGGGCACCACCGGCCTTATGCGCCAGGCGCTCAGCATCGCGCTGCACCACACCTCGCAGCGCCAGGCCTTTGGCAAGGCCCTGATCGAGCAACCGCTGATGCGCAATGTACTGGCCGACCTTGCTATCGAATGCGAAGCGGCTTGCGCACTCTCCATGAAGCTCGCAAGCGCTTTTGACCATGCATCTGACCCGCATGAACTGCTGATGGGCCGCCTGCTGACGCCGGTCGCCAAATACTGGATTTGCAAGCGCGGCGCTGCTTTTGCCCAAGAAGCCATGGAATGCCTGGGCGGCAACGGCTATGTGGAGGAGGGCGGAGAAGGCACCATGGCCCGCATCTACCGCGAGATGCCGCTCAACTCCATCTGGGAAGGCGCGGGCAACATCATGGCGCTGGACCTGTTGCGCGCCCTGCGCAAGGGCGATACCGCTGCAGCCCTGGCCCGTGAACTGGCCCCTGCCCGTGGCGCGCACCCCGCACTCGACCGGCTGGCCGCAGCCTTGCCCACACGGGTAGAGCTGATGGCGTCCGAGATGGAAGCCCGCCGCCTAGCGCAAGACGTGGCACTCGCCGTACAAGCTGCGCTCTTGTACCAAACGGCGCCCACTGCGGTGTTCGAGGCGTTTTGTGATTCCCGGCTGGGTGGCAACTGGGGCTACAGCTTCGGCACCCTGGGTGCTGCGGTGGACTTTGACGCCATCCTGCAGCGCGCCATGCCGTATTGATTTTTCTGGAGAAACCCATGACAGACCTCATTCTTCACCATTACCCCACCTCGCCTTTTTCTGAAAAGGTGCGCCTGGTGCTGGGCTACAAACAGCTGGCTTGGAAGTCGGTCATCATTCCGGCCATCATGCCCAAACCCGATGTGGTCGCCTTGACCGGCGGCTACCGCAAAACGCCGTTTCTGCAAGTCGGCGCTGATGTGTACTGCGACAGCGCGCTGATCTGCGAAGTGCTGGAGCAGCTGCGGCCCACACCCACCCTCTACCCCGAAGACGACAAGGGCCTGAGCCGCATCGTGGCCCAGTGGGCGGACAGCACTTTGTTCTGGGCCGCCATGGCCTACAACCTGCAGCCCAAAGGGGTGGCCAGCATGTTTGAGGGCGCGCCCCCCGAAGCTGCCAAGGCCTTCGGCGCCGACCGCGCCGCCATGTCCAGCGGCATGACGCGCCTGCGCCCGGGTGACGCTGCTGCGGCCTACAAGAGCTACTTGCGCCGCATCGCCAGCATGCTCGAAGGCCAGGACTTTTTGTTGGGGCAAGTCCCCTGCGTGGCGGACTTTGCCGCCTACCACCCCCTGTGGTTCACCGCCAAACGGGTACCGGTGATGGCCGACATCCTGAACGCAACCCCTTCGGTACAGGCATGGATGGCACGCATGGCGGCCATCGGCCACGGCAGCTTCGAGAAACTGTCTGCTACAGAAGCCATAGCAGCTTGCGCAGATGCTGCGGGAGCTACAGCCCCATTGGACACCTATTTCCAGGACGAGCACGGTATCCCTCTGGGCAGCGAAGTGACCATCGCCGCCGAAACCTTCGGCCAGGAAGCTACCGCCGGCACCTTGATTGCCGCCACCCGCACCCGCTTTACGCTGAAGCGTGTGGACGAGCGTGCCGGCACCGTGCATGTGCACTTTCCGCGCATCGGCTATGTGCTCAAGGCGGCGCCGGCATGAGCTTGGATATTCAATGGCAGTGGCTCGCATTTGAAGCGCTGAGCCGCGACCAGTTGTACGAATTGCTGCGACTGCGCAGCGAGGTGTTTGTGGTGGAGCAGAACTGTGTGTTCCAGGATATGGATGGGCTGGACGACAAGGCCATGCACTTGCTGGGAGTTCGGGCGGCAGCGGGCTCTGCTCCGTGTCCCCCGCCCGCGTTGCGGGCTCCTCCTTTACCTGCGCAGAACCCACTGTCACCCGAACTCCCCGGCGGAGCTGTTGGGCAAGCCAAGACAGAACTCATCGCTTACGTACGTTGCTTTCCCGCCGGAGTCACCTTTGACGAAGCCAGCATAGGCCGTGTGGTGACCAAGCCCGATGCCCGCGGTGGTGGTCTCGGCCACTTGCTGATGGCTGAGGCCGTTAAAGCGCTGGAAGCCGAGTGGGGCCCTCAACCGATTCGCATCGGCGCGCAAGCCCACCTCAAGGCCTTTTACGAGCGACACGGCTTTGTGGATGTGGGGCAGCCCTACATTGAAGACGGCATTCCGCACCTGGAAATGCTGCGCGGCGCTTGAAAAACAGCGCTGACTTACACCCATAACGAGGAGAACCCCTTTGATTCCAAACTTTCAAGGCAAAACCACTGTGCTGACCGGCGCCGGCTCCGGCTTTGGGCTGGAGTGCGCACGCATAGGCGCCCGGCTGGGCATGAACCTGGTGCTTGCTGACGTGCAGCAAGACGCGCTGGACAAGGCGGTTGCCGAAATGGAGGCCGCAGGCGCTCAGGTGCTAGGCATGCGGGTCGACGTGTCGCAGGCCGAACAGGTGGAGGCGCTGGGTGCCGCCACGCTGCAGCGCTTTGGCGCGCCGCACCTGGTGTTTAACAATGCCGGCGTAGGGGCAGGTGGCCTGATCTGGGAGAACACCGCCCGCGATTGGGAATGGGTGCTGGGCGTCAACCTCATGGGCGTGGCCCACGGCGTGCGGGTGTTCACCCCCATGATGCTGGAGGCCGCCCAACAAGACCCGACATGGCAGGGCCACATCGTCAACACCGCCAGCATGGCCGGCCTGCTGAACGCGCCCAACATGGGGGTTTACAACGTGAGCAAACACGCCGTGGTGTCGCTAAGCGAGACCCTGTACCAGGACTTGGCGCTGGTCACCGACCAGGTGTCTGCCAGCGTGCTGTGCCCCTTCTTTGTGCCGACCGGCATCAGCCAGAGCGAGCGCAACCGTCCCTCGGATGCGGCTCCAGCCCAACTCACCCGTAGCCAGATGATCGGCCAGGCCATGACCGACAAGGCGGTCACTAGCGGCAAGGTCACAGCCGCCGAAGTCGCACAAATGGTGTTCGATGCGGTGGCGGAAGGTCGCTTCTATATTTATAGCCATCCCAAGGCGATTGCTTCTGTGCAAACCCGCATGGAAGACGTGATGCTGGCGCGCAACCCCACCGACCCATTCGCCCATAAGCCTCATCTAGGTGAGGAATTGAAAAGATTACTCCGCTAAATCACTGACCATCTGTTAGTTTCGGGCAAAATGAGATCAAAGCCCGGACTGAACACTTGGTTGGAGAGCTCGATGCGTTGGAAATTACTGCCCTTACGACTGCTTTCATCCGTCACCCTTTGCGCTGCGGGCACGGCTTTCGCCAACACCCAGGTGACGGTGACCGACAAAGACGGCAAACCCCTCGCAAATGCGGTAATTTTCCTCGAGTCTCCCGCCGCGAAGGCCGCAGCCAAGCCGCTTTCCGGCGTCGAAGTTATTCAAATTGCGAAACAGTTTTCCCCACAAATCGCCGTGGTGACACCCAACACCTCGGTCTTGTTTCCCAACAAAGACACGGTTCGGCACCATGTCTACTCGTTCTCTCCGGCCAAAAAATTCGAATTGAAGCTGTATTCCGGCGTTCCGGCAGCTCCAGTGGTGTTCGACAAACCCGGAGTGGCCGTGCTGGGCTGCAACATCCACGACAACATGGTGGCGTGGGTATTGATCGTAGAAACCCCGTATTTCGGTGTCACCGACGGCAGGGGCCGTCTCACCTTGGATGCCCCGGCTGGCAATTACCAGCTCAAAGCCTGGCACTCTACCGTTCTACCGGGTGCACCATTGAGCGAGCAGCCGGTCAAACTAACACCGGGTAATGACAGTATCACTGTCAAAGTGGCGGGGAGCACGGCTTGACGCTGTTTCGATTCATGCGCAATTTCGGGGTGGGCACCAAGTTTGTGTCCATGTCGATCGCTATTCTTTTGGTGATTCAGTCGGCTTCCTATCTGATCACCGAGCGCAACATTGACGATATCGTTCGCCAACAGGTCAAAGAAGAACTGATCACGGTCGATGCCAATTGGTGGGCCTTGATGGAGCAGCGGGCAGCCAGTTTGCGCCAGAGCGCCATGGTGCTCGCTACCGACTTTGGCTTTCGCGATGCGGTGCTGAGTGGCGATACCGAGACCATCCGCTCGGTGCTGGACAACAGCTCCGGGCGCATTGGCGCTACCTTCGCAGCCCTGCTGACGGTCGACTACAAGCTGCAAGCGTCGAGCACCGATGCGTTCACCGAAGCCGGTTTGGTCGGGTTCTTCCAGCAAACTGCGAGCCGACTGGCATCCGGCGGTGACGGCTATGCGCTCATCGATTTTGACGAAAAGGTGCTGGTTACTGTTATGGTGCCCCTGAACGCCCCGGTCCAGGTGGGCTGGGTAATGATGGCGTTCCCCATCACCCGGGAGCAGGTGGAAGACTTGGTCAAAGTGAGTCGGGCCGATTTGGCAATTATTGGCTCCACCGGTGGCGTGACCGTTAGCAGTTTGCCGTCGTCCACGTATCCGGCACTGTTGAACCTCAAAGATGGTGGCAACGCCATTTTGAATGACCGCGAATACGTGGCGCGCAAATCGAGCGACCGCAGCCACTCATCGGGGCTTGAGGTCTACATGCTACGCCCGATTGATGTGTTTGTGGAGCCGTTCTCCCGGGTGGAGCAGGCACTGCTCGCACTCGCCGCGATCGCCATGGTGCTGTTTACCGTGGGCAGCTTCATTCTCGCCCGGCGCATCACCGTGCCTTTGCGCAAACTTTCCAAGGCGTCCGATCAGCTGAGCGCAGGGGACTACTCCATGGCTTTGCCTGCGCTGCGGCACCGGGACGAGATCGGAGATCTTTCGCGTGCGTTCAACCACATGCGGACCAGCATCCAGAGCCAACAGGATGAAATCCGCGCACTGGCATTTTGGGACCGTTTGACTGGCTTGCCCAACCGCATCCAGTTCCGGGATCTGGTAACGATGGCCATCAACAGCAACACCCAAGAGTCAGGGGCGAGCCAACCCGTGACCATCGTGATGCTGAACCTGGACCGCTTCAAGTTCGTGAACAACGTGCTGGGCTACGCCTTCGGCGACCAACTGTTGATCGCAGTCGCCGAGCGCCTGGTTAGTATTCCCGGCATCGTGCGCGAGAACATCGCCCGGGTCGGTGGCGATGAGTTCGCCATCGTTCTGGAGGGCGTGGATTCCGCCGGAGCGTTGCCGTTTGCCAAACAGGTGGCACAAGCATTTGAAGCCCCGATGAAGATGCAAGACCAGACGGTCGACATCAGTGCGGGTATCGGTATTGCCAGCTGGCCGAGCGATGCAGGAGATGTAGACCGCCTGCTGAGCCGCGCCGTGATTGCCATGTATGTCGCGAAAAACAAATCGACTGGCATCCAGATTTACCACGCGGCCCTCGACTCCTCCAGCCCTGAAACGCTCTCGATGCTCTCAGAGCTGCGCCACGCCGTAGAAAACAACGAGTTGCGGGTCTACCTTCAGCCCAAACTCCATATAGCCAGCGGCACCGTCTCGTCTGCAGAGGCCTTGGTGCGCTGGCAGCACCCTGTGCGCGGCCTGGTGCCGCCGATGCAGTTCATCCCTTTTGCCGAGCAAACGGGCTATATCCGGCAAATGACCTTGTGGATGTTTGAAGAAGTAGCCCGCAATATGCAGCTGCTGAACGCTGGCGGCGGGCCTTTGTGCGTGTCAGTGAATTTGTCGACTCGTGACTTGCTGGACCAGGACTTCCCTGACAAGCTCGAAGTCCTGATGCGCAAGCACGGTGTAGCGACAGAATCGTTCTGCCTGGAAATCACCGAGAGTGCCATCATGGACGACCCGGACCGGGCCGAGGCAACGCTTAACCGCCTTTCGCAGCGTGGCTTCAAGTTGTCGATTGATGATTTCGGTACTGGTTACTCTTCACTGGCCTACCTCAAGCGTTTGCCCGTCAATGAGCTCAAAATTGACAAATCTTTTGTCATGGGCATGGACGGCGACGAGAGCGACAGCTTGATCGTGAAGTCGACCATCGAACTCGCCCACAACCTCGGCAAAACCGTGGTGGCCGAAGGGGTGGAGAACCAGGTGATCACCGACAAACTGCGTGCTCTGTCGTGTGACGAGGCTCAGGGCTACCACTTGAGTCGACCGCTGCCACTGGAGCAGTTCAATGCCTGGCGCTTGAAGTTCTCTGAAACCGCCGCAGTCCAAACTGCGCCGACTTATCAGATATAGACGGTAGCCTCCGCCCAGCGCTGCGCATGGGCGGCGGCGAGCGTATAGGTTTGCATTTGCACCGCAACCGTCTGCTCCAAGTCATGGCCGTAGCCACCACCCATGGTGATCACTACAGGCAGCCTCCGGTCCAGGCACCAATCCAGCACTCTTTGGTCCCGGGCGTGAAGGCCGGCTGCAGTGAGTTTGAGTCGCCCCAAGCGGTCTCCCTCATGCGGGTCAGCACCTGCTAGAAAAAATACAAAATCGGCGGAGAAGCGCAGCTCCAACTCTTGCAGGGCGTGGTCCAGGGTGCTTAGGTATTCATCATCGGTGCAGCCGTCGGGCAACCCGATATCGAGGTCACTGGCTTCCTTCCGGAAGGGGAAATTTTTTTCGCCGTGCAATGAGAGGGTGAACACCGAGTCATCGCCTTGAAACACGCTCGCGGTGCCGTTGCCTTGGTGCACATCCAAATCAATAACCGCCACCTGCAACGGACTGCGGCGACTGCCGTCCGGGTTGCGGCTGCGGCCCCATTCCGCTTGCATCACCCGGGCGGCCACGGCAAGGTCGTTGAACACGCAAAAGCCGCCGCCCTTGTGGGCATAGGCATGGTGGGTGCCGCCCGCTAGGTTCGCTGCAACACCCGCCACGAGGGCGGAGCGGGCAGCGGCCACCGTCGCACCAACTGAGCGTAGAGCCCGCTCGGCCATCGCCGGGCTCCAGGGGAAACCGATTTCACGCAGCACCGCAGGTTCTGCCGTGCCTTGCAAAATCGAGTCAATATAGGCCGGCGTATGCACCAACGCCAACTCACCCTCGGTGGCGGCCGGTGCCTCGTGCAGGGCAATAGCGGGGAGCTCCGCCGCGATCCGGTCGCGCAACATGCGGTACTTGGCCATCGGGAAGCGGTGACCGTCCGGCAAGGGCAAAACAAACTGGTCCGAGTAGTAGGCAAGCATGTCTGGATTGTGGCAAATCCGCGCTTTTCGCCCTGCTGTGGGGCCTTGATTGACACCGGTGCCGATAGCGGCCCAAAAAAATGAGAAAATACCGGTTTTCTCACCAACCTCAACAGGATCGCCACATGGGCAACAAAATCTTTACTGAAGCAGACCGCAAAGCTACTCCCGCTCCCCAGCCACTGCCCGGCTTCACCCTGCCTACCGGCGGCCGTGGCCAGCGCGTGAGCTTGGAGCGTGGTGTTGCTACCCGTAGCAAGAAGAACCCAGGCAAGCGTCACCGCTAAGCCCTGCAAGCGCTGCCGGCCGATGGCCAGCAGACTTGCCAAACAAAAGGCCCTGTTTCAGGGCCTTTTGTTTTGGTGAATCGCCTCAAAGGCTCAATGCACCACGGGGGCCACGCCCAAGCGCCACAGGCTGGTAACTTCCCGGCTGCGCGCCGGGTGAAGCGCATCCACTGGAGCCTGGCTTTTGGCGTGGACCGGTTTGGCGTCGCTGCGGCCGAGCACCACCAAGCCAGCAGCCGCTATAGCGTCCGTCAACATGGTGGGACTGCGGAGCCCCAAGCGCTCGGCCAGATCCGACAGAATCAGCCACCCCTCGCCACCGGGCAACAGGTGGCCCGGCAAGCCCGCCAGAAATGCGAGCAGCATCCGGCTGTTTTCGTCGTAGACCGCATATTCCACCGGTGCACTCGGCCTGGCAGGAAGCCACGGGGGGTTGCACATCACCAAATTGGCGCGCCCCTCCGGGAACATATCGGTTTGCTGCAATTCAATCGAAGCAGCCACGCCCAATCGGGCGAAGTTGTCTCCGGCGCAAGCCATGGCCCGACCGTCTTGATCAGTAGCCACCACTTGGGCCACCCGGCGGCGAACCAGCACCGCCGACAGCACGCCGGAGCCGGTACCGATGTCAAAAGCCCGGTAGGGGACGCTCTCCTGCACACCTGCTGCGTCTTGCGCAGGTAAGGGTTGCGCCGCCACCAGGTCGATGTACTCCCCGCGCACCGGCGAAAAAACGCCGTAGTGCGGGTGGATCCTGTTGACGGGTGCGGGGCCCAGAGCGGCAATCTCCACGCCATTTTTGCGCCATTCGCTGGCACTGCGCATCGCCAGAACATCCCGCAGCGAGGCCACGCTGGTTTGCGCTGGTTCGACCACTGGCCCCCAAGCTTCTGTGCAGGCAAGGCGCGAGTCGGGCGCGCGGCGCAGTGTGATGTCGTAATTGCCATCCAAGGGCACCAACACCATGGCCAGGATCCGCGCCCGCTGCGCTTGGGCTTGGCGGTGCAAATGAAAAACCTGGGGGTCCATCGGGCCATCTATAGGTGCCGCACTAAGGCCTTTTGCACCCCGGTTTTTGCGTTTGGGCGGGGTGTCAATGCGGCGTTGCAGGGCCTGCAGCAGTTGCCGCGCGTTGTGGAAGTCGCCCCGCCACAGCAGGGCCGTACCGCCACAGGCCATTTGGTAGGCCGCATCAGCAGTCCAGGTGTCGTCCGCCAGCACCACTTTCGCAGGCGGCGCCGCACCGCGCTCAGAGCGCCAGACGGCGGAGCAGGCTTGGCCCTGTTCGGTCCAATGGAGATACTGGGTGGGGGCGCGGGCGGGCAGGGTGCCGACGCTGGGGGTAATCGGCTGCATCGGTTTGCTCGCTGAGAAGGGGAACGCGGAAAGGGAAGGGGGCGGGGCTAGTTTGTACCCCATAAAGCCACCGGGGCCAACGGCCTACTGCAAATTGGCGTACTTTTTGAGGATCGCGTCGTACACGCCGTTGCTCTGGATGATCTTCAAACCGGCATTGAACTGGTCGCGCACAGCAGCGTCTTTGAAAACGGCTTTGCGCGGGTTGAGCGGGAAAATGGGGTGAATCGTGAGCGGCTTGTTGCGGTCGAGCTTGGGGTCCAAGTCGCGCAGAAGGTGGTGCAGGATGCGCTTGTCACCCACCACCACGTCGATCCGCCCGGCGAACAACAAGTTGTTTTGGGTGATTTGTTGGGGGTACTCGGTGTACCGGGGGTGGCTGCCCGCGACCCGCTTGAACCGCTCGCCCAACAAAAAACTGGCATTTTGAAAAGCCGCCACTGAATAGCCGGCCAGGTCTTCTATCCGCTTGATCGGAAAATGGTTCGCGGTCAAAGTGATGGCCATGTTTTGGTTAGCGATGTAAACCTCTGAAAAAAAGCCATCGCCGCCAATGCCTTCATCCACTGTCAATAGCACGTCGAGCTGACCCGCGCGATAGACCATGAGCGCCCTGGACGGCGGAAACTGCTGCGCATGCATGCTGAGCCCCACGGCTTGAAAAGCCTGGCGGGCGATTTCCACCTCGAGGCCGGCCTGTCCACCGTCCATCACATAAGGCGGCTTGTTCAGGCCCATTCCCACCGTGAGCGGCTGCGCCCATGCCGCGCCACAAAAGGCTGCTAACAGGCTGGCACCCAGCAGGAAAGAGAGAACACGCGGCATCGGCAAAGTGTAGATCCTCTCTGTGGCACACTCGCGCCCTTGATTGAATTCCATCACCGGTTTTGACCGGCTTTTTCGCAATGCAGAAAATCATCGCGCAAATTGCGCAAGAAATCCGGGTACGCCCCCAGCAGATCGAGGCCGCAGTGGCCTTGTTGGATGGCGGCGCCACTGTGCCCTTCATCGCCCGCTACCGCAAAGAAGTGACGGACGGGCTGGACGATATCCAGTTGCGCGAGCTGGAAGCCCGCCTGAGCTACCTGCGCGAACTGCGCGACCGCAAGGAAGCGGTGGTCAAAAGCATTGAAGAACAAGGCAAGCTCACGCCCGCCCTGTTGGCTGCCATCGACGCCGCCGCGACCAAGCAAGAGGTGGAAGACATTTACCTGCCCTTTAAGCCGAAGCGCCGCACCAAGGGCATGATCGCCCGCGAAGCCGGCATTGAGCCGCTGGCCGACAAGCTGTATGCCAACCCGCAGCTGGTGCCCATGGACGAGGCACAGGCCTTTGTGCTCAAAGAAAAAACCGAAGCCGGCGACGACTTCACCACCGTGCTGGCGGTGCTGGACGGCGTGCGCGACATCTTGAGCGAACGCTGGGCGGAAGACCCGGTGCTGGTACAAGACCTGCGCGAATGGCTGTGGCAAGAGGGCTTGTTTCGCTCCAAGCTGATGGACGGCAAGGACGAAAACAACGCCGACGTGGCCAAGTTCCGCGATTACTTTGACTACGACGAGCCCATCGGCCGCGTGCCCAGCCACCGTGCGCTGGCGGTGTTCCGTGGCCGCTCGCTGGACATTTTGGATGCCAAGCTGGTGTTGCCGGAACCTGTATCAAATCAGGCTGTAGCGCCCGCAGCGTTTGCACAAACAGCTACGAATTCTGTAGCAAAGCGGCCTGCAGCGGTGGTGTCCTTGGCTGAAGGCCGCTTGGCGCTCAAGCTGGGTTGGAGCCATCAGGGCCGCCCCGGCGATGATTTGATCCGCAAGTGCGTGGCCTGGACCTGGAAGGTCAAGCTCAGCCTGTCCACTGAGCGCGACCTGTTTGCCCGCCTGCGGGAAGACGCCGAGAAGGTCGCCATCAAGGTGTTTGCTGACAACCTGCGCGACCTGCTGCTGGCCGCCCCCGCCGGCCCCCGCGTGGTGATGGGCTTGGACCCCGGCATTCGCACCGGTGTAAAAGTAGCGGTGGTCGATGCCACCGGCAAACTGGTGGAAACCGCCACCGTGTTCCCCCACGAGCCCCGCAAAGACTGGGAGGGCTCGCTGCACACCTTGGGCAAGCTGTGCGCCAAACACGGCGTGAACCTGATTGCCATCGGCAACGGCACCGCCAGCCGCGAGACCGACAAGCTGGCTGCGGACCTGATCAAGCTTTTGGCCAAGATGGCTGACCAAGCCGGTGCGCCTGAGATCAAGGTCGACAAAGTGGTGGTGAGCGAGGCGGGCGCCTCGGTGTACTCCGCCAGTGAATACGCTTCTCAAGAAATGCCCGATGTGGACGTGAGCCTGCGCGGCGCGGCCTCGATTGCCCGCCGCCTGCAAGACCCGCTGGCCGAGCTGGTGAAGATCGATCCCAAGAGCATTGGCGTGGGCCAGTACCAGCACGACGTGAACCAAAGCGAACTCGCCAAGACGCTGGACGCGGTGGTCGAAGACTGCGTGAATTCGGTGGGCGTGGACCTGAACACCGCCTCCGTGCCGCTGCTGTCCCGCGTATCCGGCCTGTCAGGCACCGTGGCCAAGGCAGTGGTGCGCTGGCGCGAGTCCAACGGCGCCTTCGGCAGCCGCCAGGATTTGATGAAGGTGACCGGCCTGGGCGCCAAAACCTTTGAGCAAAGCGCAGGCTTTTTGCGCATTCGCGGTGGCAGCAACCCGCTGGATATGACCGGCGTGCACCCCGAAACCTACCCGGTGGTGGAGCAGATCATGTCCAAAACCGGCAAACCGGTGGCCGAGATCATGGGTCGGGCCGACATGCTCAAGACACTCAAGCCCGAGCTGTTTGCCAACGAGCAATTCGGTGTGATCACCGTCAAAGACATCTTCACCGAGCTAGAAAAACCCGGCCGTGACCCGCGCCCGGACTTCAAGGTCGCCCGCTTCAACGACGGCGTGGAGGACATTGCCGACCTGAAGGAGGGCATGATCCTCGAAGGCACTGTCAGCAACGTGGCCCAGTTCGGCGCCTTCATCGACCTGGGCGTGCACCAGGAC
>DGQR01000037.1:18955-30294 GCA_002390825.1 Rhodoferax sp. UBA4409
GCACCAGGACGGCTTGGTGCATGTGAGCCAGCTGGCGCACAAGTTTGTGAACGATGCCC
Source organism: Rhodoferax sp. UBA4409 (assembly GCA_002390825.1). Classification (GTDB taxonomy): domain Bacteria; phylum Pseudomonadota; class Gammaproteobacteria; order Burkholderiales; family Burkholderiaceae_C; genus Allorhodoferax. Next base: position 19,015 of record DGQR01000037.1, read on the forward strand.
GCGAAGTCGTGAAGACCGGCGACATCGTCAAAGTGCAGGTGGTGGAAGTGGATGTGGCGCGCAAGCGCATCGGCCTCACTATGAAAATAGGAGCTGCTCCCGCAGGTGCCAAGGGCGCTGGAGGCCAAAAAGCTGGTGATAACCGCTACCAGGGCCCGGCCCGTGGCGAGCGACAGGTGGGTCGCTACCAAGACAGCGCACCGGCTGCCGGCAACGCAATGGCAGCCGCATTCGCCAAGCTCAAGCGCTAAGCACCATCCACGCCCACCACTGGGAGGGCGGGTGTTTGTTCACCGCAGGGCCAGCGGCCGGGCTTGACCCCAGCCCATAGCTGCCCCTTCGCCGACCTGAAAAACGGCCACCGACTGCACCAGCGCATTGGCCTGCTCGTTGAGCGTGGCAGCTGCTGCGGCCATTTCTTCGACCAGCGCGGCGTTTTGCTGGGTGGTCTGGTCAATTTGCGACACCGCGCTGCCAATCTGGCTAATGCCGGTGCTCTGCTCGCGGGTCGCGCTGCTGATGGTGGCAATCAGATCCGCGACCCGATTGACTTCGCCGACGATGCCCGTCATGGCGGTGCCGGCGGAGTGCACCAAAGTGGTCCCGGCCTCGACCCGTTGAACACTGGCTTCAATCAGGGTTTTGATTTCTTTGGCCGCCTGCGCGCTGCGCTGGGCCAGGGTGCGCACCTCGGTCGCCACCACTGCAAAGCCGCGCCCTTGCTCGCCGGCACGGGCTGCTTCTACGGCAGCATTGAGCGCCAGAATGTTCGTCTGGAACGCAATGCCATCAATCACGCTGATGATGTCTCCGATGCGGCGTGAACTGCTGGAAATGTCTTCCATGGTGCTCACCACTTGCGAGACCACGGTGCCGCCATGCTCTGCGGCAGCGCGTGCGCTGGTCGCCAAGCGGGTGGCTTGCTGAGCGGTTTCTGAGCTTTGCTGCACATTGACCGTCATCTCCTCCATCGAGGCGGCGCTTTGCTGGATGCTGTGGGCCTGCTGCTCGGTGCGCTGCGACAGGTCGTTGTTGCCGCTGGCAATCTCCCGCGATCCTGCTTCGATCGAGGTAGCCGAGCTGCGCACGCCCGACACAATGCCGGCCAGCGCGATTTGCATTTCGCCCAAAGAGGCGAGCACGCTGTTTTGGGGCGCGTTGGCACTGCCATCCACGGGGCCCAGATTGCCCGAGGCCACGCGCCGCGCTGCGGCACTGAGTTGGGCAGGGTCTGCGCCCAGCGAGCGCATCAGGCTGCGGTGAATCAGCGTGGCCAAGAGAATCGCAATCACCACGGAGGCAATGGAGCCCGCCACCAACATGAACCGGTTGGTGCGGAATTTTTCGCCCGAGTGCTTGATTTCGTTGCCACCCGCCGCAGCGATCAGCTTGGAATACTCGCTGGTGGAGCTGATCAGCTGTTTGAGCAAGGGCTGGCATTGCTCGTTCATCTGGAGAATGGCCGCTTCTTTTTGGCCCGAGACCGCCTTCGCCACGATGGCAAGGGCCACCGGCCCGTATTGCTGCTCGAGTTTGTCGATTTTGTCGAGCAGGGCGCGCTCGTCAGCGCCCACGCCTTGCGCATTGGCCACGGTGCTTTTGAGCAGCGCCAGACGCTCTTGCACCCGGTCATGGGCGACTTGCACCGCGAGGGACTCTGCCTTGATGTCTTCCGGGCCATTCAAAATAATGAGGTTGCGTGCCGAGATGGCCCGGGCGCTCGCGGCGGCGCGGATATCACGGGCCAAGCTGCCACGGCTGAATTCATCACTGACAAAGCCATCAAAGTCTTGCTGCGCCTGGCTCAGGCTCTGAATGGCGATCAGCGACACCCCCACGAGGATGGTGACCAGAATGGAAAAGGCAATGAACAGCTTTTTTCCAACCGACTGTTGATGAAAATTCATGAAAATAGTCCCCGAAAACGCTAAAAATCAAACGGCCCACGTTGGTTACGCAGCAACAGCGGCATTGGATTCAGTTAAAACACGTTGTCAGTGAACGAATAAAGCAAAAGACGGCGGCTCTACAGCCCCCTGTGATAATTCAGCGTCGGATAGACCATTTTGCGGAGCTTGCCTACATGATTCTCAGTGCCTTGCTGGAACAGCAGTTTCACCTGCCCAGCATTCCGAAAGTGGTGGCGCTGCTGCTGAGCGAGCTGGGCCAACCCGAGGCGGATCTGCACAAAATCAACCGCCTGATCAGCACAGACCCTGCGCTGACCAGCCGGCTGCTCCAGCTGGCCAACTCGAGCTTTTTTCAGCAGTCGGGCAAGATCAGCACGGTCTCTGAGGCCCTTGCGCTGCTGGATTTGAGCCACGTCCGGATGATGGCCCAGGCCGCCGCCGAGGTGGCGTCCCCCAAAGCGGTGCCGGGTATCCAGCTGCCGCAGTTCTGGGACTACAGCCTCAACGTGGCCAAGGTGTCGCGCTCGCTGGCCACCTTGGTCCGGCTCAATGCCCAGGCGGCTTTCACCACCGGGCTGATCCATGCAGTGGGCGAGCTCGCCATGCACCTCGCGATGCCCGATGTGTGCGCCATGCTGGACAACGAAATCGCCCCCTTGGCCATGAACCGCGCCTTTGTAGAGCGCACCGTGCTGGGCTACTGTTATGCCAGCGTGGGCGCAGGCTATGCGCGGATGTGGCAGTTTCCCAAGCCGATGGTGGATGCCATCGAGCACCAATACGCCCCGTTTGACAACAATGTCTACGAGCCCCTGGCCGGCGTGATTCACCTCGCCGCCTGGCGGGCACGCGCCAAGGAGGCGGGCTTGAGTGAAAAAGGGCTGGCCGTGACCTACCCGGATGCCGTCGGCATTGCGCTGGGCCTGAACATCGACATGGTGCTGCAACAAGACCCGTTTGACTGGGCAGCCCACACCTGAACCGGATATGAAAGCACTTCGCATCTATGCGGGCCCGACGGCCCGCGCGTCATTGGCCGCGCACGGCTTGCAACCAGAACACATCCGCACCATTCCCGGCGCTGCCGGCGGGCCCAAAGGGCTGATCCTCGGCCCGATGGATCGCTTTTTGTTCGGGGATTGGCTACAGCGATCCAGCCAGCCGGTGGATCTGGTGGGCGCCTCCATCGGAGCGTGGCGCATGGCGACTGCCTGCCTGAATGACCCGGTGTCTGCATTTCAGCGACTGGAGCACGACTACATCCACCAGCATTACGAGCTCGCGCCCGGACAAAAGCGGGTCAGCGCAGACCAGGTGAGCGAAACCTTCGGGCGCAACCTGCTCGCCTTTTACGGCGGCCGCGTCCCCGAGGTGCTGAACCACCCAAGGTACCGGCTGCACATCGTGACCTCCCGTGGCAGGCACATGCTGGGCACTGAGCATGGCCTGCGCACCCCGCTGGGCTATTTGGGCGCCTTTTTGACCAATACCGTCAAACGCAAGGCCATGGGCGCCTGGCTGGAGCGGGTGGTGTTCTCTAGCGGCGGGGCAGGCGAGGGCCCGGCGCCCCTGCCATTTGCAACCCAGGACTACCGCACCCGGCGCGTACTCTTGAGCGAAGCCAACTTCAACCCTGCGCTGCAGGCCAGTTGCTCGATTCCGTTTGTTTTGCGGGCCATCCACGATATCCCCGGCGCACCCAAAGGAGCGTATTGGGATGGTGGCATCACCGATTACCACCTGCACCTCAACTACCCGGGGGCGGAGCTTGCTACATATTCAGGAGCTACTCCCGCAATGAATACGGGCGCTACCGGCACTTTTTACCCTAAAGGCTTGGTGCTGTACCCGCATTTCCAGCAAAGTGTGGTGCCGGGCTGGTTGGACAAAGGGCTGAAATGGCGCCACCGCAGCACGCCGTTTCTGGACACCATGGTCTTGCTGGCTCCCAACCCGGAGTGGGTGAAAACTTTACCGAACAGCAAACTCCCGGACCGCACAGACTTTACGCACTACGGCAATGATCTGGATGCGCGCGTCAAGGCATGGAATGCCGCGACGGGCGCAAGCCAGCAGATGGTGGACGAGTTCATCGCCTGGCTGGACAAGCCAGACATGAACCAGGTACACCCGCTATGAATCTTCCGCGCTCCGGTTTCCGCGCATCCTTACTCCCTTTGCTGTGTGCGGCCCTCTGGGCCAGCGCCACGCCAAGCCATGCGGACAATGTGCTGGATCGGATCAAACAGCGCATCATGGAGCGGCGGGACAACGGAGACCGGCGCGGCGCAGAAGAGTCACTCGAGGCCCCGGACGGCGGCACTGCCAGCGAAGCCCGGTTCAGAGTCTTGCGCGACGTGCCTTATGGCAGCGACGCCCTGCAAAAAATGGATGTCTATCTGCCCGATACCCAGGCGGCGGGCCCGGCGCCGGTCATTTTCATGGTGCATGGGGGGGCCTGGCGCACCGGCGACAAGCGCAATGGCAATGTGGTGGACAACAAAGCCCATCGCTGGCTTGCCAAGGGCTTGGTATTCGTCTCGATCAACAACCGCCTGCTGCCCGAGGCCGACCCACTCGACCAGGTGCGCGATGTCGCGCAAGCCTTGTCAGTGGCGCAAAACCAGGCGCGCAGCTGGGGTGCAGACCCCAAGCAATTTGTTCTCATGGGTCATTCGGCCGGGGCCCATCTGGTGGCTTTGCTGTCGGCATCATCCGTGTACGGGCCTCAAGCGGGTGCGCAAGGCTGGCTCGGTTCGGTGCTGCTCGACAGTGCGGCGCTCGATGTGGCCGGCATCATGAAAGCGCGGCACTACAAGCTGTATGACCCGGCGTTTGGTACCGATCCGGATTTCTGGCGTGCGGTATCCCCACTGCACCAGCTGCAGGGCTCTGCCAAACCGATGCTGGCGGTGTGCTCCACCCGCAGGGGCGACTCTTGTGCCCAGGCCCAGGCATTCAGCCAACAGGCCCTCGCCATGGGGGTAAAGGTGCAGGTCTCCGGCCAGGACCTCAGCCATGGCGAGATCAACAAGAACCTCGGGCTGGCCGGCAACTACACCGACACGGTGGAGGGTTTTCTGGCCACGCTGAGCCCGGCGCTCTCCAGCCGATTGCGCTAGAGCATGTATTTCGCCGTACGGCGCGCCGTAGCCCAGGGCACCACCGCATCCGCCGGCATGGGCTTGGCAATGCCATACCCCTGGCCCATTTCGCAGCCCAAGGACAACAACTTCTCTGCTTGCTGATCGGTTTCTACGCCTTCGGCAATCACCGCGCGGTCGAACGCACGGGCCAGACCGACGATCGCATTCACCAGGGTGCTGTCCTCCGGGTCGGTCAGAATGCCTTCGACAAACATGCGGTCAATTTTGATGGTCTCTGCCGGCAGTCGTTTCAGGTATGACAAAGACGAAAAGCCGGTCCCGAAGTCGTCGAGCGAAAAGCTCACACCCAGGGCCTGGCACTCCTGCATCATGTGGCGCATGTATTGAATGTCCTGAAGCGCAGCGGACTCCAAGATCTCCAGCTCCAGCAGCCCGGCGGGGACGGCGGGGTAGTCCAACAGCAGGGAGCGCAGCGAGTCCACGAAATCCGGCCGGTGGAAATGGCGCGCGGCAATATTCACGCTGACTTTCCAGGCGTGCCCCTGCTGTACCCATTGCTGCAGTTGCTGCATGGCCTGCGAAAGCACCCAGTTGCCGGTGTCGACGATCAGGTCGGTCTCTTCAATCAAAGGCAGGAAGGCCTGCGGGCCCACCAAGCCATCCTCCGGGTGCTGCCAACGGAGCAAGGCCTCGAAACCGATGATGTCGCCGCTGCGCAAATACACCTTGGGCTGGTAGTGCAAGCGGAATTCCTCGGACTGCAGGGCCTCGCCGATTCGCGCCATGCGGGTGTGGGTGGTTTGAACCTGCTGGTCTTGCAAGGCATCGAACAAATGGAGGTTGCCTCTGCCTGCCTGCTTGGCCTGGTACATGGCCTGATCGGCGTGCCGTAGCAGGGTATCGGGGCTCGCGTTGTCCATCGGGTAGACCGCAATGCCGGCACTCGCCGTGCAGCTTACTGTGACATCGTCAATGGCAAAAGGCTGGGCGAGAGCCCCCAGCAACTCGCGCACGCGTGCAAACAACCGGGGCCCCTGAGCGCTTTCGTGAAACAGCACGACAAACTCATCGCCACCCAGCCTTGCGATGTCAGATTCGTCTTTGACAAAGCGCCGCAGGCGCAGGCCGACTTCTTTGAGCAGACGGTCGCCGATCCGCTGCCCCTCGGATTCATTGATCGCCTGAAAATGGTCCAGATCCAGCAGGCAAAGCGCCAGGCTCTGCCCGGATTCGCGGGCCTGAAACAGCGCGTGGGTGAGCCGCTCGCCCAGTGCGGTGCGGTTGTTCAATCCGGTGAGGGGATCGTGCCGCGCTTGCCATGAAATTTCGTTCTTCAGCGCGTTAGTTTCGGTGACATCACGGAACACCAGCACGCAACCGGACACCTCGCCCCCCGAATAACGGATCGGAGAGGCCGTAAATTCGATGGCATAGCGCTCGCCGGAGCGATGCACCAGAAGCTGATTCAAGGCGTGGACCGGCGATTGCACCAGGTGCAACTGATTCACCTGGAGCCCCTCTGGCAGTGGTTGAGAGGTGGGGTCCCGGCGAAAAACGGACGCTAGTGGCAGCCCTACAGCCTGCACCAACTGGTGGCCTGTCAGGTACTGGGCCGCCTCGTTCATGGTTTCAATGCGCCCGGCGGCATTGGTCGTGATGACCCCGTCGGCGATCGACGAGAGCGTTACTACTGCGCGCTCTTTCTCGGCCAACAGGGCTGCTTGGGCGTTCTTGCGGTCGGTAATGTCTACCAGTGCGCCGATGGTGCCGGCCTGGGTGCCGTCCCGGAGGGTGAACGGCGCCTTGTAGTAGGCCATGTCACGGACATGGTGTTCATCCACCTTTATCTGGATCTCGTGATCCTCCCGCGGTTTACCGAACTTTTGATACTGGTTGGTCCCGCGGGGAAAGTTGGCGAAATCGCTGCGCAAGCGGCCGCCCACCACTGCGCCCGAAGGGTGGTTGAAAAACTCTTCCCAGGCTTTGTTGACCCCAAGACAGGTGCCGTCTTGATCTCTCACAAAAACAGGGAGTGGCAGCGCATTGATGAATTGATGTGTGAAGTGAACCTGCTCATGGTGATCTGTTTTGCTCTGGCGCAAGGAGTGCACCAAGGACTCGATTTCTGCCGCCATGGCATTAAAGGTCTGTGCCACCGCACGCATCTCGGAAGTGCCGGTTTCCATCATCCGCACCCCCAACTCCCCGGAACGCAGCGTATCGGTGGCGAAACTCAAACGCTCCAGCAAGCGGGAATTGACTCTTAAGAGCAGCGACAACAAGGTGAACACCGTCACGATGATCAACAGAGACACCGGGATCTGCCGCATCACAGTGACCCAGCTCTTTTGCAGGGTGGTGTCGCCTCGCATCAGGACCGTCAAGCGGGCCTTGCTGCCTTGGGGGGAGAGGGCCTCGAACTCTTGTTGCAACGGCGCAAGGTTGGCGAGCTCGGCAAACCAGCGGGGGACTTGGGCGCTCGCGGTACCAGGCCTGTCGCTGGTGTAGCTGCGACCGTCAAACTCCCACTGGAGCGACTGCACACCGCGATGCCTGCCTAGTTCCTCTTCCAGGGACTCTTGGATCTCGGTGCCATGGGAGACCAGACTTTTGCGCAGCAGTTTGTCTGGAACATACGCACCCAGCAGCTCCAGTTGCAAGGCCCGGTCTTCCGTGGCTTCGGCAACGATGTCTTTGATAAGCAAGTGATACCGCGTCAGGCTCACGGCGACCATGATCACCAGAATCGCGAAGTAGAGCAGGGGATAGCTTCCGCGGAAAAAAGGTAGTCGTTGTGTGGCTCTCTGTTTTACCTGGGGCATAGCGACGGCGGAATGGAGCGCTGCAGCGCGGATGATGAAGGCGCTGCGCAGTGTATAGCGCTATCTGACCCCGGATAGCGCCCACGAGGGTAAATATGGCCTACATCGCCTTGGCCAGCATGGCTCTGTAGTCCTCTTCACTGGCCAACCGTGGATTGGTCTTATGACAGTGGTCTGCCATGGCGCCTGCGATGATTTTTTCGAACAGGTCTTCGGTGACGCCCATGGCTGAGAGACCCGAAGGCAGGCCTAGTCGTGCGTTCATGTCTTTGACAGCGTCTCCGATATCCGCGGCGGAGTTCAAGCCCATGGCATGGGCCATGCGCTGCAGGCGCTTGTCTGCTTTCACCGAGTCAGCTTCTGCGTTGAAGGCAATGACCGCCGGCAAAAACATGGCGTTGAGGGTGCCGTGGTGCAAGCGCGGATCCACGCCGCCCAGACTGTGGCTGAGCGAATGCACGCAACCCAGACCTTTCTGAAACGCCATGGCGCCTTGCATGCTGGCACTCATCAGTTGGCGGCGCGCCTCGATATCGGTGCCATCGGTGGTGGCGCGTTCGATATGGGCCCATGCCCGCTCCAGACCGTCGAGGGCGATGCCGTCCGCCGGCGGATTAAAGGCTGCGGACATAAAGGTCTCCATGCAGTGTGCCACCGCGTCCATGCCGGTTGCAGCGGTCAGACGCGCAGGCAAACCCAGGGTCAGCTCCGGGTCACAGATGGCCGACTTGGGCACCAGGTACCAGCTATGGAAGCCAAGCTTACGATGGTCGTCCACAATGATGATGGCACCCCGCGCCACTTCACTGCCGGTGCCGCTGGTGGTCGGTACCGCAATCAAGGGAGCGACTTTGTCGGTGATGCGGGCAGAGCCGCCCTCGATGGTGGCGTAACGGGTTAACGGCCCTTCATGGGTCGCCGCGATGGCAACGCCTTTGGCGCAGTCAATGGCGGAGCCGCCGCCCACCGCAATCAAACCATCACAGCCTTGTGCCCGGTACAGCGCGGCGGCCGCCCGGACTGCAGCTTCGGTGGGGTTGGAAGGGGTCTGGTCAAAGACGGCTGCGGGCAAGTCCCCCAAGGCATTCAAGGCCCGCTGCAAGATACCGGCGGCCTTGACGCCCGCATCGGTCACGATCAACGGGCGGCTAATGCCGACGCGCTCGCACTCGCTGCGCAGCAGGCGCAGTGCGCCACATTCAAACTGGATCTGGGTCAGGTATTGAATCAAAGCCATGGTGTCGCCGTGTAGGATTGAACAGGTTTCCAATGTACCCAATTCACTACGTTCCATGAGTCCCCATTTTGACCGCCACGCCAACCCGCGTGCCTTGCTCACTCCGGCCACGCTGAAGGTGGTGGACAGTATTGCCCGGGCAGGGCACGTGCCCATGCATGCACTCTCGGCAACCCAAGCCAAAGCGGCTTACGCGGCGGCGGCCAATGTGCTGGAGTTGCCGGTACAAAAGCTTGCGCGGGTCGAAGACTTTTCAATACCGGCACGCGATGGATACGCGATTCCTGCCCGCCACTACGCACCGGATCACACGGCTTTGCCGGTGCTGCTGTATCTGCATGGTGGTGGCTTTACCGTGGGGAGCCTCGCTACCCACGACGGTCTTTGCCGCCGCTTGGCCCACCTCGCCGGTTGCGCCGTGGTCGCCCTCGACTACCGGTTGGCCCCGGAGTACAAATTTCCGACAGCGCATGAGGACAGCTGGGATGCCCTGCAATGGCTTGCCCACCATGGTGCCGAGCGCGGGTTGAATGGCCAGCGAATGGCGATTGGCGGGGACAGTGCCGGAGGCACTTTGTCTGCCGCATGCGCCATTGAAGCGCGGGACCAGGGCTTGCCTTTGGCCTTGCAGTTGCTTTTTTATCCGGGTTGTGCAGGGCACCAAAACACACCATCACACCGCCGCTATGCCAAAGGCTTTGTTCTCGACGAGACCAATATCACTTACTTTTTCGATCACTACATTCGCACACCAGCTGACCGGGATGACTGGCGCTTTGCCCCGCTGGACGGCGTGCGCCCGGACGGACTGGAAGCCGATCTTGCCGGCACAGCGCCCGCATGGATAGGGCTTGCCGAATGCGACCCCTTGGTAGACGAGGGCGTGCAGTATGCCGACCGCCTGCGCATGGCGGGGGTGCCGGTGGATCTGGAAATTTACCGGGGCGTTGTCCACGAGTTCATCAAAATGGGCCGCGCCATCCCGGAGGCGGCCCACGCGCATGCCGATGCCGCCCGCGCACTGCGCGCGGCACTCCACACCACTACCTGAGGCTGACATCATGAATTCTTCGCTCCAGGACTTCAGGTTCTTGCACCCGCTACGGGTGCGATGGTCGGAGGTGGATATGCAAAAGATCGTATTCAACGCGCATTACCTGATGTACCTCGACACCGCCATGGGTGCCTATTGGCGTGAATTGGCGCTCCCTTATGCCGACACGATGGCGTCTTTGGAGGGTGATTTGTTCGTCAAAAAAGCCACCTTGGAGTACCACGCTCCGGCGCTGTATGACGAATTGCTGCAAGTGGGGCTCCGGCTGGAGTCCATCGGCAATAGTTCACTGCGTTATGCAGGTGCGGTGTTTCACAACGGCGCGCTACTCGTCAGCGCTGAGCTGATTTATGTGTTCGCAGATCCCGAAAGCCGCACATCACGCCAGGTACCCACAGCACTAAGAAAGGTTCTCTCGGATTTCGAAGCAGGCGCGCCCATGATCGAGACGATTACAGGGCCTTGGCAGGCTCTGGGCGAAAGCATCACGCCCTTGCGAAATAGCGTGTTTTTGAACGAACAAAAGATATCGCCCGCTCTGGTCTATGACGACGCCGATGAATCGGCGATACACGCGGCCGTGGTCAATGGTTTAGGGCGTGTGGTTTCCAGCGGGCGTCTTCTGGTGCACGCACCCGGTATCGGCCGCATCGGACGCATGGCCACCGACCCGGCCTTGCGCGGCCACGGTTTGGCGCGCCGGGTTCTGCACGCCTTGATGAACGCATCCAAACAGCGCGGGGATAGAGCCATCGTGCTGCACGCCCAAACAAGCGCAGCCGGGTTCTATCGAAAAGAAGGGTTTGAGCCCGTAGGGCCGGAATTCGAAGAGGCGGGTATTGCCCACCAAGAGATGGAAATTCGCTGGCCCTGAAGAGCGGTCGCCGGGCTTAAGTTAAAAGCCCAACGAGGCAAGCAGGTCATCCACATCATCTTGCTTGAGCGCGTTGTCCGCAGTTTGCGGCCCTTCGAGCACATGGTCGTCGACGGACACGGTGCCTTCGGTTGCAGCAGCCTTTGTGCTCACCACGGCGTCCGGGCTACTGTCGATGAGGAGCTGGACCAATTGCATTTCGGTCCGGGTGATGATGTCGATCACCTTCTTGATCACCTGGCCCGACAGATCCTGAAAATCCTGGGCCATCATGAT
>DGQR01000040.1 GCA_002390825.1 Rhodoferax sp. UBA4409
GCGGCCCTGCTCGCCGGCGCGAGCGGCTTCGACGGCGGCATTCAGGGCCAGGATATTGGTCTGAAAGGCAATGCCATCGATCACGCTGGTGATTTCACCAATCCGCCGTGAGCTCGCGCTGATGCCTTGCATCGTGTCCACCACCTGCGCCACCTGGGCACCGCCCCGCTGCGCCACCGCGCTGGCGTTGCTGGCAAGTTCATTGGCGGCCTGGGCGCCTTCGGCGCTTTTGCGTGCCGCGCCATTGAGTTCTTCCATGGTGGCGGCGGTTTCCTCGAGGGCGCTGGCCTGCTCTTCGGTGCGCTGGCTCAGGTCCATGCTGCCGGTTGCAATTTGCTGCACACCGGTGGCGAGGTTGTCACTTGCGGAACGCACCCGCCCCACGATCTCCACCAGACTGCCTTGCATTGCTCCCATGTAGGCCAGCACACTGCCTTCGGGCGCACCGGCAAATTGCGCTTTCGTGGTCAAGTCACCATGGGCCACGCTCTCGGCAGTCGCCCGCAAATCAGAAGGTTCAGCGCCCAGCGCCCGACCTAGGTAGCGGATCATGGCAGTGGCCATGATTACCGCAGCCAACAGCGCTACCAAGGCAACACCCGCCAGCAACTGCAGGTTGCGGTGGAAAGAGGCCTCCGCTTCGGTCACCATCATTTGCGAGCGCTCGGTCGCATAGGCCGCGTATTCCTCCGCCTTGCTCACCAAGGCCACCAGCAACGGGCGGCACTCGACATTGATTTTTTGAATGGCTTGGTCGCGCTGCCCTTTCATCGCCAAGTCCACCACGCCCAGCGCCACCGGCTCGTACTGGGCCTCGATTTTGGCAATCTCTGCGACCAAAGCGCGCCCGCGAGCGGTCTCATCCGCATCTTGCATCCGCGTGCTCAGGGCCGCGAGCTTGGCGCCCACTTGTTTATTGGCGGCCACCACAAGGGTGAACTCTTGTTGCTTGTCTGAGTCGTTGGCCGCGTTGACCAAGTTTCTGGCGTGCACTGCGCGCTTGAACACCGCGGCTTGCAACTCCTCGGCGAGGGTGGAGCGGGCATTGACCCCCTTCACAAAGCTGGACATGTCCACGTGCATCGCATTGGTTGAGCGGTAACCCATCCACGACACCAGCACTAAAAAGCCGATCATCAATCCAAAGGCAAGACTGAGTTGGGCGCGGATCGTGAGTGGAGAAGACATGGCAACACCTTTGAAAAGCAGGTGCCTCTACTTTACGCCCAAATTACCGTTTCAGTCAATTTTTTTGTTTTAAAATTAAATTTGCTTAATTCACCTTTTGTTTGAATCGCAGTGACTCATCGCGCAGCCGGGCAAAGGTTTTCCAGAACTGCGCCTCTTGGGTGCACGCAAAGTTGATGCGCATCAGGCTGCTGGGCGTGCGCTGCGCATGAAACAGGGCGCCGGGGGCGAGCAGGTAGCCCTCGTCCAACATGCGTTGGCTCAAGGCGTCGGTGTCCACCCCGGTCTCCACCCAGCCAAACAGGCCCACCGGGTCCGACGCAAAGGTGCAGCCGTGGGCCAGCGCCAGCTTCACGCTGCGGGCGCGGGCGGCATCCAGCTGGGTGCGGATGCGCTCGGCGTGCCGGCGCAGCTGGCCCTGGTCGATGCACCAGGCAATGGCTTTTTCCAACAAGGCAGGCGTGGTCAGGGTGGAGAGCAGCTTGGTGTCCAGCAAGCGCTCGGCCAGGTCTTTGGGTGCGGCCATGTAGCCCACGCGCCAGTTGGGCGCAAGGATCTTGGCAAAGCCCGCCACATAGATAGTTCGCTGCAGCCCGTCCAGCGCACACAGGCGGGTGGCGTGCTCGGGGGCGAAGTGGCTGTAGGTGTCGTCTTCAACGATATGAAAATCGTGCTGGTTCGCCAGCTGCAGGATGCGGTACGCACTGCTGGGTGAGAGGCAAAAACCGGTGGGGTTGTGGAACACGCTCACGCTCACAAACAGCTTGGGCTTGTGCACCTCGCAGTACTTGGCCATGACCTCCAGGTCCGGCCCGTCGGCGCGGCGCGGCACCGGCAGAATGCGCATGCCCAAGGCGTCCAGCCGGGCAAACTCCACCGCCCAGCCGGGCTCTTCGACCATCACATAGTCACCCGCCTGCAGCAGGGTGCGACTCACCACGTCCAGCGCGTGGGTGGCGCCCATGGTGGTGATGATCTGCTCCGGCGCAGCGTGCACCGCCAGGCCCGCCAGCTTGGTAGACAGCGCCCGGCGCAGCCCGATGTCACCGGCAGGCTCACCGTATTGCAAGGAGAAGGCGTTCAGCGCCTCCACACTGCAACTGCGGCGCACCGCGGTGGCGAGAAAGGTGGTCTCCAGCCACTCCTTGGGCAGCACGCCCATGCCGGGCTGCGGCTTGTTGCTCACGCCATGGAACATGCCGCGTATCAGCGCCGTGGCGTTGAGCGGCGCGCGCTGGCGGGGCATGGTCAGCACCAAACTGCCGCCATCTGCGCTAGCCTCATTTGCTCCTGAAATCATAGCTACTCGCGCAACATCTACCTGGGCTAGTGGCACATCGCGCACATAAAAGCCGCGGTTGCGGCGCGCTTCGATCAGGCCCTGCGCCAGCAGCTGGTCATAGGCGGTCACCACGGTGGACGGGCTCACCTTTTGTTGCTGGGCACACAGGCGCACCGAGGGCAGGCGCGCACCGGGCGCCAGCAAGCGGTCGCGGATGCGTTGGGCGAACACAGCGCACAGCTGCTCGGCCAGGGTCTGGGCGGCGGTTTTCATCAACATGGGTCGGTCCCTTGGGGTGGCGCTGTAACGGTCGTGCCAGCAATACAGATTGCAGGCTGTTTAGCAAAACTGTACTGCAACTGTGTTGTTTTTCAAAGTACAGTGAATTGCATGAACTCCAAAAACGAAACACGCGGCCTCTGGCTGGGCCTGCTGGGCGTGGCGATCTTTGCCATCACCCTGCCCATGACCCGCCTGGCTACCGGCACCGCCGACGCGCCCCAGCTCTCGCCCTGGTTTGTGACGCTGGGTCGCGCGGCGCTGGCCGGCGGTTTGTCGATCGTGTTTCTGCTTGCCACCCGCTCGCGCTGGCCCACCACCGCCGAGTGGCGCCCCTTAAGCATTGCCACGCTCGGCAATGCGCTGGGCTTCCCGCTGCTGATCGGCTACGCACTGCTCACCATCAGCGCGAGCCACGCCGCCGTCATCATTGCGCTGCTGCCGCTGGCGACCGCGGTGGTGGCCGCCATCGTCATGCACCAGCGGGCGCGGCTGGGCTTTTGGCTGAGTGCCTGCATTGGCGCCGCGCTGGTGGTGGGCTTTTCGCTCTACCGCGCCACGCAGCATGGCCCGGGCCTGGCCCTTGAGTGGGGCGATGTGCTGATGCTGGGCGCCGTAGTGTCTGCCGCGCTGGGTTATGTGTATGGCGCCAAGGTCACCCCCACGCTGGGTGCCGAGCAGGTCATCTGTTGGGTGTGTGTGCTCGCGCTGCCCGTCACCCTGCCGGGCGCATGGCTCACCTGGCCGGAGCAGGCAGTTCGCGCCAGCTCCTGGTGGGCACTGGGTTATGTGGGGGTGTTCTCGATGTGGGCGGGCTTTTTTGCCTGGTACCGCGGGCTGGCGCTGGGCGGCACGCTCAAGGTCAGCCAAGTGCAACTGCTGCAACCGTTTTTGAGCATTCTGGCGGCCATCCCCCTCTTGGGCGAGTCGCTGGACCTGATGACGGTGGGCTTTGCACTGGCCGTGGTGGCAACCGTGTTCATCGGCAAGCGGTTTGC
>DGQR01000210.1 GCA_002390825.1 Rhodoferax sp. UBA4409
CTTGATGGTGTCCATGGTAGCCATGGCCAAGCCAGCGCCGTTCACCAGGCAGCCGATGTTGCCATCCAGGCTGATGTAGGCGAGATCGAACTTGGAAGCTTCCACTTCGGCCGCGTCTTCTTCGTCCAAATCGCGGTAAGCCACGATTTCAGGGTGACGGAACAGGGCGTTCGGATCGAAGTTGAACTTCGCGTCTAGGGCCATCACATTGCCCTTGCTGTCGCAATTCAGGGGGTTGATTTCCACCAGGGACGCATCGGTGTCCATGTAGCACTTGTAGAGCTTAGCGAAAATGTCCACGGCCTGGTCTACGGAAGCACCGGTCAAGCCGATGGCTGCAGCCACCTTCTTGCTTTGCTCGGTGGTAATGCCGGTCAGGGGGTCAATCATCTCGGTGATGATTTTCTCGGGGGTGGAGTGGGCCACTTCCTCGATGTCCATGCCGCCTTCGCTGGATGCGATCAGGGCGATTTTTTGTGTAGCGCGGTCGGTGACCAGAGACACATAGAGTTCGTTCTTGATGTCAGCACCGTCTTCGATGTACAAGCGGCGGACCTTTTGGCCTTCTGGGCCGGTCTGGTGTGTCTTGAGCTGCATGCCCAAGATTTCGGTGGCGAGGCGTTTGACATCGTCAATCGACTTGGCAACCTTCACGCCGCCGCCCTTGCCGCGACCACCTGCATGGATTTGTGCCTTGACAACCCAAACTGGGCCACCGAGTTTTTGAGCGGCTTCCACCGCTTCTTGCACTGTGAAAGCCGGAATGCCGCGGGGAACGGGCACACCGAATTGACGCAAGATTTCCTTGCCTTGGTACTCGTGAATCTTCATGACGTCTCTCTTTGGGACAGGACTATGTTCACCGTGTGGTAACGAGGATGTAATCACCACGCGGCACTGGACACATCAACCCGCGAATGTATCATGCTGCGACGCACAATACTGGTGCGAGGCTTACAGCTGGTGCATTCCGGGTCGGTCATGCTCCATGCAGCGCGCAGTTTGAAGCACATTATTTGCCCCTTGCTTACACCATGAAAAAAATCTTTATCGACGGCGAAGCCGGCACTACCGGCCTCCAGATCCGCGAACGTTTGCAGACCATGCCTCAGGTCGCACTCATCAGCATCGACCCCGCGCTGCGCAAAGATCCGCAGGCCAAACGTGCGCTGATTGCCGAGGCAGACCTGGTGATTTTGTGCCTGCACGACGATGCCGCCAAAGACACGGTTGCCATGATCGACGCCATGGAGCGCGAGACAGGTCAACCGGGCCCGCGCATCATCGATGCATCTACTGCACACCGGGTCGACCCGACCTGGGTCTATGGTTTTCCGGAGCTTGCCGCAACCCAGCGCGATGCCGTGATCCAGGCCCGCCGCGTGAGCAACCCAGGCTGCTACGCCACTGGTGCCATCGCACTACTGCGCCCCTTGATCGATGCCGGATTGTTGCCGGCCGACCACCCGGTTTGCCTGCCTTCGGTCAGTGGCTATTCCGGCGGCGGTCGCGCGATGATCGAGGCTTACGAACAAGGCAGCGCGGCACCTTTTGAGCTGTACGCACTGGGACTGAAGCACAAGCACATTCCTGAAATCATGCAATACACCGGCCTGACCCGCAGGCCCCTGTTTGTGCCCTCGGTCGGAAATTTCATTCAGGGTATGCTGGTGCAGCTCCCACTGCATCTCGACACGTTGCCCGGCAAGCCAACCGCACAAGCCTTGCACGACGCATTGGCGCGCCATTACGCCGGCAGTCAATGGGTGAGCGTGGAGCCGGCCACCGCGGATTTGAAATTGGATGCCGTGGCCCTCGCAGACACCAACAAGCTCGAACTCCGGGTGTTCGCCAACGACGCTGCGGCCGATGGCTTTGCCCATGCGGTGCTGGTAGCCCGGTTGGACAACCTGGGCAAGGGTGCCAGCGGCGCTGCGGTGCAAAACCTGCAATTGATGCTGGGCTTGTAAGGCTTACAGCCCCTCGTCGTTCCCGCCACCGGACACCACACGGTGGATGGTGTCGCCGCCAAAGCCCCGACTGGCCAGAAAGCGCATCTGCTTGGCCCGCTCAGCCGCATCTTGCGGTTGAGTGCCAAACTTTTTGCGCCAGACCTCGCGGGCGCGCTCCAGCTCGGTACTGCGCAAGGCAGCCACCGCCTCGGCCACCGCGTCGGGCGCGAGCCCTTTCGATTGAAGCTCCTGCTTGATGCGAGACGCCCCCATCTTGCCCGCCCGCCGGTAGACCACCGAGCCGATCACACGGTCTTCATTGATGAAGTCTTTGGCGGTGAGTGCATCCAACACCCGGGCCAAGGCACCGGGCTCCTCCTCGTAGCGCTGGAGCTTGCGCTCAAGTTCTGCGCGCGAGTGCTCCCGGGTACTGAGCAGCCGCAAGGCCCTGCCGGTGAGTGAGAGTGCTTGAACTGCCACAGCCTGACTTCTTCTTATTTTGCTACTAAATTAATAGCTGCTAGCGCATATTTAATGAGCGCTAGCAGCCGATTTGACACTTATTCCGGCTTGTCCGCTTTGTCTGCCTTTTTGCCTTTGGGCTTGGCATCAGGCTCTGCGACTGGCAGCAAAGGGATACCCAAGGACAAGCGCACCTTGTTCTCGATCTCCACCGACAAGTCAGGGTTTTCACGCAAGAACTCACGGGCGTTGTCACGGCCTTGGCCGATTTTTTCACCTTGGTAGGCATACCAGGCACCGGACTTTTCCAGAATGCCGGCGGTCACGCCCATGTCGATGATTTCGCCGTGCCGGCTGATGCCTTCCCCGAACAGGATGTCGAACTCCGCCGTCTTGAACGGGGGGCTGACCTTGTTCTTGACCACTTTGACTTTGGTCTCGTTACCGATCGCCTCTTCGCCCTTCTTGATCGTGCCGGTGCGGCGAATGTCCAGACGCACAGAGGCGTAAAACTTCAGCGCATTGCCGCCGGTGGTGGTTTCGGGCGAGCCGAACATCACGCCAATCTTCATGCGGATCTGGTTG
>DGQR01000004.1:0-13073 GCA_002390825.1 Rhodoferax sp. UBA4409
CATGTACTTGCATTTGAGCCATGCTTCCACATCCCGACTAGCCTCATCCGCCCGACGCTCATTGGCACTGCAATGCAGACCAGCCGCTTGCCAAGCGGTACCTTCCGCATTGAGCTTCTTGGGCTTGGTTTCCGGATTGCTCACCCTCGAAGCCAGATTTTTTTCCAGACGCCTTGCAAGCTTGGCATGCGCCTCACCGGGCATAGGTAGTGCCGGGAGTTGATATTTGGTCTTGGCAAGAATAGCCTTGATCACACGGTGCACCAACAAATCCGGGTAGCGCCGGATCGGGCTGGTGAAGTGCGTGTAGGCATCAAACGACAAGCCGAAATGTCCGCTATTGATCGGCGTGTAAATGGCCTGTGACATGGAGCGCAACAGCATCGAGTGGATCTGCTGCGCGTCGGGTCGGTCTTTAGTCGCCTCAGCAATCGCCTGAAACTCCCCCGGTGCGGGGTTGTCACTGATCGTCATGCCAATGCCACTGGCCTTCAAATAGCTACGTAATATTTCCTGCTTCTCAGGCGTCGGACCCTCATGCACTCGGAACAGGCCCTGGTGCTTGTTCTGAGCAATGAAGTCCGCACTGCAGACGTTCGCTGCGAGCATGGCCTCTTCAATCAATCGATGCGCTGTGTTGCGAGTGCGCGGCACGATCTTTTCGATCCGACCGTTTTCATCACAAACAATCTGTGTCTCCGTAGTCTCGAAATCCACCGCACCCCGCTTGTGGCGGGATTTGAGCAATGCTTGGTAAACACCATGCAAGTTCAAGAGATCCTGCACTCGATCTTTGCGTTTGCTAGCTTCAGGCCCCCGTGTATTGCCAAGGATGGCCGCCACTTCGGTGTAAGTGAACCGAGCGTGACTCCACATCACTGCAGGGTAAAACTGGTAGGCATCGACCTCGCCATCCTCGGTGACGAACATATCGCACACCATGCACAGCCGTTCGACTTCCGGATTCAGCGAGCACAAACCGTTAGACAGTTTTTCCGGCAGCATAGGGATGACACGGCGCGGAAAGTACACGCTGGTGGCTCGGTCATACGCATCCACATCGATGGCGTTGCCCGTTTCCACGTAGTGACTGACATCGGCAATTGCCACCAACAAACGCCAACCTTTGAGCGCCGTCTTGCCACGCCCTTTGGTTGCGGGTTCGCAATACACCGCATCATCAAAATCCCGGGCATCTTCACCATCGATGGTGACCAAGGGGATGTCTGTCAAATCAATACGTTGCAGCTTGTCTTGCGGACGCACCTTGTCCGGTAATGTGCGCGCCATCGCAACACAAGCATCAGAAAACTCATGCGGCACGCTGTATTTGCGCACGGCGATTTCAATTTCCATACCGGGGTCATCCACTTCACCCAGTACTTCTTTGATGCGCCCCACAGGCTGTCCGAACAGCGCAGGCGGCTCAATCAGTTCTACGACCACCACTTGGCCGGGCTTTGCCACACTGGTAGCACCCTTCGGAATCAACACATCCTGGCCGTAGCGTTTGTCTTCTGGCGCAACCAGCCAAACTCCGCTTTCCTGCAACAGGCGGCCAATGATCGGTTGGTTAGAGCGCTCGGTGATTTCAACAACACGCCCCTCGGGGCGACCTTTGCGGTCACTGCGCACGATACGGACCTTGACGTGGTCTTTGTGCAGCACAGCCCGCATCTCGTTAGGGGGAAGATAAATATCAGGAGCACCGTCGTCGCGGGACACAAAACCATGTCCATCCCGATGCCCTTGAACAATTCCTTCAACTTCTTCCAGCAAATTGCTGTTTTGGCCTAAATGTTTGATATACTTCTCTCTTTCCTGAGATGCCCAGATGGCGGAATTGGTAGACGCACTAGTTTCAGGTACTAGCGAGTAACATCGTGGAGGTTCGAGTCCTCTTCTGGGCACCACCGATAATACAGGTGGAACGTTGAAAGTAGCCGCTAACAAGCGGCTTTTTTCATTTCCGCAATCGGTTTCTATTTCCGCAAATCACGGAACCCCTGCCGCCCTCCGGCATGCGTAGTAAATCCCCGCCACCTCTACCAGTTTTGATGTCGTAGCTCCAAAGCTGTCATCACTTAGGGGGGTTAGTTTGGGGCAGTTCGCCACCACCAGCGGGGACGGTTCCCCCGTTGAGGGCTTGGTTTGCGAGGCGCAGGCCGTCAGGAGAATGGCGGCAATCACTGTAAATTGTCTTGGTAATGACTTCACGTTGCACCTCGTTCTGAATGGTAGTGAATTTGGGCTTCAGGGTGGCGATGGCCTGCGCTGCTGCTGAGTTCGCCGCATCCA
Source organism: Rhodoferax sp. UBA4409 (assembly GCA_002390825.1). GTDB lineage: Bacteria > Pseudomonadota > Gammaproteobacteria > Burkholderiales > Burkholderiaceae_C > Allorhodoferax. The sequence goes on from DGQR01000004.1 coordinate 2,299, forward strand.
CGGCTTCAGCGATGTGGTTCAACTCTCGGGACTGGGCGGCAATCTCATGATCAGATCCCAGCTTGAAACCTCCGGCGCCAGCTCCGAGGATGGCCAGCAGGAAAACAATGATCAGGTAGGGGTTCATGGGTTCTTGACCTCCAACATGACGGTGCGGCCTTCCGCGATGGCTTGGCGCACCACTTCCTTCACCAGAGCTACAGCGGGCCGACTGGTGCCCCCCATGATTCCCGTGGGGGTGACTTGCAAACCGAGCAGCGGGCATCCCTCGGTGTCGTACTCGGTGTTTCCTGCGTGCATCCGAACCCCTGTGAATCCTGGCACTGCGTTCACAGTCAGGGTGTCCAGACCGAAGCGGGGGGAGTTCTCCAGCGTGAGGCGGTACGAGCCTGCGGGGATCGCGGTCTTCCCGTGAATCTTCCAGTTCCCCACCGGTTTACCGGGCACTTCCCGCACGGCATCCTCCAGCGTGTAGCAGAGCCGGTGCCCATCCTCTGCCGTGAGTTTCCCGAAGGTGCGGGCGGGCGTGAGTTCGTAGCGGGTAAGCGTCAGCTTCATGATGTGCTCCGGCTGTCAAAGTAGAACTTGATTGCGGCAGCCTGCAGGGCCATGTATGGGGCAGTCACTGCGGCGATGATGGCTGCGATCTCCAGCCCGGGCTTGTCGGCATGTGCAGTGGCGAAGGCCATAGCCCAGCTGGTCAGGATCTTGGTGCCGTACAGGACAACAATGGACACGACATGCTTATCAATGTCGCGCTTGTCGATCCAGTCCCAGATACGTGTGAGGTTCATATCACCGCCACTTCAGAACGCCACCATGGCGGGAACAGGTGCCGGATCGCTGCTTGCTGTAGCTCACCGTACCATCCTTGCAATCCGCCCTTGGTGTCAGGCGTGAGGCGACAAGGAAAGCCGCGGCAATCAGCACCGACAGGATGAAGGCGATCAGCTTCACGGCTTTTCTTCTTTCCAGAGAAGCCACTCCTTACGCAGACGGAAGCCGATCTGGATCAGCACCCAGACCACAGACACGATGTAAAAGGTGGTTTGCCAGTTCACCATGCCGGTCAGGCTGGTTACAAACACCGTTGCCGGTGGGATGCTGGCGATCTTCTCAGCCGCGGTCATTGCTGCGTGATCGCTCATAGCTCCAACCATCCCTTGATTTCAATCTTGGCTGCAGATCGCTGGGCGGCCAAGCTGCCGCCGTTTTTGTACCAAATGGACTGCCACTGTGCGAAGGGCAGCTCCACGCCGTCCCACACATACGCATCGCTGGTGGAACTCGTTTTCTTTTCGTAGTTCGCTTGGATTTCGTGGTCCGAGGCATCAGATCCGAAATAGCTTGCATGGTCACCCGTGGATGCAGTGCTCAGGGTGTGCGTGTCTTGGACAACTACCGCCGAAGCCAGCGGGCAGATATACCCGCCGAAACGCAGCTCAGTCCATGAAGCTACGGCCCCCGATACTGTGAAATTCGGATCAGCCAGCTGGATCATCTTGGCCTTCACGACCACCCCAGCGTCGGCAATGTTGCGCACCTCGGCCGTGTCGAAGTAGAAGCTGCCGAGATAGACAAAGTGCTCGAATCCTGGTGGTGCAGGCAGCAGGAAGTCATAGGCCGCCACGGTGCCCACGCTTGCGAGAGTGACCTGTCCCGCAATGTTGGCCGTGATCGTGGTGGTGCGCCCCGAGAACTTGCCGCCCTCGGTGATTACCAGACACTCCACGCCTGCCAGATTGTTTGCCGCGCTCCATGCGTATGTCTGAGCTGTGAGCGCGTGGACACCCTCACCGGCTTTGATGAGTGGCACGTTTGAGCCAGACACCGTACCCGCGCGGAGGAATGGCATCACCTTCAGAGTGGCGGTTGAGTCGCCAGCATTAGCGCATGCAAACACGGCATACCAGCTCTCAGTGCGGGCTGTTGACTCAGCGCCTAGCCCCGTAGCCACGGAGGCAATCTTGCTGGCGGGCATGGGGAACATGGGGGCACGGCCTTTGCTGTACTGCCCACGGAAGCGAAAGCCGCCCATCACAGCGTGGTTGCGAAAAACCTTAACGCTCGTCGCGTTGTTGTACACAACGGCATCGCGTGGACCTGCCGCCACCGGCTGCACAGCTTTTGCAAGCTGAATTTGTGCAGCTTCACCCGTGGGCGTGACCGGCGCGTCAAAGTTGCCGGAGCCGTCTGTGTTGGGTTTACCTACCTTTGCGGCGTTGAAATTTGCGTCACTGGTGTACTCGCTGCGGGAAACAGTTTCCCGGAGCTTGGTCTGCACATCAGTGGGGACGCCTCCGGTTCCGCCGGGGATGTAGTTCAAATCAGCTGCGCTCGAAGCATTTCCAGAGGTGCCAACGATTGGGCGGCCCATCGCATCGAAGGCAAGGAATTTGCTCGAGCGCTCGGAGACTGAAGGAAGAACTAAGGGGGCGGCAGCATCGCCTGGCTGCACTTGAACTGCCAGCGAGATATTGAACTGCGCGTCCTGCACCATCATCACCAGCCGGTCAAAGTCGTTGTTCACCGCGCTGGATTGGTAGTCCCCAAGCTGCTGGTAGTCAGTTGCGCGGGTCTTCGGGACTTCACGCAGTAGCTCTATGACCTCACCGCCAGCCATTGGGGTGCCAAAAGTAACATCCGATCCGGCGCCCGCTCCAAGACTGGAAACCGTGAATCCAGTGATGACCTCTACACCGTTGACCTTGACCACCAAGTCACTGGCGAGGATCAGGCGGAAGCCTGTGCTGAACAAGGTAGCACCGGGGGCGGCGGTGTATTTCTTGTAGGGGGTTTGAGCGGTGACGGACATTGGGGGCCTTTGCAAGTGCGCGGGCCACCCATGGGGCTATGAAGTTTCAAACTCGATTTCGTGGACGCCCGCTGATGGACGCCAAGGATGCGTTTGGTGCTCGGTCGGATTCCCGACTATTTGGCCGATCCGCACGGGTGTGTCAGCAATCGCACCGGCTCCCGAGTCCAGATAGTCATCCGGCTGGTTGGTGCTCAGCGGGTTGAAATCCTTCATTTGGTCATAGGTCGGGCCGTCTATCACGGACACATGCGCCCATAGGACGTTCATGGAGAGCGGGGCCTCGAAGGCGTCCAGAATCCGCTTCTGTTTGTTCACGGTGCTGTGATCGTCCACCACTGCGCAACCGGTACCGGCCAAGAACTTGCGCAGGCGCGGAGGGATGAAGCCCCCGGGCCCGTTGGTTTCAACCTTCACGGCCGGGATGTAGTACTGCAGCACCAGCTCCTTCACGCGCTTGCACTGTTCGTCGAGGTCGCCGGTCAGGCCCTCGGCAACTTGCCAGTAGAGATTCCCCTTGGCGTCGGTGAGCACCAGGCTGAAGGCGGAAGCGTCGGACTTCACTTTGCCCAGCGAGCAGTCCCAGCGGCATGTGGCTCCCACAATCTGCACCTTCCCGAGCATCATGATGGCCTGCCGGTTGGCATAGTGCACCGTGGGCTTCAGGTCATACGGGATCATGCGATCCGGATCCAGTCGGGTGTCTCCCACCGGCTTGGCTTCCAGTTGGTACTGGCTGTCCCAGCCGTTCAGTGTGCGGGTGTCTTTGCGGCGTTGCTCGACTTCCGCGCGGGTGAACCGCTCCGGCCATACGCAACCGGCATAAATGTCGATCACGACATTCAGCGGGCGGGGCAAGACCACGCACTGGCCGTCCAGCTTGTAGTCCTCCCCCTCCTTCAGCATCTTGGCAAACTTGCCAATCCCTGCCAGTACGTAGAGGCCATCGGGTCCGGGCTTGAACGGGAACGGTAGGCGGGTCCGGCCTTGGTCCGACTTCTCCGCGCCGTAGCGCTTGGAGTGCTCGAACAGCGGGAGTTTGAGGACCGCCGCACCGCCCTCGATCTGCTCGGTGTAGATGGAGTTATGGGTGTGGGGGGTTCCTATGTAGGTCTTCTGAGCACCGGGCACCGCGATGTGTGTGGACTCTTCGATCTTCAGGCGGAGGTTCTCCCTCGCCTCGGGCGTCTTAATGTTTTTCGGGACTTCGATGTCGTCAAAGTCCACCGCATCGGCACGGGCTCCGGTAGCGTTCTGATCCACGCCCACGGCGTCCACACTGGCGTTTCGTGCATCAGTGGCACCGTTCACCCAAAAGGTTTGCGCCCCGGGCTTGCTGGGCAACATGCCACCGCACAGCGGATGCCGGCGCAACACGTTCAGGGTATCGCGGCTCAGCTTCTTTGCCAGCTTGCCATCGGCCGCCCAGATCAAGGACCGGTTGGCACGATTGCAATACAGCTGCCACGCCTTGAACACCGCGTAAATCGTGGACTTGGCAGCCCCCCGGAAGATCATCAGCACCCGCACGGGATCGTCACAAGTCTCCAGCCATGTGCATACGATCACATGGATGTGGGGCACCTTCCACCCCATCACCTTGGCCCACATCACGAAGAATGTGAGAAACGATACCTTGCGGGGTTCTTCCATGGGTCAGGCTTTCTTGTGGACGTGTTTATCAAATGCGGCCTTACGCGCGCCGCGCTGCACATCATCCAGCAGGCGCTGGGCTTCTTTCTCAGCTGCCGCCACTTCAGCATCCAGACTGTCCTCCACGGCCTCTTCCCCCTCGGGCTTGGGTGGGGATGGTGGGATGGAGCGCTCCCGGATTACCTGCACCAAGTTGAAGATCCGTTGAGCACAAGCAAGGGTTGCCACCGCGTCCTTCTTGCACCAGTACCGATCTCCGCGGGTGGTCTTCTCCATGGCTGCCGGCGCGATGCCGTGGCCGGGCCATTTGGTCGGATCGCTCTCGGAGAGAAACACGTCCACCAGTTGTTCACCGCGCGCCTGTAGCGCCTCGAATTGATCCTGCCGCATTACTGTCCTCCCATGGTTGATAAATCGGGTGCACGGTCTGGGGCTGTCTCCCCTGGCTCCCACCAAAAGCCCTGATTCCAATCCTGTTGCGCCCTGGACTTTTGACGATCCAGATAACCGGGGCTCAGGTTCTCCTGAATGGAGTGCAAAAGCAAGTGATCCAGCGCGGCCTTGCCGTACCAAAGGTTTACGTATGGGGTGTGGCTGCGGGCAAAGCGCAGGGCCTCGGCTCCGGCGTGGGTGTCCTTGCCGGCCATGGCTTCGTCAATGTTGCCCTTGGTCAGTTCCCAGACATCGGCGGCGCTTCCGAAGGTGGGCCCGAGGGTCAGGCGGCCCAGCGAATCCAAGGGGCTGCGGTCCTGCGTGGTGTCGCCCAGCACGATGTCCCCCAGAAAGCCAGCGCCACCGCCTTGGGCAAATGCACGGCTCCAGAACTTCGGGGTGGTCATGTCTACGGGGTCTTTCCCTTGGGTGACCTGCTTGGTTTGGAAGGCGATCGCACCCAGAGCGGTGCCGGTGATGGCTAGCGCTGCGGTGTAGGCCGCTTTGTTCGCAAGGGCTGGGGCTCCATCGGTTCCGGCCTTGCTCTCCAGAATCCGGCGCCAGTGGCGGGAAATCATCGCAATGGGGAAGGATTTGAACTGCATGGTTGCCCGTGCCAGCTCCCCCACTCCGGTGCCAGCCTGTTGACCTCCCCATGTCTGGATGGCACGGGTGGCAATGTCGGGGTTCATCACAGCGTATTCGGATTCGTCTGTGATAAAGCCCAGCACCTTGGCGGTGACCTCGTTTTTAATTCGCGTGGACTCTGCGGCAATGCGCGGGGCTTCCTCGGACTGAATGCGCTGGATGACTGCGGCGCGGCGTTGTTGTCGCTCTTGCGATCGAGTGATGTAGTTCTTCAATTCAGCAGCCATGGCCTCTGCCTTGGCTTGCGCTTCCTTGCCGGCTTGGTTGGCTTCACGAAGAGCTGCGCGATCCATTTCAGCGATGCTCTTCTCAATATCGCGCATGCGCTGTTGCAATCGTCCTTTGGCTTCACCGTACTTGCGGCCAATTCGTTCCGCAGAGCTGATGCCTTCACGAACGCTGACACGCATTTCCTTGGCATTAAGCGCCTCCTTGAATGCTGCCCGCTCTGCATCTGGAGTGGCCTTCAATGCAATTTCAATATCAGCCTGAACCTTTGCACGCTCAGCATCGGCGGCCGCTACTTGCATCTTTATCAGTTCACGCTCGGCGTCATTGGCAGTTGCTGCACGCTTTTCAGCTTCGCGCATCCTGGACTCTGCCCGCTTTAGGCGCTTCCCAAGTGCAATGCCTGTGCGCTCTGCTTGGCTGATTGCTGCCTTGCTGGCGCTGTCGAGTTCTTTGCCAGCCTCTCGCACACCCTTTTCAAAGGCATCCACATCCGCCTTGGTGAACAACTTGTTGTAGTCGTGCTCTAGGTCTGCCTGCAGCTTTGCCTCTTCCCTGCGAGCGTCCAGCATTTCCATTTGTTGCAATAACGGCTCTGCCGCCTGCTCGTTCTTCTTCAGTTTGCTTGCCAGTAACTCTTTTACGGCCCTGTTTAGGGAGTTGCGTGCCTCGTCAAACTTATCAATGCGTCCGCGCACCCACTGTTGATCCTGCGCGTTTCTGGCGGCTAAATCGTCCGTTTGAGCCGTGATGCTGTCTTTGATCCGCTGAATATCTTGAGGGCGTGCTTGCGCAATATCAGCCGCTGCGATGGCCTCGGGCGTCAGCATCTGCATACCCCGATAGTCGGTCAGGTCCGCCTGATTGATCACTTGCCAGTCCGCCTCTGTGATCCCCTTGCGGGTCAGGTGGGAGCGGTCCCACTCGGTCAGCTTGCCCCATTCGGTTTTGGACAACTTGCCCAGACCGGACATCATGGTCATCGAAAAACCCCGCCGCATGGTGTCGGTCCACATGTTCATCATGGACAGCTTCATGGTGCTGTTCGCTAGTCTGCCGCTCCAGTTGTTGGCGATGTTCTCACCCTGCCACCGGTTCAGGTCGGAGATAATGGATTCCGCGATCATGCCGTGCGTGTTGGCGAACTCCTTCGCATCCTTGCCGCCGGCCGTCATGGTGTTTTTCAGCAGCTCCCAATAGCTCAGTTTGTTGTAACCGGTGGTGACCATCATGGTAGACAGGTCGGTGATGCTCGAGATCACCGCGCCGGCCAGCTTGCCGAATGTCTGAATGTTGCGGATGTGCTGGCCTACCTCTGCTAGTCGGGCGCTGTCAGGGGCTCCGGTGTTGCCGCTGATGATGTCCCAGTAAGCCTGTGGCTTGTTGCCGAATACCCGCTCCAGCTTGCCGTCCGCGCGCTCCGCCAGATCGACCTGCAGCCTAAATTGCTGGTTGGGGTTGGGCCCCATGCGCTCCACCAGTCCTATGTTTCGGGCCATGCCCCCGATGTGGCCGATCATGGCGTCATACATCGAGCCCATGCCGTACTGGGCGTTGTACTCAAGGTAGGCCTCTCCGTCCTTGAAGTGCAGAACACGGCTTTCGCTGCCGCTGTTGGCCTTGGCGCCGGGGCCTTTGAACTGGCCGGGCGTCTGCTTGTTCATGCCATCGGTGGCCAGCGTGTCCCATGCACCGCGCAGCAGGGCTACCACCTCCGCGTCATTCATCAGGCTGCCGTCCGTGCGCAGGTACTGCTTACGGTCCAACAGCGGGAGGGTGTCCTTTACCCAGCGTGCCTGTGCTTCGTCGCGGGTGGGTGGCGTCATGTCCAAGCGCTTGCGGCCCGCTTCCCTGATCCGCGCGCTGTCGTGTGGCTGGGGCAGATAGCCATAGTCCAATTTACCCACATCCCCGCCCGCATCGTTGAACCGCTGGCGCATGCTTTCGATTGTGTCCAGCCATGCCTTGGCCCCTTGGCTGGCAATCTGGTTCTTGGTGCCACCCTTGCCCATGGCGAATATCTCCGCCACGAGGTCACGGGTCATCTGGGGGTTCTCCGCGTCGAACAGGAACTGCAGAACCTTCCGGCCGGTGCTGGCTCCCTCGGTGCTGCTGGCCGCGTCGATCAGGTCCATCAGCCCGCTGGTGTACTGCTTTTTCACTCCTTCGTTGTACAGATTGGTGTTGTTCAGGTCTTCCACCAGTGCGCGGCTCTGGCTGCTTTTCAGGTTAGCCCGCAGGTCTGCGATGCGCTGCTGGGTTTCCACGGTCTTCAGCACCTGGCGCTGGGCGTTCTCCGCTTTTCGCAGGGCCGCCTCCTTCATATTGCCCATGGCCAGCTGGGCCGCCTCGGTCACTCGCGTGTCCATGCTCTTGGCCTGCCAGCCCTTGGGGTCTTGCCGTGCCAGCTGTCGCATGGCGCTGTCCATCTGGTCGTCGATCTTCTTAATCTCGGTGGCGGTCAGTGCGCGGCCTGCCGCTTTCGAGACTTGTGCGATACAGTTCGGATTCATATGTTGCTGTTCCTCTCCATTGCTGGGTTCGTGTCCATCATCCCGTTGTCCATCTGGGCAGCCACGGGGCGGGCGGATCGTGCTTGGCAGGCGCTGCGGCAATACCTATTTGCCATGGCCTGCATCGTTGTGCCGGTGCTGGTGCTGGTCGGCATCACTTACCTGCCGCTTCTCTGGTCATGACCCACTGCTAAGAAAGCAGTTAGCCGCCACTTCAATCAGTCCGGCGTCCGCTTCTTCCGCTTGTGCCTCCCGCTTGACCTGCTCCAGATAGTCCCGCGCGCTGAGTGACTTCGTGGGCTTCCCGCTGTCGTCAAACTCCACCGGCATCACGGCTTCCAAGGCTTGGGGCATGCGGGCCTCAAGTTCCGCGATTCGTGCCTCTAGCGGGCTGACCTTCACCCCATTGGCTTGTACTGGGGCGGCTCCGGCTCCGGGTACGTCTGCGGAGGTGGCTGCATTGCCTGCCGCTGGCGCTCCCGCTTGATCTGCCGGGGCTTGGGTTTGGGCTCGGGTGGGTGTCGTTGGGTCTTGGACATTTGCTATCGTTTCAGTAGCTGCTCGCGCAGAAGAATCAACGGCCGGCGGACGGTTTGTCTCCAAAAGCTGGGGCGGGATTTCGTCAGCCATGGCCGCCACTTCCGCACGCATGGCAACGACTCGGGCGGACATTTCCTCTGTGACCTTCACCGCCATGGCTTCGGGCACATCCACCAGCACCCGCACCCCGTTGGCCTGCTGATCCATGGCCTTCGTGTAGGCGGTTACATGGGCATCCGCTTGGGCAATGTCTCCGCGCACGGGGTTGGTCGCGTCCATGTTCTCGCGCAGGAGCGTGACCCGTGCAGCGTCCACCAAATCGTCAGGGGGTGCCGCCTTGGGCATGTCGGGGGCCTTGGCCGGTGCCTTGGCTCCACGCATCGCCAGAGCACCAAAGCCCAGCGGCAGGACAGTGGACAGGGCCAAGCCCACGGGGTCGAGCGGGTCGTACTGGTCGGACAGCTTGGAATAGTCCGCACCGGCCAGAATCTCGCGGGTTGCTGCGTTCTGCGCCATGAAGGACACGGGCCCGCCGGCCAGTGCTAGGGCTCCGGTTTGCGCCCAGTTCTTCCCCGCTGCCGGTAGCGCAAAGCCCACGGCGTTGGTAGCGGCTGTCACGGCTCCCACCTGTTGACGGGTCTTGATGTCCACACCCTGGCGCGCGAGGTCATCCGCTTGGCTGAATCCCTCTTCCACACCGGCAGCCACAGCGCCGGGGATGTTGCCCCCCATCGCGGCAGCTGTCAGGGCCTTGGAGCCCATTCGGAACAGGTTTGTGACCGCCAATTCAGCGACATGGGTGGTGCGCGGATCGGGTGTGTAGTCCTGCGCCACGTTGCGCAGGCTGGTGCCCACGTTGCTGGTGAACTGGCCTTCTTTGGGGTTCAGGATGTCCGCGCCCACTTGCATGGTGGACTGGATGAAGTTCATCACGGGGATGCGGCCCAGAGGTCCGGACACATTGGCGGGCACCTTGTCAGATATCGCCTTACCGATATCGGAGGCTGATGCCATGCCCTGCGCTGCGCCGATCACCGTTCCGATAGCTGGCGCGCGCACCATGAGGCCCCATGTGCTAAATCGAGGGCTGGACGCTGGCTCGGGTGGCCGTTCCCCCCGCGCTTTTAGTGCTGCGTCTGCCGCTTCGGGGTAGAGATCATCAAACATCAGTTGCCCCCCTCCAGTGGCAAGACCAGAGGCCTGCCATCCGCGCGTTTTACCAATCGTCCACCAATGCTCAAGGTGTAGGAATCCTTACCAGCAGGCCCCAAAGTGGCACTGGGAATGTGCCGCGCCAGTTCTTCGGGGGTAACTTGTCGCCCTTCAATCAGGATTGGTTGACCGGCTGCGATGGTTTCCACCCGCTTGGTGTCGATGCTGCGCAAGGCCTTGGTCACTCGGGAATCGTCCCAGCCGTAAGGCTTGATGATCTTGGCCCCGTTTAGCTCCATCACCCCACCCGTGGCAAGGTTCACGGCCTGCTTCACATCGGGGCTTCCGCCTTCGGAAAGCAATCCCGCATAAACCGACAAAGCCGCATCGTTTGCCGCGCGCTGGGCGTCCTCACTGGCGAAGGCTCCGCGCGTGAGTTTGTCGATTTCGGAGCGAATGCTGATCTTGTCTTGCCCGCTCGGGAACTTCACACGATCCTCTTTCATAGCGTCAGCACCGGCCAGTACGATCTCCGACACGTACCGCCCGTTGGTGGTCTTGGCCTCGTTGGCGGTGAGGATGGCGGCTTGTGCCAGCGTGTCATCCTTGGCACCCAGCTGCTTGCCGAAAGCGCGCATTTGCCCGGGCGTCATCTGCTTGGACAGGGTGGCGAGGGTAGTGGCCCGATCCCGTGGGGGTAGCGCCTGCATCAGGGTGCCCAGTTGCTGGGCTTCCTCGGGCTTGAATAGGGAAACCTCTTTCCCCGCTGCCGCGCGCACCACATCGGCCAGCTT
>DGQR01000004.1:13189-13720 GCA_002390825.1 Rhodoferax sp. UBA4409
GCGCACCACATCGGCCAGCTTCCGGCGCTCTTCCAATTGGGCGGGGAGTTGCTTCAAGTCGAGGGTCAGGGGCTTCACTGGGTTGATCACCCCCCGCTCTGCGGCTGCCATGTACGGGTCTTTGTCGTAGTCCGCCAGTGAGCCGTTCACCACCTTCTCGATCTGATCGCGGCGCTTCTGTAGGGCTGGGCTGTTGCCTTCCCGTGCGATCTGGCTGGTGATCTTGTCCAGCTCCGCGCGCTGGGTGTTCAGGGGCAGGGCTGCCAGTCCGCCGTTCTCGGCTCCAGCTTTCGCCAGTGCAACCACACCGGCCTGAAACGGGGTTCCGGCTGTCTGCTTGATCACGTTGTCCACATAGGCGGGATCGAGTGCCAGCCCTTTGTCCGCGATGCCTTGGAAGGTTTGGAATGCTGCCTCTGCCGTCTTCAGGCTGGCCTCACGTTGGCGCTGTGAGCGCTGGGCCGCCAGTTCTGCCTTTTGGTCTAGGCTGAATTTGTAGGCTCCCACGCGGTCCAGCAAAGTGGCGCGTTT
>DGQR01000044.1:0-635 GCA_002390825.1 Rhodoferax sp. UBA4409
GGCCTTTACACCCGCGGCGTTCTGGATCTTTGGCAGCAGAGCCAACAAGTCATCAAAACCGGCCGCCGACTCGACCGACAGGTTCAGCATGAACCCCCGCAGGCCCAGACTGGCAGTGATCTGGGTGGCGATGGGTTTGGCATCGCTGTAGCGCTCTTGCGGGGTCCGGTTACTCACGGGCACGACCGCCAGGGCCGCGTCTTCTGCCTGCTCTATCAACGGGGCAGAAGCAACCACCGGCAAAGCCGTTGCTGGCGTCGCCTGAGTAGGCGCCAAAAAGCCTTGCGCCACCATGTAATCAATATCACCAGCCACCAGGCCCATGCCTGCAGTGGCCTGCAAGACTTGATCAGCCGTTTTTTGACCATCAAACAGAATGAAAGCAGATCGCTGCCGCGCAGAAAAAAGCGGCGACCTTTCTTTAAAAGCTGCTTGTCCAACGTCTGTTTTTGTGAATTTCATAGATTGGAATTTTAGGACTCCGCCCTTGAATTCCCATAGAAAAAGGGGCCCGCAGGCCCCCTCGTTTTCCCTAGCCAGGCGAGATTTACTTCGCTTCGCTTGCGGCAGGTGCTGCCGCAGAGGCCGCAGGTGCGGGAGCCTCGGAGTGCATCGCGTCTGCACCATGCTTCTCG
>DGQR01000044.1:797-1204 GCA_002390825.1 Rhodoferax sp. UBA4409
GCGTCTGCACCATGCTTCTCGCCACCCATGTCGATGTCACCGCCGGTGCTGATCATGTACAGCCCTAGACCGGCAAACAATGCAAAACCCACCGCTAATTTCCACATACCATTTCTTTCAAAAAAAAAGCCCTCCGGAGCGGAGAGCTTGGAAATTGCCCCGGCTTCTCCCGCCGGGGCGCTCACTCACTACTTGAAGCCGATCAGTCGTCTGCGTAGATATCGACGTCTTTGGTTTCTTTCACAAACAACAAGCCAATGACGAAGGTCGCAGAGGCGATGATGATTGGATACCACAAACCGTTGTACATGTTACCGGTCTGGGCCACGATCGCAAAGGCGGTCGTAGGCATCAGGCCACCGAACCAGCCGTTACCGATGTGGTAGGGCAAGCTCATGGAGGTGTAA
>DGQR01000044.1:1316-14659 GCA_002390825.1 Rhodoferax sp. UBA4409
TCGAACTTGGCCATGTCAGCCTTGGCGGGGTAGCCAGCTGCCTTCAAAGCAGCAGCCAGGTTGGAGCTCAACAGAGTAGCACCAGCGGTCTTTTCGTTGCTCAGGTCAGCGACCGACTTCTTGGCAGCAGCCACCGCTTTTTCATCCGCTGGGCTAGCAGCAGACAACTCAGCCAGTTTGGCTTCGGCCTTAGCCTTGGCGGCAGCGATGTCTTCAGCGCTGTACTTGACGTTCACCACAGTCTCGCCCACCTTGATGATGGCAGGTGTACCGGCGGGAGCCACTACGTTTTCATACGACACAGAGGCGCTGGCCAAACGTTGCTTGGCAATGTCGCAAGTCGTTGTGAACTTCTTGGTACCAGTAGGGTTGAACTGGAAAGAGCATTCCGCAGGGTCAGCAGTCACTGTCACTTGCGCATTGGCTTGAGCCTTGGCGAGGTCAGGGTTGGCCGCTTCGGTCAACATCTTGAACACGGGGAAGTACGACAGGGCGCCCAACAAGCAACCGGCCAGGATGATCTTCTTGCGGCCGATCTTGTCAGACAAGGAACCGAACACGATGAAGAACGGGGTAGCAATGATCAGGGAGATCGCCACCATGATGTTGGCAGTCGGGCCGTCCACCTTCAGCGCTTGTGTCAAGAAGAACAGCGCATAGAACTGGCCGGTGTACCAGACCACTGCCTGACCCATGACCAAGCCGATCAGGGCCAAGATCACGATCTTCAGGTTTTTCCACTGGCCGAACGACTCAGAGAGAGGAGCCTTGGAGGTCTTGCCTTCAGACTTCATTTTCTGGAAGGCAGGCGACTCGTTCATGCTCAAACGGATGTAGACCGAAATACCGAGCATGATCACGGACACCAGGAACGGAACGCGCCAGCCCCAGTCTGCAAAGGCTTCTTCGCCGATGGCAGTGCGGGTACCCAAGATCACCATCAACGACAGGAACAGGCCCAGAGTCGCAGTGGTTTGGATCCAAGCGGTGTATTCACCACGCTTGCCGTGGGGTGCGTGCTCAGCAACGTAAGTCGCTGCGCCACCGTACTCACCACCCAAGGCCAGACCTTGCAGCAAGCGCAAGATGATCAGGATGACGGGAGCGGCTACACCGATGGCGGCGTAGTTAGGCAGCAAGCCCACGATGAAGGTGGACAAGCCCATGATCAGGATGGTCACCAGGAAGGTGTACTTACGGCCGATCATGTCGCCCAAACGGCCGAATACTAGCGCGCCGAAAGGACGCACGATAAAGCCGGCGGCAAACGCCAACAGCGCAAAGATGAAGGCTGAGCCTTCGTCCAGTCCGCTGAAGAACTGTTTGGCAATGATGGCTGCCAAAGAACCGTACAGGTAAAAGTCGTACCACTCGAAAACGGTACCGAGCGACGAAGCGAAGATAACTTTCTTCTCTTCTGCCGACATCGGACGTGCGGCTGCGTTTGCCATGTTTGTCTCCAATCGTTATGTCCAGCCCCCGACATGAAGGCTTGGACGTATTCTTGGAGTGCCCACTGACCCTGCTCTGACGCGAAACCAACGCAGGCTTGCGCCAAACTGACGCCGCTCTGACAGATTAAGGTCTAACCCTGCAGGGCCTTTTCGCATAGTGGCAATTTTCGCGGTTTCGAGGGTATACCCGCGAGGTGTCTGCTGACACGCAAAGAGCCTTTTTGTCAGGCTGACTCGTGGACATCGATCGCGCCCCTCTGCCTACAATCCCCAAACCTTGCACCACAGAGGGACCCACTGGGGCCCGACAGAAAACTCCACCCATGAACCCGACAACCATGCAAGCCCTGGCCGCAGGCCTGTTTGCGCTGGCATTGATCCACACTTTTTCGACCAAGTTTTTTGAACACTTGGCCCACACACGCCCCGCCCATGCCGGGGTGTGGCATTTGTTGGCGGAGGTGGAAATTGTGTTTGGCGTGTGGGCGATGATTTTCATGACCCTGATGGGCATCATGGAAGGCTTTGCTGCGGCGATGCAGTACCTCGACAGCCGCAACTTCACCGAACCGCTTTTTGTGTTTGCCATCATGGTGGTGGCCGCCAGCAAACCGGTGTTGCAAGTGTCCTCGGCCGCGGTGCAGGCCATTGTGCGGATTCTTCCGATGAACCGGACCATGGCGTTTTTCTTCACCGCACTGGGCATCGTGCCGTTGCTGGGCTCCTTCATCACGGAGCCTGCGGCCATGACCCTGGCAGCGCTCTTGATGAAAGACACCGTCTTTGCCAAAGCCTCTCGGCGCCTGCAATACGGTGCACTCGGGGTGCTGTTTGTCAACATCTCCATCGGCGGCACCCTGACCCACTTTGCCGCCCCACCGGTACTGATGGTCGCGGCCAAATGGAACCTGGACATCGTGTACATGCTCACCCACGTGGGTTGGAAAGCAGCCATCGCGGTGTTTATCAACGCGGGGGTTCTCACCTTCTTGGTTGCCAAAGAGCTCAAGACCATGCCCTACTCCACCCAGTCCCCCTACACCGGGGTACCGGGATGGATGGTGAGCTTGCACCTGGCATTCCTGGTGGCGATTGTGATTTTTGCCCACCACCCTGCGGCCTTCATTGCCGTGTTTTTGCTGTTCATGGGCGTGGTGGCGGCGTACCCGGCATACCAGCAAGAGCGCCTGATTTTGCGTGAGGGCTTGCTGGTGGCCTTCTTCCTCGGGGGCCTGGTCGTCCTGGGAGGCATGCAGCAATGGTGGCTGCAACCCCTGCTGCTGAGCATGAACGAGACAACGGTGTATTTCGGCGCGACGGCCCTGACAGCCATCACCGACAACGCGGCCCTCACCTATCTCGGCTCACTCGTCGAGGGGCTGACCCCGGAATTCAAATACGCGTTGCTTACCGGCGCGGTGACCGGCGGTGGCTTGACCATCATTGCCAACGCACCCAACCCTGCAGGCGCCTCGATATTGAAATCCACCTTCAACGAAGGTGCCATCTCGCCCTTGGGCTTGCTGATGGGGGCGCTGCCCCCGACGATCGTGGCGATTGTGTGCTTCCGCCTGTTCACGTACTGAAACAGGCCGAGCCGCACTACCCCCGCAAGGGGATGGCAGACGGGATGGCATTTACGCCATCCCAAGCTGCTGAGGTGAACCAGCTATCACCCTCTAGATAGGCGCGCAGCATCGGCAGGGCGTCCAGCCCCCAGAACACCCGTCCGTCCACCTCAAAGCTCGGCACTCCAAAGACCCGCGCGCCAATCGCGTCGTCGCTGTGCTGTTTGAGTTGGGCTTTCACACTGTCGTCCGCAGGCGCGCGGGCTGGGGCCAAAGCATCGGTCAGCGCCTGCAAGCGTGCAGGGTCTGCCGCATCAGCGCCGCCTTGCCACACGTGTTTGAACAAGGTTTCGCACACATACCGGTTGGGCAAACCGTCATGCCCGGTGGCAATCGCCAAACGCAGCAGGCCCAAGGGATTGAACGGATGCAGAGCCGGAAAGTCGAGCGCCACACCCTGCTGCCGGGCCAGCCACTGCACATGCCGGTAAATCCACTCGCGCTTGGGCGGCACTTCAGCAGGCCCCAAAACAGCGTTGTGTTTCAGCAAGCCACCCAAAAACACCGGCTTGTAGTGCACGCTGTAACTGAGCCCCATCAAGGCGCGCGGCAATTCCTCAAACGCCAAATAGGCGTAAGGCGAAATGAAGTCCAGGTAAAACGTGATTTGCTTCATAGAAGGCCTCAGGCAAAGGCGGTGGGATGGGTTTGCTGCAAGCGCTCGGTGATCTGCACCCACATGGCTTTTTTGGCAGCATCGTCGCTGCGGCCCCATTCACGGATGTCTTCAATCGTCCGGAAACACCCTTCACACAAACCGCTGCCCGTGTCCATGCGACACACATTCACACAAGGGCTTGGGATGTTTTCGGCCATAGCCCTCACCGATATTGCGCGAGCAGCTAGCATTTTGATAGCATTTTCACGCGCCAGGGTATCGAGCACATTTTCTTCTTCCGGCGCCTCCACCACATCAGCCACGGGCGCGCCGGTCAGCGCCACCAGGTCTTGGGGCTGCAACTGAAACACTCCGTGCGGGTGCCCCGCTGCCGCCCACACTTGCTCGAAGCGGAACAGCTCGCGGTCAATCAGGGTGACACCCGGCATGGCGTGCGCCACAGGACTCACGCCGCCGATCGAAAAGCCTGTGCGCTCTTTGACGAAGGCCGCGTTGGCGCGCGCCAGCGGGCCCACCAACGCAGCTACCTTGGCCTCATCGACCCGGCGATCGCCGGAGGTCACCACTAAAACGGCGGCATCGTCTTCCACCCGCTTGAAGATGATGCTCTTGGCAATTTGCCCCACGGCAACGCCCAAGGCATCGGCCGCCTGCTGCGCGGTGCGGGCCGCACCATCGAGCATGACCGGTCCATGGGGGTGGTTCTTGTCTTGCAATGCAGCCGCTACGCGCTGCACGCCTTCGGGTAATTCAGTCAATTCAGCTCCACACATGTTGTTGTTGTTCAGCCCAGGCGCTTGGTCAGCAGGGCGTTGGCGGCGCGCGAATGCGGTTTGCGCCCCAAAAAGTCGCTGATGAACTGGCCCGCGTCGATCAGCTTGTCCAGGTCAATTTCGGTTTCAATGCCCATGCCGTGCAGCATGTACACCACGTCTTCGGTGGCCACATTGCCGGTCGCGCCCTTGGCATAAGGACAGCCCCCCAGGCCGGCGACCGAGGTGTCAAAGTGCCAGATACCCATCTCCAAAGTCGCCAGGGTATTGGCCAATGCCATGCCGTAGGTGTCGTGAAAATGGCCGGACACCTCGTCCACGCTGTAGTACTGCAAGGTGGCATCCAGGGCGCGCTGCACTTTGAGCGGGGTGCCCACACCGATGGTGTCGGCCACGCCCACGTGCTCCACCCCGATGTCGCGCATCAGCCGGGCCACCAGGGCCACCCGCTCCGGGGCAATGTCGCCCTCATAAGGGCAGCCCACCGCGCACGAAATCGCGCCGCGCACCGCAATGCCTGCCTCCTTGGCGGCCTGCGCCACCGGGCGGAAGCGCTCGATGCTCTCCTCAATAGAGCAGTTGATGTTCTTTTGGCTGAACGCCTCGCTGGCAGCACCAAAAACCACGATCTCATCCGGGCGGCTGGAGACGGCCGCTTCATAGCCCTTGATATTGGGCGTGAGCACTGAATAGCGCACACCGGCCTGGCGCTGCACGCCCGCCATGACCTCCGCGTTGTCTCCCATTTGTGGCACCCACTTCGGGGACACAAAGCTGGTGACCTCAATCTCTTTCAGCCCGGCCGCCTGCAGGCGGTGCACCAATTCGACCTTGATGGCCGCCGGTACCGGTTGCTTTTCGTTTTGCAGGCCGTCACGCGGGCCTACATCAATGATCTTGACGCGGGAAGGTGTGTTCATAGATCGTATTAAACCGCGAACCGCATGGCCCCCTGCGGGTGCATTGGTATATTCACGGGCTCCCCCGAACCACCCCACCAGACTCCCAAGGCGCTCCTTTTGCTAAGCATCACCCAAGCCGTCCTGAAACGGGGCAACACCCTGGTTTTTGACGACCTGACCCTGAACCTGCACGAACCACGCATCGGCCTTATCGGCGACAACGGTGCAGGTAAAAGCAGCTTGTTCCGCTTGGCCTGCGGCTTGGAAGCCCCGTACACCGGCAGCGTCTCGGTGCAAGGGCTGCCGGCCTACCGCATCAATGCGCAGCGCCCCAACCTGGTGGGCATGATGTTTCAGAACCCGGACGACCAGATTGTTTTCCCCACCGTCCAGGAAGAACTCGCGCTGGGCTTGACAGCCACCGGCTTGCCCCGGCGCGAAGCCATCGCCCAAGCCCGCGCTTTTTTAGCGACACGCGGCTTGCCGGACTGGGCCGAGCGCGCCATCAGCAGCCTCAGCCAGGGGCAGCGGCAGCATGTGTGCTGGCTGGCCATTCTGCTGGCCCAGCCCGCGCTGATCTTGCTGGACGAGCCTTTTGCCAGCCTGGACCTGCCCAGCCAGGCCTTGCTGCACAGCGATCTGGCCCGGGTCGGGCAACAAGTCCTAGTGTCCACCCATGTGCTGGAACACCTGCAAGACTTTGACCGGGTGATCTGGCTCGAGCAAGGCCGGGTCCGGGCAGACGGCCACCCGGTAACGGTGTGCGCCGACTACCGGGCCGATGTCGCTGCGCGCATTGCGGCCCGCACCGCCAAGGTCACCTGAGCCATGGGCAGCCTGTACAGCGAACACCGCACCTGGCTGCACGCCGTGCCCGCCGGCTGGAAACTGGGGCTGCTGGTACTGCTCAGTACCGGGGTGTTCTGGCTGAGCACGCCTGTCGCCCTCAGCCTGGCGTGTGCCGCATCGGTCGCCCTGTTTGTGTCGCTGGGCGCTGCCATGCGCCCCGCCGGACGGCTGCTCAAAGCCTTGGGGATTGCGGCTGCGCTGGTGCTGCTGTTTCACGCCGTTTTGCAACAGCCGCTGGTGGGCCTGGTGAGTGTGCTGCGCATGGTGGCCGCCTCTTTGCTCAGTATTGCGCTCACGCTCACCACCCGCAGCGGCGACTTGCAGGCCGTGCTGGAGCGCCTGCTCACGCCCCTGGCGCCTTTCGGCGTGCGGGCAGACCGCTTTGCCCTGCAGCTCGCGCTGATGCTGCGGTTTGTGGAACATTTTTTCGTGGTGTGGAAGCGGCTGGACGACGCTTACCGCCTGCGCACCGGCAAGGGCGGGGGCATCAAGCTGCTGGCGCCACTCACCATCCAGATGCTGCAAACCGCGCGCCGCGTGGCCGATACACTCGACGTCCGGCTGGGTGAGTAGCCCGGCACTTTTTGTGAGACCCATACACAATGCAACGCAACCAATCATTCGCCCTCGTCGCCCTTTTTGCCGCCCTGATGGCGGTCCTGGGCCTGATCCCGAAAATTGACCTCCCGCTGGGCGTTCCCATCACGCTGCAAACCCTGGGCGTGATGTTGGCGGGCTGCCTGCTCGGCCCGCGTCGTGCCTTTCAGGCGCTCTTGTTGTTCATGGTGGCGGTGGCCATCGGCCTGCCCTTGTTGTCGGGCGGACGGGGTGGCTTCGGTGTCTTCATGACACCGGCGGCCGGCTACCTGGTGGCATGGCCCATCGGTGCCTTCGTGACCGGTTGGGTCATGCACACCCTGCCCTCGGGCTCCCCACGCCAGATCGCGCTGAGCGCCTTTGTGGCGTCGGCCTTGGGCGGCTTGTTGGTGATCCACGCCAGCGGCGTGGTCGGGCTGATGGGCATTGCCGGCATGAGCCTGACCCAGGCCCTGATCGGCACTAGCGCCTTTGTGCCGGGCGACCTGATCAAGTGCGTCCTGACCGCCGTGGTGTGCCACACCGTGGCACGCGGCCTGCCCGACTGGCAATTCGGCAAACGCAATACCTGATGTCCACCACCGCCCCGGAGCTGGTGCACAGCCGGCTGGCCCGCTGGGCCACTGAGCGGGGTGCACACCCGGCCATCCGCAGCGAGGCGGGTGACATCAGTTTTGCGGAATTTGCAGCCCGGGTCGATGCCCACGCAGCAGCCCTGCGCACTGCAGGCGTACCGGCCACGGTGCTGCAAGACGCCAGCCTTCCCTTGTTAGAGCGCCTGGTGGCTTTCATGGGCACGGTCGCCAGTGGTCGCTGCGCCGCGGTGAGCGATCCCGCTTGGCCCCCCGCTGTGCTGCAGGCGGTGCGCGAGCGCTTGCCTGTCGCACCGCACGACAACAGCGCACCCACCCCTTGGAGCCCCTTCTACACCGGCTTTACTTCCGGCAGCACCGGCCTGCCCAAAGGATTCCGCCGCCACCACCAGTCATGGACCGAGAGTTTTGACGTCTGCCTGCGCACCTTCGGCCCGGCAGCGGGCGGCTGCATTCTGGCGCCGGGGCGCGACTCCCACTCGCTGTTTTTGTTCGGCATGCTGCTCGGGCTGTGGACGGGTGGCGGTGTGGTGGTGCAAGAGCAGTTTTCTGCCGCCGCCGCACTGGCTACCTTGCGCTCGGGGCAGACACCGTGCCTCGTGGCCGTGCCCAGCCAGTTGCTCCTGATGCTGGAGTGGGCACAGCACCGCCAGCTCCCGCCGGTCCTCGACGTTCAGCTGATTCTGATCAGTGGCGCGCGCTGGCCACGCGGGCACACACCGGCCCTGCAAGCCTTGTTTCCGCAGGCCCGGATTATTGAGTTTTATGGGGCCTCGGAAACCAGTTTCATTGCCTGGACAGAATCCCACGCCGACCTGCCCGACAACCTGGTGGGCCAGCCTTTTGACACGGTTGAGCTGGACGTGCGCGGTGCCACTCCAGACAGCCCCGACGGACTGATTTACGTGCGCAGCCCGATGCTGTTCATGGACTATGTGGCCACCGACGCCGACCACACTGCCGCTCTGCGCGATGGCGATTGGGTGTGTGTGCGCGACCTCGGCCACCTCGACCCCCAGGGCCACCTCCGGGTGGCAGGCCGCGAGAGCCGTATGTTGGTCACCATGGCCAAAAAGCTGTTTCCCGAAGAGCTGGAGACGGTGCTCGAATCGCACCCCGCCATCGCCCGCGCCTCGGTGCATGGCCTGCCCGACGCACAACGGGGCGCCCAAGTGGTCGCCATCGTGCAATTTGCAGCACCTACAGCAGGCATGGCGCACCCAACCCTACAAGAGGTGCAGGCCTGGTGCCGGGCGCGGCTGGAAGCCTTCAAGGTCCCCCGCCGCTTGTGGGCGCACACCGATTGGGCCTTTACCGCAAGTGGCAAAACCGACCACCTCGCCCTCGGGCGCTTGTTGGAGACGGCCCCCCACCACCCTGACAACTCACCATGTCTGACCACCATTCTCTGATCGCCGGATGGGCGCGCAGCGCTGTCGCGCCGCATGGCGGCGCATTCAGAGCGCTCGCCGCCCATGACATCGGCGCCCCTGTGCTGCAAGCGCTGCTGCAGCGCGCAGGCCTGGCGGCAGCCGATGTGGATGCGGTCATCCTTGGCAACGCCTTGGGTGCAGGCGGCAACCCTGCTCGCATGGTGGCGCTGGCAGCCGGCCTGCCGGACCGTTGTGCGGCGCTCACCATCGACACCCAGTGCTGCGCTGGACTGGATGCGATCGCCCTTGCTGCGGGAATGCTGGCCAGCGGGCAGGCCGAGGTCGTGGTGGCAGGTGGGGTCGAGGCGTGGAGCCGCGCCCCGATCCGGCAACACCGCCCGCTTGATCCGGGCGAGGCGCCGATAGCCTATGAACGCCCCGCCTTTGCCCCGGACCCGGCTCGCGACCCTGACCTGCTGCAGGCTGCTGCGGACTATGCCGAGGCTCACCGCATCGCCCGCAGCACCCAAGACAGCTACGCGGTGCAAAGCCACGCCCGCGCAGTGCACCACCAGACGGCCTTGGCCGCAGAAATTGTTCCAGTCGCCGGCTTGACCCACGACGCCTACCCCCGCCTGTTCAGCGCCCGTGCGGCACAGCGCCTGCCGGTGCAAGCGCGTGGCACAGGCGGCCTTGCGGAACCCGACTGTGCGGTGAGCACCCTGGCGATTTCCACCCGCGCCGATGGAGCTGCCATGGTGCTGTTGATGACGGCGGCGGCCGCCGCCCGCTTGCAGGCGACGCCACCCGCGCAGTGGTGCGCCTCTGCCTCCGTGGGCTTGGATCCGGCCATGCCTTTGCTGGCCGCAGAAGCGGCCACCCGCAAAGCGCTGCAGCGCGGCGGCCTGCCGCAGGCACAGGACTGCGCGGTGGTGGAGCTGCATGATGCGTTCGCGGTGCAAGGCCTGGCCTATTGCAGCGCACTGGGCTTGGAGCCGGACGCCATCAACCGCTTGGGCGGTGGCATTGCAAGAGGCCACCCCATCGGCGCATCCGGCGCCATCGCCCTGGTGCGGGTGCTGGCCGATTTGGAGCGCCTCGGGCAGGCAGGCGCCCACGGGCTGGCATCGGTAGCTGGCGCCGGCGGCATCGGGGCCGCCGCGCTGGTGCAATGGCGGGGCTAAGCCCGGCCGCCTGAACCAGCCGCATCCGCCAAGCGCTAGCCGACTACCTTGAAATAGCTGTCCAACTCGGCACGCGCGGTGCGGGTGCTGTTAACTGCTTGGGCAGGGTCGGCATAGCCCAAGGCCACGCCACACACCACTTGGCTCTCGGCACCCAGCCCCACGTGGCTGCGCACCAGGGTGGGGTAGGAGGCCAGTGCCCCGATGGCGCAACTGGCAAGGCCGCGGGATTGGGCTGCCAGCAACAAGCCGTAAAGCGCCATGCCCAAGTCCATAAAGCAGCCACTGCCCATGCCCCGCTCGATGGTGACCACCAACGCCACCGGCGCATCAAAGAAACGGAAGTTGCGCTCAAACTGCTGGTCGCGCCCGGCCCGGTCCTCGCGGGCAATACCGATGCTGTCGTAGAGCGCACGTGCCGCGGCCACCTGCCGGCGGCGCAAATGGCCGGGCATAGGGTCGGGAAAGTAGCTGTAGTCCTCAGCCTCGGCTTGGCCTTCGCGATAGGCAGCCGACATGGCTTGCGACAAGGCCTCGCGCACCGCACCCCGCACCTGGACAAAGCTGCCCGGCTGCAAGTTGGCACCGCTAGGGGCCAAACGCGCGCTCACCAACAGCTCTTGCAACAAGGCGTCGGGCACCGGCTGGTCGGTAAAGCCGCGCACCGATGTACGCGCTTGCGCCAAGACTGAGAACGCGTCGGGTTTGGTATCTGTCATGCGGCTCAGTAACCCCGCCCCGCATCCACCAGCCCCGCCACTGTATGCCCGCCTTGCAGGGCAGCAATTTTGCGGGCGATCTGGGCGATGCTCTCGGAGCGCAGGGTGCGCGCCGAGGTGTGTGGAGTCACGGTGATTTTGGGATGGTTCCAAAAGGCATGCCCCTGCGGCAAGGGTTCCACCCGGAACACATCGAGCGTGGCACCGGCAAGGTGGCCACTGTCGATGGCGGCGAGCAAATCGGCGTCCACCACATGAGCACCTCGGGCCACGTTGATCACATAGCCGCCGGGGCGGATCTGGGCCAGCGTGCGGGCATTGAGGATGCTGTCGGTCTCCGAGGTCAGGGGCAACAGGCACACCACGATACGGCTGGCCGCCAGAAAGTCTTGCAGCTGCGCCTCGCCATGAAAGCACTGCACGCCGTCCAGCATTTTGGGCGAACGGCTCCAGCCGTTTACCGGAAAATCGAACTGCGCCACGGCCTTGGCTACCCGCTCGCCCAACACTCCCAGCCCCAAGATTCCGACGGGATAGTCGATACGGCTGCGCGGCTTGCGGAACGACCATTTGCCGCTGGCCATATCGGCCTCGTAGCCATCAAACTCACGGAAGTGGCGAATCACCGCGTGGCACACATACTCCGCCATTTGCACCGACATGCCAGCGTCGTCCAAGCGGATCACCGGCACGCCGGCTGGCAGCTTGAGCTTCATCAGGGCATCGACACCAGCACCAGTGTTGAAGATGGCTTTCAAGCTCGGTTGCTCGTCCAGCATGTGCTGCGGGGGCTTCCAGACCACTGCATAGTCTGCCGCCGGCGCACCCGGCTGCCAGAGGGTAACCTCGGCGCCGGGAACGGCGGCTTGCAGCCCGGGAATCCAGCTGGCCTCGTCAAAGTCGGCCGAGTAGTAGGTAATGCGCACAGGTGTTGTCATGCCCGCATTTTCACCGCAGTGTGGGCTACCTTCGCTCAGGCAGGTACCACCATGCGCAGCAGCTCGCTGCCCTCGGTCACCTGGTCGCCCGGCGCAAACAAGAGTTCGCCCACCGTGCCATCGGCCGGCGCGGCAATCGTGTGCTCCATCTTCATGGCTTCCATCACAGCAAGCGCCTGACCTTTTTTGACGACATCGCCCGCCTTCACCGCAAACGACACCACTTTGCCGGGCATGGGCGCGGTCAGGCGGCCGCCTTCAGACTGGGCGTCGCCAGCATGGGCCAGCGCATCAATCGCTATGATTTGTGTAGCACCTCGCGCAGTGAATACCTGGGCTACAGACCCATTTGCATACAAATTCACCAAGCTGCGCTGTTCGCCGACGCGTACATCCAATGCATCACCTTGAGGTGACCATTGCAGCGGATAGATCTGCCCGCCCACCGTCAGCTCCAGCGCGCCACCGCGCATTGTGCGCAACAAGGCAGTGTGCGGCTCGCCGGCGTATTCGAGGGCAAAGCTGCGCACTTGGGCGCCGTGCGATTTCCAGCCATCGCGCTGCGCCCAGGGGTCTTGCCAGCCATGGGCATCGGTTTGCGCGGCTTGGCGTTCTCCCGTCTGCAAAGTGTGGGCGATCAAGGCCGCCGCGGCCATGGGGAGGCCCACTTTGTCTTGGTGGAATAAGGCGTCTGCTTCGCGGGGAATCAGCGCCGTATCCAGTTGGGCCGCTGCAAACGAGGCGCTGGTGGTCACGTGGCGCAAGAACTGCACATTGGTCGCGAGCCCCACGATGTGGGTCTGCGCCAAGGCTGCGTCCAGGCGGGCCAGCGCCTCCTCGCGGGTGGCGCCATGCACGATCAGCTTGGCGACCATGGAGTCGTAAAACGGGCTGATGGCATCGCCCTCGCGCACGCCGGAGTCCACCCGCACGCCGCGTTCTGCGCGCGCAAAGGTCGCATGGGGCGGCAGGCCGTACACCTGCAAGCTGCCGGTGGCCGGCAAGAAGTTGTTGTCAGGGTTCTCGGCGCAAATACGGGCCTCGATGGCGTGGCCGTGGATCTGCAACTCGTCTTGGCGCAAAGGCAAAGGCTCGCCACTGGCCACGCGCAACTGCCACTCCACCAGGTCCAGCCCGGTGATGGCCTCGGTGACCGGGTGCTCCACCTGCAGGCGGGTGTTCATTTCCATGAAATAGAACTTCATGGCCTCCGGGTGCTCGTAGCCGCCGGGCTGCTCCACGATGAACTCCACCGTGCCGGCGCCCACGTAGTTCACCGCGCGGGCGGCTTCCACGGCGGCCTGGCCCATCTGGGCCCGCAGTGCGAGCGTCATGCCGGGCGCGGGCGCTTCTTCCAGAACCTTCTGGTGGCGGCGCTGCACCGAGCAGTCGCGCTCGAACAGGTACACATAGTTACCGTGGGTGTCGCCAAACACCTGTATCTCGATATGGCGCGGGCGCTGCACGTATTTTTCAATCAGCACTGCGTCATCGCCAAAGCTGTTGATCGCCTCGCGCTTGCACGACGCCAGCGCGTCGGCAAAGTCTTCTGCCTTGTCGACCGCGCGCATGCCCTTGCCGCCACCGCCTGCGCTGGCTTTGATCAGCACCGGGTAGCCGATGCGGTCTGCCTCGCGCTGCAACAGGGCCGGGTCTTGGTCTGCAGCGTGGTAGCCGGGCACCAGCGGCACGCCGGCTTTTTCCATCAGCTGCT
>DGQR01000088.1:0-690 GCA_002390825.1 Rhodoferax sp. UBA4409
CCGGTCTGCCGCTAGAGATCATCACCGACGACCAGGACTTCACCCACGAATGGCTGCGTGAAGGCCAGGTGCTGGGCTGTGTGACCACCCTCAAACAGGCGCTGCGCGGATGTAAGGTGCAGTCGCTGGGCGCCATGCAATATGTGGCGGTGGCCAGCGCCGAATACGCCCAAGCGCATTGCCCCCAAGGTCTGACTCCGCACAACTTCCGCAGCATTCCGTTTGTGGCTTTCAACCGCAAGGATGACTTGCCCACCGAATTTGTGAGCCGGGCGCTCAACCTGCGCCGCGTGTCTTTGAGCCAGCGTTTTGTGCCCAGCTCCGAGGGGCAGGTGCGCGCGGTGCTGGCCGGCTGGGGCGCGAGCATCGTGCCCGAGTTGCTGGTGCGGGGGCTGCTGGAGAGCGGGCACCTGGTGAATCTGGCGCCCAGCTTGAGCCTGCCGGTCAATTTGTACTGGCACTGCTGGAACCTGGACTCCGAGGTGATCGACCGACTGACCCACGCGCTGACCGAGGCCGCCAACCGGCAATTGACCGAGAAAACCAAGTAGTCATAAATTGACCTCTGCCTCTACTTTGCGACGCGGAGGGCCATAAAATAGACAGGATGACCGATATGCCTGTTTCTGACGCGCCTAAAGCGCCTGTTAAAGTGTCCTTCAAGAAGCAAATGCTGCAAGCGCGGGAGGA
>DGQR01000088.1:936-3010 GCA_002390825.1 Rhodoferax sp. UBA4409
ATGACCGTGGACGAGGTGGCTGCCAGTGTGGGCATTGCCAAGGCCAGCCTGTACAAGCACTTTCCCAGCAAAGAAGACCTGGCTGCCGCCGCCATGGCGCACCTGATGGGCCAGGCACAGGCCTTTTTGAATTCTCTGCCCGACGACATGTCCCCCCTGCAGAAGCTGCGTGGGGTGGTGCGCTGGACCATGCTGTTGAAGCTGGCGGGCGAGATGCCTTCGCTCCCCAGCCAAAACTCCACCTTGCGCGCCACGCTGATGAGCCACAAAGCCTATATGGATGGCTTGATGGACGTGAGCGACCGCGTGGGCGGCTGGATCGAGGCCGCACAAGCCCAAGGCGCAATCAACCCTGCGCTGCCTGCCATCGCGGTGCTCTACACCCTGTACGCCCGCGCCTGTGACCCGGTGCTGGAGTTCTTGCGCATGGGCGGCCAACACACCGATGAACAAATCATCGACTTGGTGCTGTCTACCTGCTTTGATGGCTTAAATAGCCGCTAGCGCCCGTCCAATAAGCGGAAGCAGCTATCTATTCCATAGCGAACAGCGTTACCGGCTCAGCGACTCGAACCGCCACTCCACGGCTTGGCGCAAGGTCTGGCCTGTCTCCAGCACCTGCAACCCCGGGCGGCCTTCCATGTGGAACGCGTCAATCGGGTGGGTGACTGGCTCAAAGCAAAAGTGAGGCCCTTCAGCCGGGCGGTAGAGCAGGCAAAACCCATCGTTCCGGCCACGGGCCACGACAGCCGGGTCGCGCATCTGCAGGCGTAGCGCATTTTCCGGCCAGTCGATATGTGCCTGGCCGCTCCAGCCGGCATAGGCGTTGTCAATCAGGCTTCCACTCACCTCCATACCGCTCCGTAGGTCCCACCCTGTGGGGAATAACGTGGTGAATCCGGTGGGCATGGGGTCTGCGCCACTGAGCCATACGCCTTCTACCTGTGCGTGAAAGCGAGCGTTGGGGGTGCGCACAAAAGCCGGGTGCTGCCCCAGACCGTAGGGCAGGCTGCCCGGGCCCAGATGGGTGACTTCCAGCAGCTGGTCCATGCCGTCATCCCGCAGCACAAAACGCTGCAGGGCTCGGTAGTGATAGGGGTTGCCATCAAAGTGGCTGGATTCGAGGTGCAGCTCCAGCGTGTCGTGGCGGGGCTGGTGGATCACCCAGGGCTGCAGCCAGCCATCTCCGTGGATGGGGTAGGGCTCGCCCGCCCGGTTGGGGCGCATGGGGTGGTGGGTACCGGCATGGCTGAAACCGCCTTGCCCGATGCGGTTAGACCACGGCACCAGGGGGAAAGATGCCGTCGTGTACAAGTCCGCCGCACCGGCCCAGGGGCGCCAGATGTCTACCAAGCCCTGCCCCGTGTCGCGCTGCCAGGCAGCCACGCTGCCGCCCAAACCCGGAATCAGGCCCAAGCGCTGCCCCCCGTGTTGCAGCCAATGGATCGGGTGGGAGGGTGCAGAAAGAGAGGTCATGGCGAAAGGGGGGAGTGGAGCTGGTTCGATGGCGTGCCGAGGGGCAGGGCTGGCGCATGCTAGTCCCGCAGACGCCGAAAAGAAAATCACAATTCAGGCTTGTGACATTGCAATATTGCAATTAATAAAACAAGTAACCACATTTAGTCTACTGGGAAAACTAAATCAATAACTCGTTTAAAAACAATAATTTAGGGTAAACCTGAATCATTCGATTGATATCTGAAATATCTAAATATCTATTAGATTGATATCTTTTTGAATCCTATGATGACACTCACTCCTCCCGATCTGGGCCGCTTTGAAAACGTTGCCTGGTTGACAAGGGAGGCCCAGTAGTCGAACGCGGGAGGCTGCTTTGAAATCGATTTTCCGCATCTACAAGGAAAGAGGAGACATCATGAACAACAACCGTCGGACCGTATTGGCATCCGCCCTCGCTGCATCGATCACCGCTGCTGTGCCCCTGAGCGCTTTTGCACAAAAGAAGATCGTGGTGGGCTTCAGCCAGATCGGTGCAGAAAGCGAATGGCGCACTGCCAACACCAACTCCATGAAATCTTCAGCCGCAGCCGCCGGCATCGAACTCAAGTTCTCC
>DGQR01000229.1 GCA_002390825.1 Rhodoferax sp. UBA4409
CAAGGTGTGGCGGCGCTCGACAATACCGGCCACCGATTGCAGAACCGATAAGACCTTGTCTTGCGTTGCCTTCAATACGATCATGTCAACCTCTTTGTGAATCTCTGCCAAACAAACAATCCCGCCATTTTCTCTGTTTTTTCAGTGAGTTACGGGGGCTTGCCTCTGTTTTTACCCTTAACCCTTGAGCGTTTGCTCCAGAACGTGTAACTGCTGGTTCAGTTCGGTCAGTTGCTGGCGCTCGCCGCCGATTTTCCGCACGGCGTGCAACACTGTCGTGTGATCGCGCCCACCGAATAGCTCGCCAATTTCCGGCAGGCTCTTTTGGGTCAGTTCTTTCGCCAGATACATCGCAATCTGGCGCGGCCGCGCAATGCTCGCCGGACGCTTCTTGGAGTACATGTCCGCGACCTTGATCTTGTAGTAGTCGGCCACGGTTTTTTGGATGTTCTCCACCGAGATCTGCCGGTTCTGGATCGACAGCAAGTCGCGGAGTGCTTCGCGGGCCAGCTGGATGGAAATTTCCTTCTGGTTAAAGCGCGAATACGCCAGGATTTTGCGCAGCGCGCCTTCGAGCTCGCGGACGTTGGAGCGCACGTTTTTCGCCACAAAAAACGCCACTTCCTCGGGCATTTCAGAGCCCTCGGCATGCGCTTTGTTGATCAGAATCGCCACCCGCATTTCGAGCTCCGGCGGCTCGATGGCCACCGTCAAGCCGGAGTCAAAACGGGAGACCAAACGCTCGTGAATATCGGCCAAGCCCTTGGGATAGGTATCGCTGGTCATCACGATGTGGGACTTCTTGGCCAGCAGGGCTTCGAAGGCGTTGAAAAACTCTTCTTGGGTGCGATCTTTGTTGGCAAAGAACTGCACATCGTCAATCAAGAGCAGGTCCAGTGAGTGGTAACGCTCCTTGAATTCGTCAAAAGTCTTGCGCTGATAGGCCTTGACGACATCTGACACAAATTGTTCTGCGTGGATGTAAAGCACCTTGGATCCGGGCTTATCCACAAGCAGGCGGTTGCCTACGGCGTGCATCAAGTGGGTTTTGCCCAAGCCTACGCCGCCATAGATGAACAGGGGGTTGTACAAGTGCCCAGGCATGGTGGCCACATGCATGGCGGCTGCACGCGCCATGCGGTTGGCAGTGCCTTCCACCAAGCTCTCAAAGGTGAGCATGCTGTTGAGGCGGCTTTTGGGGACGCCGGCGAAGCGGTCTTCGCCTACTTCGACTTCTTCGATGGCTGCAGGCACCTCAGCGGCACGGGGTGCCGCAGTGGGGCGCACCGGCGCTTCTCGCGGAGTGATCACTAACTCAACGGCTACAGCTTGCCCATAAAGCTTTTCAAGCATTCCTGCAATGCGCTGGCTGTACTGGGCGCGAACCCAGTCGAGTTTGAAGCGATTGGCAACGAACACGGTAATTTTGGACATGTCCTCGTGAACGAGGGCGGTGAGCGGCTTTATCCAGGTGTTGAATTGCTGCTCGGGAAGCTCTTGGGCGAGCTGATCGACGCAGCTCTGCCACAGGCTTTGCCCGAGTTCAAAATTGGAGCCGTCGTGGGGGGAAGGGAGGGAGCCCTGGGTCATTGTGCGGGTCAGCTTCTGTGGATAGTTGTTGTTTGCTGCGAAGCGCATTCTAATTTATCAATACTTTATCCACATTGTCGACCGGGACGGCCGCAGTTCGTGCAAAAGAATCTGATTGCCGCCTAAGGTGTTGCCCTACTTGGGAAAATTTGCGATAATCCGCGGTTCCCCTGATTGTGTTCGGGGCGATAAGACCGAAATCTGCGTTATCGAGTCCCTGGTGAGTAGCACTAGCGGGCCACGCAGATACCACTGAGCCTGTTAGGAAAATTTCATGAAACGCACATACCAACCTTCCAAAATCCGTCGCGCACGTACCCACGGCTTCCTGGTCCGCATGAAGACTCGCGGCGGCCGCGCTGTGATCAATGCACGCCGCGCCAAAGGCCGCAAGCGTCTGGCTGTCTAAGACGGCTTCGCAAACCAGAGCTTTTGGCTTTTGGTGATAGCGGAACCGCACATCGGCAGGCTGCCTGCCGTTAAGCGCCTTCAAACGCGCGCCCAGTTCCAAGCGGTTCTGGGTGGCTCTACGGTTTCAAAAACAGCGCACTTTGCTTTGCATTGCTGCGCTGTTGGTGTTTCTGGCGTAGATACAAATCCTTCCGTTTTCCCGGAGCCAGGCCTCTGGCTGGGAGCGATGGCACCCAAGCGCTGGGCCAAACGGGCGGTGACCCGCAATACGATCAAGCGCCAGGCTTACAGCTTGGGGGCTGAATTCGCTCCACTGCTGAAAGAAAAAGCCCACTTGATCCGCTTGCGGCGCGACTTTGATCGCAAAGTCTTTGTGAGCGCCACGTCGGATGCCCTGAAAGCGGCGGTGCGCAGCGAACTGATGGATCTTTTCGGCCAAATTGTGGGCCCGTTGCCCGGCAAGGCGGGTCCCGACCCGTCACAGGTGACGCCATGATGAAGCGGATCCTGATGGGTTTGGTGCGTGGCTATCGCTTGATGCTGAGCCCCTGGCTAGGATCCGCTTGCCGCTTTAACCCCACATGTTCTGTGTATGCGCTTGAAGCCCTCGAACGGCACGGTGCGACAATAGGCAGCTACTTGATGGTCGCGCGTCTTGCGCGCTGTCACCCGTGGTGCGCGGGTGGGCACGATCCCGTGCCTGAAAATGCGCCGCGACTGTTCCGTCGCTTGATTCAATCCCCCTCTGAGAAGAAGTCTTCATGAACGATATTCGCCGCACCATTTTGTGGGTGATCTTTGGGTTCTCCATGGTCCTGTTGTGGGATCAGTGGCAGATCCACAACGGAAAGCAAGCCACTTTCTTCCCTAATCCGGCACAAAAAGCAGCGTCGGCTCCTGCCCCTGCAGTGAGTGCATCCGCGGGTGTGCCCGTTGCACCAGCGGTCGCAGGGCAAGCACCAGTGGCCGAGTCAGCGGTGGCCGTGGCGTCTGAGCGTTTTGAAGTCAGCACGGACGTGCTCAAAATGACGTTTGACACTCAAGGTGGCGCGTTGGTGCGGACTGAGTTTTTGCAGTATCTGGACTCCAACGACAAGACACGCAATTTCGTCTTGTTGGACGACACCAAGGATCGTTATTACCAAGCCCAGACCGGGTTGATCGGCGGCGTGGCGCCGGACAGCTTCCCGACCCACAAGTCGGTGATGGCGGTGAGTGGTGACAAGGCACTCAAAGACGGTCAAGACGAGCTCAAACTTGTTTTCACCTCGCAAGACACGGGCGGTATTAAGCTCGTAAAAACTTACACATTGCGTCGGGGTGCATACGATATTGCCGTGAAGCATGAGGTGATCAACACCGGAGCGACCGCGCTGAACCCCCAGTTGTATCTGCAGTTGGTGCGTGACGGCAACAAACCTGCCGGTGAGTCTTCTTTCTATTCCACTTTCACAGGCCCTGCGGTTTACACCGACCTCAAGAAGTACCAGAAGGTCGAGTTCAGTGACATCAAAAAAGGCAAGGCCGATTTTGAGAAGGAAAGTACCAACGGCTATATAGCCATGGTGCAACATTACTTCGCCAGCGCCTGGATCTTGCCTGCGGATGTGAAACGCACTTTCTCTCTGGATGCGCGAGATGTGGGTGCAACGGTTGCTGATTGCTGCTACCGAGCCACCATGATTACGCCGCTGGAAACAGTGGCCCCCGGTCAAACCAAGGCGGTGGAAGCCAAACTGTTTGTGGGCCCCCAAGAGGAGAAAAAGCTCGAAGCTTTGGCTCCCGGCATGGAGCTGGTGAAAGACTATGGCTGGCTGACCATTCTGGCCAAGCCTTTGTACTGGTTGCTCGACAAGCTGCACAGCTTCATCCAGAACTGGGGATGGTCTATCGTAGCCTTGGTGCTGTTGCTCAAGATCGCGTTCTACTGGCTCAATGCCAAGGCGTATGCCAGCATGGCCAAGATGAAGGCGGTGAACCCCCGCATCATGGAAATGCGCGAACGTCTCAAGGACAACCCGCAGCAGATGCAACAGGAGATGATGCGCATCTATCGTGAAGAGAAGGTGAACCCCATGGGGGGTTGCTTCCCGATCATGGTGCAGATTCCGGTCTTCATTGCGCTCTATTGGGTGTTGTTGTCCAGCGTAGAAATGCGCAACGCGCCTTGGATTTTGTGGATCCAGGATTTGTCTTCGCCTGATCCATTCTTCATCCTGCCTGTGGTCATGACCTTGACGACCTTGCTGCAAACTGCGCTGAATCCGGCGCCTCCGGATCCTTTGCAAGCCAAGATGATGTGGTTCATGCCGCTGGCGTTCAGTGTGATGTTCTTCTTCTTCCCGTCCGGCTTGGTGCTGTACTGGATCACCAACAACATTCTGTCGATTGCACAGCAGTGGATCATCAACACCCGCATGGGCGTGCCACCGCAGTTCAATCTGCCGAAGTTCAAGTAATCGGGCCAGGACGAGGTGCTGTCACGGCATACTGACCCGATTGCCGCCATCGCTACGGCCTCTGGCCGTGGCGCCGTCGGTATCGTGAGGGTAAGCGGGAAATCGCTGCTCGCGTTCACCGAGGCGTTCTTCAGGCGCGAACTGGTGCCGCGCGAAGCAACCTACCTTCCCTTCCCCGACGCGCAAGGCCAGCCCATTGACCATGGACTGGCTTTGTTTTTTCCGGGGCCCCGTTCATTCACCGGCGAAGATGTTCTTGAGCTTCAAGCGCATGGTGGGCCGGTTGTTTTGCAGCTTCTGGTCGCCCGTTGCCTCGAGATTGCTGCGCAGCCCGGGCCCGGTGATGAAGGTGCGGTTTTGCCCGCCTTGCGCTTGGCGGATCCCGGTGAATTCACCCAACGTGCGTTTCTCAACAACAAGCTCGATCTCGCGCAAGCGGAAGCGATTGCGGACTTGATCGATGCAAGCACGGAAGCTGCTGCACGCAGTGCCAGCCAGTCTCTCTCGGGTGTTTTTTCAAAACAAGTCGCCTCCTTGCGCGATGCCTTGATTCACCTGCGCATGCTGGTAGAGGCCACGCTGGATTTCCCTGAAGAGGAAATCGATTTCCTTGAAAAAGCGGATGCAGTCGGCCAGTTGCAGCGCTTGCAAGCGGCGTTGCTCGCGGTGCAAGCCAAAGCGGCACAAGGCGCGCTGTTGCGTGAGGGCATGAAGGTGGTGATTGCAGGGCAGCCGAATGCCGGCAAGTCGTCCCTGCTTAATGCCCTGGCGGGCGCCGAGCTCGCCATCGTGACGCCGATCGCCGGGACTACCCGCGACAAAGTGCAGGAAACGATCCAGATCGAGGGCGTGCCACTGCACATCATCGACACGGCGGGTCTACGCGAAAGCGAAGATGCCGTGGAGCAAATCGGCATTGCGCGTGCATGGGAGGCCATTGCTGCCGCCGATGCTGTCGTGTTTCTGCACGACTTAACCCGTTGCAACGCTCCTGATTACATAGCGGCTGACGCAGATATAGCGGCCACGATTGCCCAAAAGCTGCCGCAAAAAGTGCCGGTCATCCATGTCTGGAATAAAGCCGATGCACAACCATTGGCTTCTTCTGACGAGGGGCTTGTGCTTTCTGCGAAGACAGGTGCAGGCCTCGACACCCTGCGCTCACGTCTTTTGGAGGCGGCGGGTTGGCAGCCCGCCCAAGGGGGAACGTTTATCGCACGCCAGCGCCATTTGCATGCTTTGAAGGAAGTGGCCGACCATTTGGCGCACGCTTCTGATTTGCTGGCGAATGGCAGTAACGCCTTGGACCTGCTCGCCGAAGAGCTGCGTTTGGGTCAGAATGCCCTCAACCGAATCACTGGTGAATTCGGTGCAGATGACTTGCTAGGCGTCATTTTTTCGAAGTTTTGTATTGGCAAATAGTCGGGTGCCGTGCTTTCAAGGGAAGGACTTGTTCTGATGTCTTTTTTCAAATGGTTTAGCCGTTCGGCAGACACCACACATCCTGCAGCGCCTGGCGCCCCATCGGGTCGGAGTGCCGGCACACGTTCTCGTGCAAAAAAAGCGCTTTCCGCAGACGCACAAGAGCCGCATGGGCGTAAAGCAGAACGCAATGAGCGCCGAGAGTCTTTGTATGCCGTTGTCCGTGAGTCGATGACCGGTGCAGGGCTCCTCTCCGGCAGCTACAAGTTCAAAGTCTTGTCTCTGGACTCACGGGGACGCCAGTACTTGATCATGGTGGATTTGGCTGAGCACAATGTGCGCGATGCCAAGTTGTTGCTTGGCATCGAAAACCATATCGGGAAAATTGCGAAGAATCGCCATGACTTGCTGGTGACCGCCATGTACTGGCGCATCAATGAACAACTCGGCACAGGGGAACAGGCCCTGCCGGCCCATTCAAATACCAGTGCTCGCCAAGCAGAACGATTTGAGCCGCTTCAACCTTCAGAGATTGAAGCTTTCAAGCGTGCACTTTCGTCAGTGCCCGCTGCGCCGGCCTTGTCTGCGCCGGGAGAGATCATCAAGTCCGCAAAGCGCAATCCAGCCCCCGTCCGCTTCAGTGATGCAGAGTTGAACGAACGTTTGTTTCCTTTAGGTACAACACAGTACGGCGAACTGAACTGAGTCGGTTCGGTCCGCCGTTAACCGTGCTGCTTTCAGTGGCCGGAAAAGTCCACCAAGGTGAACAGCGGCAGGCCCGAATCACGCAGCTTCTGCGAGCCACCCAGCTCCGGCAGGTCTACGATGGCAGCACCTTCCATCACATGGGCCCCTTGCCGCTCCAATAGTTTTCTCCCCGCCATCATGGTGCCCCCGGTGGCGATCAGGTCGTCGATCAAAAGGACCCGGTCACCCGGCTTGACTGCATCGGTATGGAGCTCCACCGTTGCGCTGCCGTATTCCAACTCGTAGGTTTCTTCGACGGTGGTGAAGGGCAGCTTGCCCTTTTTCCGGATCGGCACAAAACCGATGTTGAGCTCATAGGCCACCACGGCTCCCAAAATAAAGCCACGTGCATCCAGCCCCGCGACGACATCAGGTCGCATAGCGGGGTCCATATAACGGTGCACGAAGGCGTCGATCAAGACCCGGAATACCTTGGCATCTTGCAGCAAAGGGGTGATGTCGCGGAACTGCACTCCCGGCGTCGGCCAATCAGGAACTGTCCGGATGTGGTCACGAAGATACTGATTAATGCTCAGATGTTGCATAGAAAACTCATGAAAAAAGCGCCAATGTGGCGCGGGGCTATTGTGCGCCCAAGTCCGGCAGACCTTATAGGCCTTTCAGCAGTTTTTGTTCAGCGGTCGCCAATTCGACGGCTTTGCCACTGAGTACCAGTGTGTCCCCACCTTGGATGCAGACGGACTCATCCACGGTGACCTGTGCACCGTTGGCCCGCCGCAGACTGACTAGTCGAACCCCGAGGCGATCGAGCTGGAAAGCCGCGACCGGTTGCCCACTGGACTTGAATGCCGCAGGAAGGCTGACAGTGGCAAGCCGCTCGTTCTGCAACTCATCGACGGAATTGTCGTCCGCTCCATGAAAGAAGCCTTTGAGCAGGTTGTAACGCGCATCGCGCTGTTCCTGAACGATGCGGATAACGCGCCGCATCGGCACCCCCACCAGCGCCAATGCGTGACTAGCCAGCATCAGGGAGCCTTCGATGGCTTCCGGGACCACTTCGGTTGCACCAGCCTCTTGGAGCTTTTCCAGATTTTGATCATCCTGGGTGCGCACAATCACTGGCACTTGAGGTGCATGGGACCGGGTGTTGGCCAAAACCTTGAGTGCGCCGGGCACATCCAAATAAGTGATAACGACAGCGCTTGCACGCGCCAAGCCAGCTGCCATCAGCGCCTGCAGGCGCGCTGCATCACCGAACACCACGGAGTCACCGGCTGCGGCCGCTTGCCGCACCCGATCAGGATCCAGGTCAAGGGCCATGTAGGGAATCCCTTCCCGTTCCAACATGCGCGCCAAGTTCTGGCCACAACGCCCATAGCCGCAAATGATCACGTGCCGGTTGGCGTTGATCGATTTGCGGGCAATCGAGGTCATTTGCAGTGATTGTTGCAACCACTCACTGCTCACCAGTTTCATCACAATCCGGTTGGTGTTCATCACGATAAAAGGCGTGATCAACATCGACAGCACCATAGCGGCCAGTATCGGGTTTAGCAGCTCCGGAGGAACCAATGCGTTCTTTTGCGCCAAGGTCAG
The DNA here is from genome assembly GCA_002390825.1 of Rhodoferax sp. UBA4409. Classification (GTDB taxonomy): domain Bacteria; phylum Pseudomonadota; class Gammaproteobacteria; order Burkholderiales; family Burkholderiaceae_C; genus Allorhodoferax. The sequence goes on from DGQR01000229.1 coordinate 8,187, forward strand.
CAAGACAAAACCGAACTCGCCCGCCTGTGCAAGATAAAGCCCGGTACGGAGGGAAACCCCCGCCGTTGAGCCCAGCACCCGGGCAATAGCGGCAACCAAGGCCGCTTTGAACACCGTGGGCACCAACAACAGCAGCAACACCAGCGGCCATCGTTCCAAGACCAATCTCCAGTCCAGAAGCATCCCGATGCTGATGAAAAACAAGCCGAGCAGCACGTCGTGGAAGGGGCGGATATCGGTCTCCACCTGGTGCTTGTACTCGGTTTCGGAAATCAGCATGCCGGCGATAAACGCGCCGAGCGCCAAGCTCAGTCCAGCCAGCTCGGTCAACCAGGCCAGTCCGAGTGTGATGAGCAACAAATTGAGAACAAACAGTTCGTCGCTCTTGCGCCTTACGACGATGGTGAGCCAACGCCGCATCAGATGCTGGCCACCCACCAGCAACACCGTTACCAGCACGGTGGCTTTTACGGCCGCCCACGCCAATGCTTCAAACAAAGCTTCACCTGAAGCGCTGAGCGCGGGTATCAACACCAGCAGCGGCACTACTGCCAAGTCCTGAAACAGCAAAACGCCCATCACCCGTTTGCCGTGTTCAGACTCCATCTCCAATCTCTCAATCATGAGTTTCACGACGATTGCTGTGCTGCTCATTGCGAGCGCACTTGAGAGAGCCAACGCGGCCTGCCATCCCAGGCTCCATGCACCGGACAGCCAGGTGGATAGCCCCAGAGTCAAGCCTGTTGCCAGCAAAATGGTGAGCGTCACTTGCAAGAGCCCAAGGCCGAAAACATGTTGTCGCATTGCGCGCAGACGCGGCAGGTTGAACTCCAGGCCAATGACGAACATCAAAAAAACGACGCCAAATTCCCCAAGTTGCCTTACCGCTTCCGAGTTCTGTGAAAGTGCCAAGGCATTGGGGCCAATCACCACGCCCACCGCCAGATATCCCAACATGGGGGGCAGCTTCAGCGAGCGGCACACCACAACGCCGAGCACAGCGGCCAACAGGTAGAGCAGCGTAATTTCTAAACCGGACATACTTGGATACTAGCAAGAGACATGCGCTCTATAAAATGACGGGATGACAGCATCCACTGCAGCGGCTCCCGCTTTCAATGCCCAGCGGGCCATTGACCTCGCCCATGAAACATTTGATATCGAGGCTGCGGCCATACAGGGGCTGAAAGCCCGCGTCGGGCAGGGCTTTACCCGGACAGTTGAAGCCATCTTGCAGATCCCGGGCCGTGTCGTTGTCATGGGCATGGGCAAGAGCGGGCATGTGGGCCGCAAGATAGCTGCAACCCTGGCCTCTACCGGTACCCCCGCGATGTTTGTGCATCCGGGTGAAGCCAGTCACGGCGATCTGGGCATGGTCACCACCTCCGATTTAGTGCTCATGATTTCCAATAGCGGAGAGTCACAAGAGGTAGCTGCGATCCTGCCGGTGCTCAAGCGCCTCGGAATCCCCTTGGTCGCCATGACGGGCAATAGCCAAAGCACGATGGCGCTGCATGCCACCATTTGGATTGATACCGCAGTCAGCAAAGAGGCATGCCCTTTGAATTTGGCGCCCACCGCAAGCACCACGGCCCAACTCGCAATGGGAGATGCATTGGCGGTGGCGTTGTTGGATGCACGTGGGTTCCGAGCGGAGGACTTTGCCCGTTCGCACCCGGGCGGGGCCTTGGGGCGCAAGTTGCTGACGCATGTGTCGGATGTCATGCGCAGTGGCGATGCCGTGCCCCGCGTTTTGCCCGGTGCAAACTTCAGCGAGCTAATGCGCGAAATGAGCAGCAAAGGCTTGGGCGCTACGGCTGTCGTGTCAGAGGCCGGTGATGTCTTGGGCATTTTTACCGACGGTGACTTGCGTCGCTTGGTGGAGCAAGGCGCAGACTTGCGGGGCAAAACAGCAGCCGAAGTCATGCACGCTGCCCCCTGCACTATTGGTGCACACGCGTTAGCCGTCGATGCTGCGGATCTCATGGAGGCGCGCCGTATAACCAGCGTCCTGGTGGTCGACGAAGCCGGCCGCTTGTGCGGCGCAGTCAACAGCAACGATTTGATGCGGGCCAAGGTGATTTGATGACACCTCTTCTCAACTTTCCCGCAGAGCTGCTGCTTAAAGCGCAAGACGTTCGCATTCTGTTTCTCGACGTCGACGGCGTTTTGACGGACGGTGGCCTGCATTTCACTGCGGAGGGGGAAACCAGCAAGCGGTTTAACACCTTGGATGGTCACGGACTGAAGCTGCTGCAAAAAGCGGGCATCACGCCTGCCGTGGTGACCGGGCGAGACTCGCCCGCGCTGCGAGTCCGTCTCCAGGCGCTGGGCGTGCACCATGCGCGTTTCGGAACCGAGGACAAACAACCGGCCGCCGAAGAAATTCTGACCGAATTGGGGCTGACTTGGGACCATGCCGCAGCGATGGGCGATGACTGGCCTGATCTGCCCATGATGGAGCGCGCTCGTTTTGCGTGTGCTCCGGTAAATGCCCATCCAGAAGTGAGTGGTCGCGCCCATTACGTGACCCGTGCTGCAGGCGGTCATGGGGCCGTGCGTGAAGTGTGTGACGTCTTGTTGGTTGCCAGTGGTCGCTACGCGGGGCTCCTGAAGCCTTACTTGCGGTGAAAGGCATTTTGTACGCCGCGTGGGAGCGGCTCATGCTGTACCTCCCTGTGTTGGTGATGGGAGTGCTGGCTTTGGGCACCTATTGGTTGGTGCGGAGCACCCCTGTATCCGGGCCTCAAGTGCCGGAGCGGGTGCGCGGGCACGAGCCCGACTATTTCATGCATGGTTTCAAGGTGAAAACCTTTGATGCAACAGGCCGCTTGCGATCCGAGGTGGCGGGCGATGTCGCCAAACACTACCCTGACACGAAGTGGATGGAAATTGATGCCATCCGCATCCGATCTTTTGACGCCAGTGGTCGCTTGACGACGGCGACTGCCAACAAAGGCCTGGCCAACGAAGATGGTTCAGAGGTACAGCTCATGGGCAACGCCGTGGTCGTTCGAGAGGCGGTGACTGCAGTAGGCTCGGCGCCCGCACAGCCCCGGTCTGAATACCGCGGAGAGTTTTTGCATGCCTTTATGGACACTGAGCAAGTAAAGTCCCACAAGCCTGTGGAGCTGCGTCGCGGTCAAGATGTCTTCACCGCAGACAGCTTGGACTTTGACAATGTGCAGCAAACCATGCGTCTGCAAGGTCGGGTGCGTGGCACGTTGATTCCGAGCAAGCGCTGACTCCAACAGCATTCAAAGAACGGTTATATGCCTCCACTGATTTTCATCACAGGCGCCTCCAGCGGTATCGGCCAAGCGCTTGCCAAGCGGTTCTATGACGCGGGCTATTCGCTTGCACTAGCGGCTCGCCGTACGGCGGAGATTCACACATGGGCGCAAGCCGAGAAGCTGGATCCCCAACGTTTCCAGGTTTACAGCGCCGATGTGTCTGATATCGAGAGCATCGTCGCTGCTGGGCAGCAATGTATTCAGGCGCAAGGCCTGCCGGATGTGGTGGTGGCCAACGCGGGCATCAGTATTGGAATGGATACCGGTGTGCGGACCGATCTGGACGTCATGCAGCGCACTTTCGCCACCAACAACCTCGGATTGGCAGCCACTTTCCACCCTTTTGTGCGGGCGATGGAGCAGAGGGGTTCCGGTCGTCTGGTGGGGATTGGCAGCGTGGCCGGTATTCGTGGATTACCCGGGCACGGAGCCTATTGCGCAAGCAAAGCAGCCGTTATTGCCTATTGCGAATCGTTGCGCGGCGAGCTCCGTGCAAGTGGTGTGCAGGTCGTGACGATTTGCCCCGGTTATATCGACACCCCCCTGACCCGACAGAATCGGTACTCCATGCCATTCTTGATGCGGCCGGAGGTTTTTGCAGATAAGGCTTTTGACGCGGTGCAACGCGGTGATCGCTACCGCGTGATTCCATGGCAGATGGGTTGGGTTGCGAAGATGCTGCGGGCCTTGCCTGACGCATGGTTTGACCGTGTTTTGGCGAGACGTCCGCGCAAACGCAGGGCAGGCGAAGCCTGAATGTAGAGGCCACCATGCAAAAAGGGACCCGAGGGTCCCTTTTTAGTTCTGCAGAAGCAGTTCCTGGCTTAGTAGCTGGAACGGCCGCCGCCGTAGCCGCCGCCACCGGAACGGTCACCGCCGCCACCGTAGCCGCCGCCACCGGAACGGCCACCGCCGCCGTAGCCGCCGCCACCGGAGCGGTCACCGCCGCCACCAAAGCCGCCGCCACCGGAGCGTCCGCCACCACCGTAGCCGCCACCGCCGCCGCCGAAGCCGCCGGAACGTGGAGGACGTGGCTCCATCGGACGTGCTTCGTTCACCACGAGACCGCGGCCACCAAATTGCTGACCGTTCATTGCGTTGATAGCGGTTTGTGCTTCAGCATCGCTGCCCATTTCCACAAAGCCGAAACCCTTGGAGCGACCTGTGTCGCGTTCCATCATGACTTTGGCGCTGGAAACAGAACCGTGTGCTGCAAATGCTTGTTGCAGGTCTTCGTCACGGAAAGAATAAGGCAGGTTGCCCACGTAAAGTTTGTTGCCCATGGAGGGACTCCTCAAAATAACTCAAAACGCGATGGAGTCCTTAACCGCAATCAACAAACCATTGAAGACTTAAAGCAGACGCGAAACTGACACTTCACCGCAAACTTGCACACCGATATTTCGGCAATGCCAGACCATTATGCGTTACTTTGTAGCTGAAACCTAATTTTTCTTGTTTTTTCAGGCTAGCCGGCAGAATCGATATCGTTTTCGCGGTAATGCCGCCATTGCTGCATGCTGTTTCGCAAAGTCAGAAGCTGCTTTTCAAAGCGCGGGCAGGCTTTGCATGCCAGTAAATGGAAGTACAGCGCGACCCGATCGTTAAGGGGCAAAGCACGGTCTTCTCGTGCGACCAAGAGGGCGGCGGTTTCTTTGCAGGTGCGACGTAAGAGTTTCATGGAGCCACTGCTTTCTGGAACCAGTTCATTTCAAGGCACTCCCTCAAGCGCAGACGCGCACGGTGGAGTTGGACGTACAGGTTCGTCGGTGTCAGATTCAACTCCTTACAGATTTCTTCGCTGGAGAGTTCCAGCCACTCCCGCATCAAAAACAAACGTCCTTGGGTGGCGGGCAGTTTGTCCGCGCAGGCTTCCAGCACTTCGAAAAACTGGCGGCTCTGTGTTTGTTGCTCCGGATTGCCCCAGTCGGCCGGTGCCTCTGAAAAGTGGCCATCGGTCTTGAAGCTCAAATAATCCAAAGGGTCGGTGTCTTCATCCTCGGTGGCACCGGCGCCGGTGATTTCCCGGCCATGGTGCCGAAGCGCATCGACGACCTTGTGTTTCAAGATTCCCACCAGCCAGGTTTTGAGTTGGCTGCGTTGTTCAAAGGCCTGGGGTTTGGCGAGTGCTGCCAACATGGTTTCAGAGACCGCGTCCTCGGCCCATGCATCATTGCGGAGTTGCAGGCGTGCGAATTTGTAGAGGTAGCTCCGGTGGTCGGCGACCTGTTGTTCGTAGCTGGTCATGGGCGTCTCGGTGAGTGGGCGGCCAGTGTACGGGGCGCAATGGAAATTTTTTTGACAGCCCGCGTAAGGAACGCGAAGCTCGCCAGACTAAAACACAACCACCGCCCTGAGGCATGAGGCCACAGATGCCGGCTGGTTGATTTTCTTGCGACCCAACTTGTTTTGTTAAGGAGTTACGACATGAACCAACGCGCTCTGCTCGCCGCCACGGCCGCCACTTTGATGACTATGGCCCTGGCCTCCGCACCCGCTGCTGCCCAGCAAAAAGAAAAGTGCTACGGCATTGCCAAAGCCGGTCAAAACGACTGTGCCAATGCATCCGGCAGCCACTCCTGCGCGGGCCAAGCCAAAGTCGATATGGACAAGGGCGAGTGGAAATATGTGGCCAAAGGCACTTGCGAAAGCATGAAGGGCAGCGTCAAAGCGCCCAAGATGTAATCCGGCGTTTTACGCTGTTTGAAAGCCCGACCACCCATGAAGCGAACCAAGCCAGCACCGCCCTTGCAGCGTGCGCAAGTGCCGGTCGGCATAGGGTGGCGGCATCCTCATTACGCGGAGCTGCTTCAGCGGCAGCCTGCTGTGGATTTTTTGGAAGTCCACTCCGAAAACTTCTTCGCCGCAGGTGGCGCTGCCCTCGCGGTCTTGGAGCAGGGCCGGGCGCTGTACCCCGTGAGTTTGCATGGGGTGGGCTTGTCGCTGGGCTCTGCCGCCGGGCTCGATCCGTGGCATCTGGATCAGCTGGCCAGGCTGGTAGATCGCATCGACCCGGTGCGGGTGAGTGACCACGCCTCCTTTGCCCGCGCGCCTTATGGCCCCGGCGCCGAGGCCTTGATGGTGCATGCCTCGGATTTGTTGCCCCTGCCCTTTACCGACGAAACGCTCAATGTGTTGTGCACCCACGTGCAGCAAGTGCAAGAGCGCCTGCAGCGCCAGTTCATGGTGGAAAACCTGTCGGCCTACCTGAGCTGGCGTGTGCCGGTGGGGATGCGTGAATGGGAAGAACCTGCGTTCCTGGCCGCGCTAGCCGAGCGCACGGGCTGCGCGCTGTTGGTTGACGTCAACAACATTTATGTGAACGCCCTGAATGCGCAGCTCCGGGGTCTGGTGCAAGACCCGATCGCAGCCTGTCGGCAGTGGTTGGACGCTCTACCTGCGCACTGTGTGGGTGAGCTGCACCTGGCGGGGCATTGCGAGGTGAACGATGCGCATGGTCACATCGTGATCGACGATCACGGGAGCCGCGTGGCTGAACCCGTGTGGGACTTGTACCGCCATGCGCTGGAGCGTTTCGGCCCTGTGCCGACCTTGATCGAGTGGGATACCGATGTTCCCGCCCTGGATGTGCTGTTGCAAGAGGCTGCGCGCGCTCGCGCAATCAGCGGGACCCTGGCTCCACATCTACAGGTGGTGGCATGAGTCAGTTGATCGCCCAGCAGCAAGCCCTGATTCGCGCCCTGTTCGACTCGCCATCGCATGATGCTATGAAAATAATAGCTGACTGCGCAATCGATACGGGCGCTAGAGGCCTAAAAGCTTATCAAACGAACGGGCATGCCCTGGCCCGTCGCGCCTTGCACGCGGCGTACCCGGTGCTGAGCCAGTTGATCGGCCTGGAGAGCATGGACGACCTCGCGCCAGCACTCTGGCACGCGCATCCGCCGCTGGCTGGCGATCTGGCCTTGTGGGGCAGCGATTTGGCTGATTTCGTGGCCGCGAGTCCGCAGCTCCGTGATACCCCGTTTTTGCCGTACGTTGCCCGCTTGGAATGGGCCTTGCACCATGCCGCCGGCGCTTTGGATGCGCCGCCCGATGCGGCAACACTCGCCCTGCTCAGCACCGAAGACCCCGACCTGTTGCAACTCGAATTGGCACCTGGCGCTGCTCTGCTGTGCAGTCCGTGGCCGGTGGTCGCCATCTGGGCGGCTCACCAATCGGAGTCTGCGGGGTTTGATGAGGTGCATCGCCTGCTGCAAGCTGGTACCGGTGAAAACGCGGTGGTCTGGCGTCAAGGGTTTAAGCCGCAAGTGCGAGTGGCGCTCGAAGGTGAGGCCGATGCGCTGGCAGTGCTGCTCCAGCACGGCACCTTGGGCGCTGCCTTGGATGCGGCTCCGGGCCTTGATGTGGCGGCTTGGTTGCCGCTCGCGGTGCAGACTGGCCTGCTATTGGCGGTGCGGGTTGTGGTGCCCGCCGCCCCGTCGCGCTGAATGACATTTCTTTTTTAAACAAGGCTTTGTGTGAAACCTCCTGTCCCTGTGTACTTTCCCCGCACCCGTTTTGCTGGTTGGGCGGATGGCGAACGTATCGTGAACCTCGCCCATGGTGCGCTGGATGCGCTGCAAGCTCCCGCAGCCTTGCTGGCCCGTCTGTATGTGGCCTATGTGTTTTTTTCCTCGGGGCTCACCAAACTGCGTGATTGGGAGACCACCCTGGCGCTTTTCATGGACGAATACCACGTACCCCTGCTGCCCCCCGAGGTCGCTGCCTGGCTGGGCACGGCCGGTGAGTTGGTGTTACCGGTTCTCCTCGTTTTCGGACTGGCGGGTCGCTTCGCCGCCTTGGGCTTGAGTGTGGTGAACGTGGTGGCCGTATGGTCCTTAAGTGAGATTGCTGCGGCTGCCTTGCAGCAGCACATCACGTGGGGCGTGTTGCTGGCTGCGTTGGTTTTGTACAGCTGCGGTGCGTGGTCGGTAGATCGTTGGATCTACCGGCGCCGCTTGGCTGGGGTTTAATCCGGTGCATGGCGCACGCTCACCAGACTGACTCTGCCCACCGGCTGGCGTGGCTGCGCCCGCGAAGTATTGCTGCGCGTCTGGCATGGGCTTTGGGCGGGCTGGTTTTGATGCTGCTTTTGGTCCTGGGCCAAGGCGCTTGGCAGCTGCGCATGGTGACCGAGCTGACCCGGCACTTCGCCACCGGCGACATGCAACGCTTGTTGCGGGTGCAAACCCTGTCGCAACAAATCGAGGGCGCAGGCAGTGCCCTGGTGCGGTTGGTACATGCGCCTCGTGCGGACCGGGTCCGGGAATATGCGGTTGTCGACGAACGCAACCGGGTGTTGGATGGCATCGTTGAGTCTCTGTCGGAAGATCTGATGGATGCCACCCAAGAAGCGACGCTCGCACGCCTCGTGGCCTCCCGCAAACAATACGCAGAGGCCTTCATCAACACGGTGGACGAAATTGAGGCCGAGAACCTGCCCGCGGCAGTACAGATGCTCAATGAACAGGTCAATCCGGCTTTGAAGGCCCTGTTGCAAGAGTCCCAAGCACTCTTGCAAAGAGAGCGTCAGCGGGTGGAGGCACAGCTTGACAGCGCCTTGGACTTGCTGGAGCGGGTCATGTGGTGGCTGACAGCGCTCTCGGTGCTCGCCATGGTGTTGGCCATTTACGTGGCCTGGCGCACTGCCCGCCGCGTAGTCGGACCTTTGCTGCAACTGGAAACCGTGGCGAACACTATTGCCGAGGGAGACTACGCCCACCGCATGGCGCTCACCGGCACGCGCGAGGTCGACCGGGTTGGCAGCGCCCTCAATACCATGGCCGAAGCCGTGGCACAGCGTGAGCAACAAATCGTGCGCCTCGCCTACCAGGACAGCCTGACCGGCCTGCCCAATCGCACTGCACTATTAACGCCACTCCAACCGCCTCCTGTAGGAATGAACACGCTGGTTTTGATGGACCTGGCCCGGCTGAAGGGAGTGAACGAAACCTTGGGTTACACCACCGGTGACACCTTGATCCGGGAAATGGCAGCCCGCGCCCAAAAGACGCTGGCGGCTGCCGCTCTGGAGGGCTGTATCGGCGCGGAGTTCGTGCTGGCTCGCCTATCGGGCGGCACTATGGCGGCTGCGGTGCAGGTGCCTGAGCGCGCCGCAGTGGAGCGGCTGCATGTCTTGTGGGAGCGCGCCATGGCACCCGCCGTGTCGTGCAGCGGCCACCAGGTGGATTTGAGCTTGGCCTATGGGTGTGCAGATGCGGGCAGCGACCCTGCTGCACCCGTCCCTCCTGTGGCAACACTGTTGCGCAATGCCGAGGTGGCCTTGCACTCCGCCAAACGCGCTGCCGGTAGCTTTGCTTGGTACAGCGAGGCGCAAGAGGCTGCTCGGCTTGACCACCTCAGCTTGGTGTCTGATCTGCGTGTGGCGGTGGCCCAGTCGCAGCTGCAAATGTGGTTGCAGCCCAAGCTCAGTCTGCGCGATGGCCTCCCGGTCGGTGCGGAGGCCTTGGTGCGGTGGGCGCACCCTGAGCGGGGCATGGTGTCTCCGGCCGACTTTGTGCCATTTGCGGAGCAGACCGGCTACATCACCCTGGTCACCGACTGGATGTTGGCCGAGGCTTTACGCACCCTGCAAACATGGCAGCGCAGTCACCCCGACTTGAGCATTGCCGTGAACCTGAGCACCCGTGACCTGCAAGACCCCGGTTTTGCCCCGCGGCTCGCACAGCGGGTCGCCGCCAGCGGTGTGGATCCGAAGCGGTTGCGCCTGGAGATTACGGAAAGTGGTCTGATGGATGACCCCGCCAAAAGTGTTGCCTTGCTACACGCCTTGCGCGCTGCGGGCATGCCCTTGTCGATTGACGATTTCGGTACCGGTTACTCGTCGCTGGCCTACTTGCAAAAGTTGCCGGTGAGCGAGCTCAAAATTGATCGCAGCTTTGTAGACGGGTTAGACGCTGCACCCGCCACCCAACGCCTGGTCAAGGCCATGATTGAGATGGGCCACGGCCTGAACCTGATGGTGACGGCTGAAGGTGTTGAGACACCTGCAGAGCGCGATACCTTGAAGGCGCTGGGTTGCGATGTCATGCAAGGCTACCTTGGTAGCCGTCCTCTGCACGGTGACAAGCTGGATGCCTGGTTGTTATCGAGCACATAGCTCTGTGTGCAGCTACTCGGCACTGAACCGAGCCGTAGCGGTTTTTCTGCGGACTCCAATAGAAAACGGGCGCTAGCGCCCGTTTTACTTGCGCAGTTAGCTATGATTTTTATAGCTACCTGATTCGGCAATTGAGTTACCAGTTGGCTTCCCGCTCTGGGCTGGCGCTGATTTTGTGGATCGAGAGGTCGGCGCCGTCGTATTCCTCTTCCTGGCTCATGCGCAGGCCCATGGTGGCTTTGAGCACGCCGTACACCACAAAGCCTGCCGCAGCCGCCCATGCCACGCCCATGGCGGTGCCGATGAGTTGCGCTGCGAGGTTCACGCCGCCCAGGCCGCCGAACGTGGTGCTGCCAAAAATGCCGGCTGCAATCCCGCCCCAGGTGCCGCACAAGCCGTGCAGCGGCCAGACGCCCAGCACGTCGTCAATCTTCCATTTGTTTTGGGTCAGGGTGAACATCACTACAAAGATGGCGCCTGCCACACCGCCCACTACCAGTGCACCTAGCGGGTGCATCAGGTCAGAGCCGGCGCAGACGGCTACCAGGCCAGCCAAGGGGCCGTTGTGCACAAAGCCGGGGTCGTTCTTGCCCATGAGCAAGGCCACCAGCGTGCCGCCCACCATGGCCATCAGCGAGTTCACCGCTACCAGGCCGGACATTTTGTCGAGCAGCTGTGCGCTCATCACGTTAAAGCCAAACCAGCCCACGATCAGAATCCACGCGCCTAATGCAAGGAAAGGGATGCTGCTGGGTGGGTGGGCCGACATGGCGCCATCCTTGCGGTAGCGGTTGCTACGTGCGCCAAGCAAGAGCACGGCGCCCAGAGCGATCCAGCCGCCTACGGCGTGGACCACTACGCTACCTGCAAAGTCGTGAAACTCGTCGCCGGTTAGCGCCTTGATCCAAGCCTGCACGCCAAAGTGCTGGTTCCAGACAATGCCTTCAAAGAAGGGGTAAATCACGCCCACGATGACGGCAGTGGCAATTAACTGCGGCCAGAACTTGGCCCGCTCTGCGATACCGCCCGAAATGATGGCGGGAATAGCAGCAGCAAAAGTCAGTAAGAAGAAGAACTTCACCAGTGCATAGCCGTTTTGCGCGGCCAACTGCTCGGCCCCGATAAAGAAGTGCGTGCCATAAGCCACGCTGTAGCCCACGGCGAAATACACCACGGTGGACACCGAGAAGTCCACCAGGATCTTGACCAGCGCGTTCACCTGGTTCTTGCGGCGCACGGTGCCGAGTTCCAGAAAGGCAAAACCGGCGTGCATGGCCAGCACCATGATTGCGCCCAACAAAATGAACAAAGCGTCCGCGCCCTGTTTTAGTGCTTCCATACGAGTCCTTTGGTCGTTAAATGCTTGTGCTTGGTGCAAAAGCAGCTCAAAACTGCTTTGCGCACCAAAATCAAGCAAAAAACACGCCAACTAGTCCAAGCTGGTGCATTGCGCCCTTGAGCGCAAAAATGCGTGCCGTTGATATACTTGCCCCACACAGCGCCAATTTGCTCCAGCTTGCGGGCGCTTAATAAATTCAGCTAAACACGGACCCGCCTTCAGGCATTGCAACCCGGCCCGCGTTTAGCGTTGCCGGGTTTTGTTTTTATGCTGATTGCCACACCCCAGACCATGAGCTTTGATGCCCCTTTGCAGTTGCAAAGCGGGGCGTCTATCCACGGCTATTCCTTGAGTTACGAGACTTACGGCACGCTCAATGCCGACAAGTCCAATGCGGTGCTGGTGTGCCACGCCCTGAATGCCTCCCACCATGTGGCGGGTGTGTACGAAGGCCAGGACAAGTCCGAAGGCTGGTGGGACAACATGATCGGCCCGGGCAAGTCGGTGGATACAAATAAGTTCTTTGTCATCGGCATCAACAACCTGGGCTCTTGTTTTGGCTCTACCGGCCCGATGCATAGCCACCCTGACACGGGCAAGGTCTATGGCGCGGACTTTCCAGTGGTTACCGTCGAAGACTGGGTGAATGCCCAAGCCCTGCTGCTCGACGCGCTGGGCATCCAGACGCTAGCTGCGGTCTTGGGCGGCAGCTTGGGCGGCATGCAGGCCCTGAGCTGG
>DGQR01000237.1 GCA_002390825.1 Rhodoferax sp. UBA4409
GAGGCGGCCAAAGAAATCAAGCGCCTGATTTCCGCCAGCATCGAGCAAGTGGAACGCGGCACTCAGGTGGTGGGCGAAGCGGGCAAAACGATTGAAGACATCTTGGGCAACGCCGGCCGTATTGACACCCTGATGACCGAAATCGCCAATGCCACCCGGGAGCAATCGCTGGGGGTGAACCAGGTCGGTGCTGCAGTGCACGATCTGGACCAAAACACCCAGCAAAACGCGGCATTGGTCGAGGAAACCGCGGCAGCTGCGACCGCGCTGTCAGACCAAGCGGCCCGCTTGGCGCAAGAGGTGTCCTTCTTCAAGCTGAAGTAAGCTCACGGTGTGAACGAACACATCGAACTCGACCGCATAGACCTGCGCATCCTGAGCTGCCTGCAAGCCGACGGGCGCATTGCGAACCTGAAGCTGGCAGAGACGGTGGGGCTCTCCCCCACCGCCGTGCTGGCCCGGGTCCAAAAACTCAGTAAAGAGGGTTACATCCTAGGCTACGAGGCCCGCCTGAACCCGCTCAAACTGGGTGCCGGCATGATGGTGTTTGTGGAGGTGCTGCTCGACCGCACCACGCCCAATGTGTTTGAGGCCTTCAAGGCCGCGGTGCAAGTGCATGGCGAGATCATGGAGTGCCACATGGTGGCCGGCGGGTTTGACTACCTGCTCAAAACCCGCATGGCCGATATGGCTGCCTACCGCCACTTTGCAGGCACCGTTTTGTGGCAATTGCCCGGCGTGCGCGAAACTCGGACCTACGCGGTCATGGAAGAGGTCAAAAACACAAATCAGCTCAAGCTGTAACAGGCGACACCCAAACCGGCTGCTTTCAAGGAAAATGGGCCGATGATCAATCGTCGCCAATTTTCTTTAGTGGCCGGGGCCAGCGCCCTGGCAGGTTTTCCGGCTGTCCACGCACAGTCCGAGAAAATCATCATCGGGCAGTCCGCCGCCTTCAGCGGCCCGGCCGCGCAGTTGGGTATCCAGCTGCACGCCGGCGCCAAACTCTTTTTCGACCAGCTCAATGCCCAAGGTGGCATCGGCGGGCGCCTGGTGGAAATTCGCAAACTGGATGACGCCTACGAGCCCGCCCGTTGCGAAGAAAACACCCGCAAGCTGCTCGAGGAGGATGTCAGCGCCTTGTTCGCCTACGTGGGCACCCCAACCAGCGTAGTCGCACTGCCATTGGCCACCAAAGCCAAGGTTCCGTTTATTGCACCCTTCACCGGCGCTATGGCCTTGCGCACGCCCTTCAACCGCTACGCCTTTCACGTGCGCGCGTCGTACAACGACGAAACCGCACTCATCGTGAACCAACTGCGCAATGTGGGCCTCACCAAAGTCGCGGTCATGTACCAAAACGACGCCTACGGCAAAGCAGGCCTCGACGGGGTGCAATTGGCCTTGGCCAAACACAACCTCAAGCCGGTCGCCATCGCAACGGTAGAGCGCAACTCGGTCGATGTGGCCAAAGCGGTTGAGACCATCAACGCAGCCAGCCCCGAGGCTGTCGTCCAGATCAGCGCTTATACCTCGTGCGCAGCCTATATCCGTGCCGCCCGCAAGGCGGGGTACGGCGGCGGGTTTTATAACGTGTCCTTCGTGGGCACCCAAGCGCTGGCCGATGAGCTGGGCAAATTCGGAGCCGGTGTGGTGGTGTCCCAGGTGGTGCCGTCGCCTTACAGCGCCGGCAAAGCCATCTCCCGGGAATTTGCCGACGCGGTGCGCCGATCCAATGGTGCGGTGCAAAGCAACTACTCCAGCATGGAAGGCTATATCGCCGCCAAAGTGCTGGCGGAGGGGCTACGCCGCAGTGGTGGCAAAGGCGGCGCCGATGGCCTGATGACTGCCCTGGAGAGCATCAACAACATGTCAATGGGTGGGTTCAATGTGAACTTCTCCAAAGCGGATCACGTGGCCTCGACCTTCGTCGAAATGTCCATGCTCACCGGCGACGGCAAGGTCCGGGTTTAAGCAACACCCGGGTAGTGGCGGGCGCCAAAGATGGCGCTACCCACCCGCACCATGGTGCTGCCGCCGGCAATGGCGGCATCGAGATCACCACTCATGCCCATGGAGAGCGTGTCCAGAGGCACGCCCTGCTCCACGATGGCATCAAATATGGCCTTAGCGCTCATAAATACTGCGCGTGCAGCTACAAAATCAGGAGCAGGCTCCGGGATGCACATGATGCCCCGCAGCTGCAGACGCGGCAGCGCCCGGACCGCCAGCGCCAGCGCCGCGGCCTCCGCCGGGAGCACGCCGGACTTGGTCGGCCCGCCGTCCACATTCACCTGAATACAGACCTGCAGAGGCGGCAAATGGGCGGGGCGTTGATCGCTTAGGCGCTGGGCAATTTTGAGCCGGTCCACGGTGTGCACCCACTGAAAGTGCTCCGCCACCAGGCGGGTCTTGTTGCTCTGGATGGGGCCTATGCAGTGCCACTCGATCGGCAAGGCACTGAGCGCCGTAATTTTGTCGACCGCTTCTTGGATGTAGTTTTCGCCAAAGGCGCGCTGCCCGGCATCAAAAGCCTGCTGCACCGCGTCAGGCCCGAAGGTCTTGGAAACGGCCAGCAATTGCACGCTGCCCGTGGCCCGTCCGGCACTTGCGCAAGCCTGCGCGATACGGTCTGTAACAGCGTGGAGATTGTCGGCAATCATCGTCATAATCTCTCGAGCGTAACAAACCTGCCATTCGCCTAGAGAGGACTCCGTGGACATTACCCAGCTGCTCGCATTTAGCGTCAAAAACAAAGCATCGGACTTGCACCTCTCGGCAGGCCTGCCACCCATGATCCGGGTGCACGGCGATGTGCGCCGCATCAACGTCGAACCCCTGGACCACAAGCAGGTTCACGCCATGGTGTACGACATCATGAACGACACCCAGCGCAAGATGTATGAGGAGTTTCTGGAGATCGACTTCTCGTTCGAGATCGACGGCCTGGCGCGCTTCCGCGTCAACGCGTTCAACCACAACCGCGGCGCGGGCGCGGTGTTCCGGACGATTCCGAGCAAGATCCTGTCGCTGGAGCAGCTCAACGCCCCCCGCATCTTTGCAGACCTGGCCCTGAAGCCCCGCGGCTTGGTGCTGGTGACTGGGCCCACCGGCTCCGGCAAGTCCACCACCCTGGCGGCCATGGTGAACTTCCTGAACGAAACCGAGTTCGGCCACATCCTGACGGTGGAAGATCCGATCGAATTCGTGCACGAATCCAAAAAGTGCCTGGTGAACCAGCGCGAAGTCGGCCCCCACACCCTGAGCTTTGCGGCCGCCCTGAAGTCTGCCCTGCGTGAAGACCCGGACGCGATTCTGGTGGGCGAAATGCGCGACCTGGAAACCATCCGCCTGGCCATGACCGCCGCAGAAACCGGACACTTGGTGTTCGGCACCTTGCACACCTCGAGCGCTGCCAAAACCATTGACCGGATCATTGACGTGTTCCCGGCCGAAGAAAAAGAAATGGTGCGGGCCATGTTGTCAGAGTCGCTGCAGGCGGTGATTTCGCAAACGCTGTGCAAAACCAAAGATGGCCAGGGCCGCGTGGCAGCCCACGAAATCATGCTGGGCACCAGCGCGATCCGAAACCTGATCCGTGAGGCCAAGATCGCCCAGATGTACTCCAGCATCCAGACCGGCAACAGCGTCGGTATGCAGACCCTGGACCAGAACCTCACCGAGCTAGTTAAGCGCAATGTCATCAGCGCTGCCGAAGCACGCAGCAAAGCCAAGATTCCTGAGAACTTCCCAGGCTAGACAGAAAGGTAGGTGTTCTCATGGAACGCGATCAAGCCACGAAATTTATCAACGACCTGCTCAAGCTGATGGTCAGCCGCAATGGCAGCGACTTGTTCATCACTGCCGAGTTTCCGCCCGCCATCAAGGTGGACGGCAAGGTCACCAAGGTGTCGCCGCAGCCGCTGAACGCAGCGCACACCATGGCGCTGGCGCGCTCCATCATGAACGACAAGCAGATCG
>DGQR01000026.1 GCA_002390825.1 Rhodoferax sp. UBA4409
GCCTGGGTTTCATTTTTCGGCAAATCGGCTTACACCATGACTTTGGCGGCACGCCTGGCCCAGCAGACCGGTGCCCGAGTGGTGCTGGCTTGGGGCGAACGATTGGCCGGCGGTAAGGGCTTTCGGGTGTGTGTCAGGCCGTTTGACGAAGTGCTTTCTGCAGATGTAGTGCAGGCCACATTACAAATCAACCGCGCCATGGAGTGTGTCATCCATGAGCTACCCGGTCAGTATTTGTGGGGCTATGCACGCTATAAACAACCGCGTCAGCCCGAAGGGGCCCCGGAACAAAAAGGTTGACAGGATGAGCCGTTGGATTTTGCGCGTGATGGAGTGGCTGGGTCGCCTTCCCCTGCCTTTGCTGCGGGCGCTTGGCGTCGGGCTGGGAGTCGCCTTGTTTTTGCTGGTGGGTTCCCGCCGCCGAGTGGTGTTGACCAATCTGCGGATCTGCTTCCCGAGCCACACGCCTTGCCAGCGTGGGCGATTGGCAGTCAGTACTTTTGTGGCGTTCGCTCAGGCGTGGCTCGATCGCGGCTGGCTTTGGCATGCCTCTGACGAGGTGATACGGACGCGATTGCAATTGACGGGTGCGCTCCATGAGCTGGCCGGTAATGCTCCGACGATTTTGTTCGCGCCCCATTTCGTCGGGCTCGATGCCGGTTGGACCACATTGACGCAGCAAGTCGACCGGTCTTTCACGACGATTTACACCGATCAGGCGAATAAAGTGGCTGACGATTGGATTCTGGCCGGGCGCAAACGCCTCGGTGGCCGATTGTTCGGGCGGATAGAGGGCGTCAAACCCATCATTGCCGGATTGAAAGCGGGGGAGCCTTTGTACCTGTTGCCGGATATGAACTTTGGTCCGGAGGAGTCTGTATACGTTCCGTTCTATGGGCGTCCTGCGGCCACGGTGCCTTCACTCTCACGGTTCGCGCGCCTGTCCCGCGCGAAGGTGGTCCCGATTGTTTGCAAGTTGGTGCCTACCGGCTATGAGATCGAGGTATTGCCCGCTTGGACAGACTACCCCAGCACCGACCTACAAGCCGATACTGCCCGGATGAACCAGATGCTGGAGACTTACATCAATCGCATGCCTGCCCAATACTATTGGGTGCATAAGCGCTTCAAGGACCAGCCCGAGGGCTGGTATCCGCCTTATTGAGCAGCGGGGGCTTCGGCTGCGGTCGCGACGGGAGCTGGCAGATCGGGGTGGGCCCAGTCCCATAACAGAGTGGCAACGTCTTCAATCCCGGTGCGTTTGGTCGCTGAAAAGAGACGAACTTCGCCACCGCCCGCCTGTAGTTTGGTGATGGAGAGCACTTTGGCGCCCTCGCTGCGGGTGAGCTTGTCCGCTTTGGTCAGAATTACCAGGAATTTCAGGCCTTCCGCGACCCGGGGGCGGATGACGTCCAGCAAGATCTCGTCCAGCTCTGTCATGCCGTGACGCGGATCACACATCAGCACGATGGCTTTCAGGTTTTTGCGGGTAACCAAATAATTGGCCATGACTTGCTGCCAGCGGATTTTGTCCTGCTTGGGCACCGCCGCGTAGCCATATCCGGGCAAGTCGGTGAGAACCGCGTCAGTAACGCCTTGTTTGCCCAGTGAAAACAGGTTGATGTGCTGGGTGCGGCCGGGTTTCTTGGAGGCGAAGGCCAGCTGTTTCTGCTGCGTCAGTGTGTTGATGCAGGTCGATTTGCCAGCGTTGGAGCGGCCAACGAAGGCGATTTCGGGTACATCCAATTCAGGAAGAAAGTGCAATTGCGGCGCGGTAGTCAGGAACCGCGCAGTGTGCAACCACCCCAACGCAACCGCGGCGGCGCTTTTTTCCGGTGGGGTTGTGGGCTTGGGTGTTGGCGTTGTCGCCTTTGGGTTTTGTGTGTTGGTCATTGAAATTGAAGGTAAACCCAGACACGCATTGTAGAATGGCCCAGTTCCGGCTACCAGACACAACATTCCTATGAAGTTGATCGCTCAATTGATTATTGCGGCCTCCGTGGCCGTACTCGCCGTTTCTTCCCATGCGGAAGAGCCGAAAAAAGAGTCAGCCAAAGCTGCAAAGCCGGATCTGGCCAAGGGTGAGGCTGCCTTTGGTGCAGTTTGTGCTGCCTGCCACGGTGCAGACGGAAACTCTGCTATCGCGGGTAACCCCAAGCTTGCCCAGCAGCATCCCGAATACTTGGTGAAGCAGCTCCAAGAATTCAAGTCGGACAAGAGAAATAACGCCGTCATGAAAGGCTTTGCTGCAGGCCTGAGCGATGACGACATGAAGAACATCTCCTTCTGGTTGGCCTCCAAGGCTGCAAAGCCCGGCTTTGCGAAGGACAAGGATCTGGTGAGCTTGGGTGAGCGGATTTATCGCGGTGGTATCGCGGATCGCCAAGTCCCAGCCTGTGCCGGATGCCACAGCCCAAATGGCGCAGGTATTCCTTCTCAATACCCACGCTTGAGTGGCCAGCACGCCGACTATTCGGTGGCGCAGCTGGTAGCCTTCCGTGATGGTGTTCGCAAAAACAGCCTGCAAATGACACAAGTGGCAGCCAAGCTGAATGACCGCGAAATCAAGGCGGTATCGGACTACATCGCTGGACTGCGCTGATTCGTCAGCTTTCGGAGGTTCAGGGGAACCAAAGAGAGCATTGACACCCCAACAGGCGGGACCATCCTCTAGATGGCCCGCTTTTTTTTCGATTGTTTTTCATGACCGTTTCCACCCAAGGTATTGAGATAAAGGCTGGCTCCCGTGCATGGCGCACAAGCGTCGAGCTTTTGTCGTCCATGCGCTTCGCCATTTCCTTGCTGACGGTGATTTGTATTGCCTCAGTGATCGGCACGGTACTGAAACAGCACGAGCCTTTAGGGAATTACATCAACCAGTTCGGCCCATTTTGGGCTGAGGTGTTCCAGCGTGCCAGTCTGTTCAATGTGTACAGCGCCTGGTGGTTTCTGTTGATCTTGGCGTTCCTGGTGGTCAGCACTTCTTTGTGTGTAGCCAGAAACACGCCCAAAATTTTGGTCGACCTGCGCTCCTACAAGGAAAACATCCGCGAGCAAAGTTTGCGCGCCTTTGGGCATAAGGCGCAGGCTGAGCTCGCAGAGTCGCCCGAGGCAGCAGCGCGACGACTGGGCGGGTTGCTAACGGGCGGCGGCTGGAAGGTCAAGCTGCAGTCCCGCGAAACTATGCGGGGCACTGGTTGGATGCTGGCTGCTAAAACAGGTGCCAGCAATAAGCTGGGCTACATCGCTGCGCACAGCGCCATCGTGCTAGTGTGCTTGGGAGGGCTGCTGGATGGTGATTTGGTGGTGCGCGCCCAAATGCTGTTTGCCGATAAAACCCCCTTCAAGGGCGGCGGAATGATTGCCGATGTGCCCGCTCAGCATCGGCTTAGTGAACGCAATCCGACGTTCCGTGGCAACGTGATGGTGTCCGAAGGCACCCAGTCCAGCACCGCGATTTTGAATCAATCCGATGGCATTCTTTTGCAGGAACTACCGTTTGCCATTGAGCTCAAGAAATTTATTGTGGAGTACTACTCCACAGGCATGCCCAAGCTATTTGCCAGTGATATCGTGATTCACGACAAAGCCACGGGAGAGCAGACTCCGGCCCGGGTGGAAGTGAATCACCCTGCCAGTTTCAAAGGGATTGAAATTTATCAATCCAGTTTTGATGATGGTGGCTCGACACTCAAGTTCAAAGGGGAGTCACTGCGCACCGCTGCGAAACCATTCGACGTGGACGGCGTAGTTGGCGGTAGCAGCGTTATTCAGGGCGACTCGTCTTCTGGTGCAGAGGCGCTGACTGTTGAGTTCACCGGTTTACGTGTCATCAATGTGGAGAATTTGACTGCCGATGCAGTTGGCAAGACTGATGTGCGCGGGGTGGATTTGCGCACCTCCATCAATGCCCAACTCGGAGCTGCCAATAAGTTGAAGGAAGGCAAGACACTGCGCAATATCGGACCGAGCTACAGCTACAAACTCCGCGATAAGGCCGGCCAAGCCCGAGAGTTCAACAACTACATGTTGCCGGTAGATCTGGGTGATAGGCAGTCCGTGTTTTTGTTGGGCATGCGGGAGAGTCCTGCGGAGTCCTTCCGTTATTTGAGAGTGCCTGCTGACGCAGAGGGCAGTCTGGATGGATTTTTGCGGGTGAGTCGTGCACTCGCGGACCCCGCGATGCGCCAGGAGGCCGTGCGGCGTTACGCCAGCAAAGCGGTTGATAAACAGCGAGATGATTTGATGGGGCAGTTGGCCGGGTCTGCGACTCGCGCGTTGACACTGTTTGCTGGTGCGGGTGGATCTGTGGCGGGTCTGCAAGCGATTTCCGACTTCATTGAGTCCAACGTGCCCGAAGCTGAGCGCAATAAAGCGGGTGAAGTGCTGGTCCGTATTTTGAATGGCGTTCTTTACGAACTTGTGCAGATGACCCGTGAGGCCGCGAAGCTGAAGCCATTGCCAGCTGATGCAGAGACCCAACAATTCATGACGCAGTCGGTCTTGGCGCTGAGTGATTTGCCGCTTTATCCCGCCCCGTTTTTGTTGAATTTGACAGACTTCACGCAAGTTCAGGCCAGCGTTTTCCAGGTGGCTCGTGCTCCCGGAAAAACCGTGGTGTACCTCGGTTGTGCCTTGCTGATTCTGGGGATTTTCGCCATGTTGTATGTTCGAGAGCGTCGCTTGTGGATTTGGCTGGAGCCGTTAGATGGCAGATCAGATATCTCTGCGGCAACGATGGCGCTCTCTACCAACCGGAAAACGATGGACGGCGATAAAGAGTTCGAACATTTGAAGCATCGACTGCTAGCCCTTGAGGAACAAGAAAAATGAGTGCTCTACCTGCCGAATCCGCGGTGATATCTGCCAAAAATATCATCCTGGAGCTGAATGACAGCTATTTCCGCCGGACTTGGTGGGAATGGGTTTTTGCCGCTCTCGTAATAGCGGGTGGCGTTTTTGCCTTCGCGCGTTATCACTCCGCGATGGATGTCTATGAAAAGGGCATCCTTTTGGGCGCTGTGCCTGCCGCGATCTGGTTGGGCTGGTTGTGGGCGCCTTTGCAGCGTCTGATGTTGCTGGTGGCGGTGTTGTCGCTAACGGGCATTGCGGCTTACCAAGGCGATCTGGGCCGTGCTGAAACAGTGTTCGGGCTCAAGTATTTCTTATCCAGCCAGTCCGCGATTTTGTGGATGAGCATGCTGTTCTTTATGGCGACTGCTTTCTATTGGGTGGCTGTTTTCGCCAAGGGCCGTGCCGGTGGCTTGGAGCTTATCGCCTCGCGTTTGGTGTGGGTGGCCGTCACCATGGCGCTGACCGGAACGATGGTGCGCTGGTTTGAAAGCTACCTGCTGGGCGCAGATGTCGGACACATCCCAGTCAGTAATCTGTATGAAGTGTTCATCATGTTTTGCTGGATGACCGCGGCTTTTTACCTGTACTACGAAGCGCAATACAAGACCCGCGCTTTGGGTGCGTTTGTGATGCTGGTGGTCAGCGCAGCAGTGGGCTTTTTGCTCTGGTACACGCTGGTGCGCGAGGCGCATGAAATCCAGCCCCTGGTGCCTGCCCTCAAAAGTTGGTGGATGAAGATCCATGTCCCGGCCAACTTCATTGGCTACGGCACCTTCGCCCTGGCCGCCATGGTGGCATTTGCCTAC
>DGQR01000009.1:0-15797 GCA_002390825.1 Rhodoferax sp. UBA4409
CTACAACAACATCGCCGACGCGGACGCCGCCTGGGAGTGTGTGAAGAGCTTTGACACGCCAGCCTGCGTGATCGTCAAGCACGCCAACCCCTGTGGCGTGGCTGTCGGTGCAAATGCCTTGGAAGCCTACAGCAAGGCCTTCCAGACCGACCCCACCAGCGCGTTCGGCGGCATCATTGCCCTGAATACCGAGCTCGACGAAGCCGGTGCCCAGCAAATTTCCAAGCAATTTGTGGAAGTGTTGATGGCGCCTAGCTTCACAGCCGCAGCGCTGGAAGTCTTCAAGAGCAAGGTCAACGTGCGCATTCTGCAAATCGACCTGCCCAAGGGCGGCACTACGCCATGGGACCAAGGCCGCAACCTGATGGATATGAAGCGCATCGGCTCGGGCATCCTGCTGCAAACGGCCGACAACCACGAGCTGGCGCTGAGCGACCTGAAGGTCGTGACGACCAAGCAACCTACTGCTGAAGAGCTGAACGATTTGTTGTTCGCCTGGAAAGTGGCCAAATACGTCAAGTCCAACGCCATCGTCTTCTGCAAGAGCGGCATGACCATGGGTGTGGGCGCCGGCCAGATGAGCCGCTTGGACTCTGCCCGCATTGCCTCCATCAAAGCCGGCCACGCCAACCTGTCTTTGGCAGGCACCGTGGTGGCGAGCGATGCGTTCTTCCCCTTCCGCGATGGTTTGGATGTGGTGGTGGACCATGGCGCGACCTGTGTCATCCAGCCCGGTGGCTCTATGCGTGACCAAGAAGTGATAGACGCGGCCAACGAGCGCGGCGTGTCTATGGTGTTCAGCGGCGTGCGCCACTTCCGCCACTGATCGGCCTGTTATGAACGCTTTGCGATTTGCAACTCTCGTTGGTGCCCTTGTGTTGGGCGTCTCCAGCAGTTGGGCCCAAGGGGCGAACAAGCCGATCCGTCTCGTGGTTCCTTATGCCGCTGGCGGTCCGCTGGACATTACCGCCCGAGTGCTGGCCGAGCGGGTCAAAGACAGCCTCGGCACAGTGGTGGTGGAAAACCGCCCCGGTGCCGGCGGCAATATCGGTGCGGATGTGGTGGCCAAAGCTGTGCCTGACGGTTACACCATCGGCATCGCGGCCACCGCCACGCATGCGGTGAATCCGTGGCTGTTTGCCAAGATGCCCTACAACGCAGCGACGGACTTTACCGGTATCACGCAGATGGTGCGTGTACCCAACGTGCTGGTGATGAATGCCGAGGTGGCCCAGCGCCTGCGCATCGGGACCCTAGCGGACCTGATCGCTTACGCCAAGGCCCATCCTGCCAAGCTCAACTACGGCAGCGGCGGCAACGGCAGTGCCGGGCACTTGGCGGGGGAGATGTTCAAGAAAGAAGCCGGAATTTTCGCGCTGCATATCCCTTACAACGGCGGAAACCCTGCGCAACTGGCATTGCTCAGCGCGCAGGTGGACTTCAATCTGGACAACCTGGCCACGGCAGCGCCCAATATCCGCTCCGGCAAGCTCAAGGCCTTGGCGGTCACTTCTCTCAGCCGCAGCGCAGCGCTGCCGGATGTGCCTGCCATGTCCGAAACGCTCAAGGGTTTTGCGATTGACACATGGTGGGGGCTGGTCGCTCCGGCAGGTACGCCCAAGGAGCGGATCGCGCAACTCCACCAGGCCTTTACCGCGGCCCTGCAAGCGCCTGAGACCAAGACCCGCTTTAACACTTTGTTCGCCGAACCCGCACCTTCCACCCCCGCTGCCTTTGATGCGTGGATGCAAGCAGAGCGCCGCAAGTATGAAAAAGTGGTGAAAGACACGGGCGCCCGTGTGGATTGAAGGGCACTGCATCGATTCAAAAGCCGCTCTTGAGCGGCTTTTTTTATGCCTATTTGATATGTAGCCCTCGCAAAATAAGCGTAGCTAGCTACTATTTTTATAGCAAATCAAGATTCGAGTGGTGTCTGTATCGGGTCTTGCGCTGCTGTTGATCCGGGCTGGCGGGGATTGCGCGAAAATGGGCGCCATGCAAAACCACATCACCTCCAGCCTGCAAGAGGCGCACACCGCATTGACCAACCTGCTGGCCAACCCGGCCGCGTTGGCGACCATCGAGCAGGCAGCGCAACTGCTGATCGCCACCTTTGAGAGCCAAGGTCGTGTGTATTCCTGCGGCAACGGCGGTTCCATGTGCGATGCCATGCACTTTGCCGAAGAGCTGACCGGTCGCTACCGCAAGGACCGTAAGGCCTTGGGCGCTACTGCTATCAGCGATGCCGGCCACCTGACTTGCGTAGGCAATGACCACGGCTACGAGCAAGTGTTCGCCCGCTATGTCGAAGGCCACGGCCGCCCTGGCGATTGCCTGGTGGCGCTCAGCACCAGCGGCACCAGCAAGAATGTGATCAAAGCTGCCGAGGCGGCCAAAGCACTGGGCATGAAGGTCATCATCCTCAGCGGCAAGCGCAGCGAAAAGCTGGAGCCCCTGAGCGATGTGTACATCTGCACCCCCGGTGGCACGTATGCAGACCGGGTGCAGGAGCTGCACATCAAGGTGCTGCACATTCTGATTGAGCTGATCGAGCGCCACTTCTTTCCAGAGAACTACGTCGGCGAGTGAGCGCGTAGTCCACGGCACCATAAAACAAGGGCTGGAAGCCAAATCGGCTTCCAGCCCTTGTTTTGTTTGCGCGAGTAGCTTCTATTTTGATAGCAATTTGAACACGTCACCCGCTGCGGCGACTGTCTCTGCAATGTCGGCATCGGTGTGTGCGGCGCTCATGAAGCCTGCTTCGTAAAGCGCCGGGGCGATGTAAACACCTCGGTCCAGCAGGCCGTGGAACAGGGTGTTGAAACGCGCGTTGTCGGTGGTCATGACCTTGGCGTAGTTTTGCGGCAGTTCTTTGAAGAAGAAAAAGCCGAACATGCCGCCCTCAGAGTCGCCGCAGAAGTCGATTCCCGCTTTGTCGGCCTCTGCTTGCAGGCCGCTGATCAGGGACCGTGTTTTGCGGCCGAGGTCTTCGTAGAAGCCGGGTTTGCTGATTTCTGCCAGCGTTGCCAAGCCGCAAGCAGTAGCCACCGGGTTGCCGGACAACGTACCGGCTTGGTACACCGGGCCCAATGGGGCCAGCTGCTCCATGACTGCGCGCTTGCCGCCAAAGGCTGCCAAGGGCATGCCGCCGCCAATCACCTTGCCCATCACCGTCATGTCGGGCTCAAAGCCGGGAATGCTGCGGGCATAGACCTGCTGGGCGCTGCCGGGGGCGACACGGAAGCCGGTCATCACTTCGTCAAACACAAACAGCGCGCCGTATTCGGTGCACAGCTCGCTGCAGCGTTTGATGAAGGGCACGCTGGCGCGCACGAAGTTCATGTTGCCGGCAATCGGCTCGATCATCACGCAGGCCAGCTCTTTGCCGTGCAGGGCAAACGCTTCTTCCAATTGTTGGATGTTGTTGTACTCCAGCACCAGGGTGTGCTGCACCACTTCGGGTGGCACCCCGGCGCTGGTGGGGTTGCCGAAGGTGGCCAAGCCGGAACCGGCTTTGACCAGCAGTGCGTCGGCATGGCCGTGGTAGCAGCCTTCAAACTTCAAAATCTTGCTACGGCCTGTAGCGCCGCGAGCCAGGCGGATGGCGCTCATGCCGGCCTCGGTGCCGCTGCTGACCAGGCGCACCATGTCCATGCTGGGCACCAACGCCAGGATGGCCTCGGCTAGTTCGACTTCGCGTTCGGTGGGGGCGCCAAACGAGAAGCCGTCCAGCGCTGCTTTTTGCACCGCCTCCAGTACCGCAGGGTGGCCGTGGCCCAGGATCATGGGGCCCCAGGAGCCGATGTAGTCGATATAGCGCTTGCCGTCGGCGTCCCAAAAGTAGGCGCCTTGGGCACGTTGCACGAAGCGCGGTGTGCCGCCCACGGCCTTGAATGCACGCACAGGCGAGTTCACGCCACCAGGAATCACGCGCTTGGCGCGCTCAAAGAGTTCTAAATTACGATCTGTCACAAAATTTCTGCCAGTTAGTGTCGGGTGGAGTTGGGAGGGACTTCGAAGTCGGCTTCAAGTGCACTGATGGTGCTTTCGTCGTCGTCATCGGATTCTGGTTGTGCCCAGAAGAGCCGGTCTGGAATCACGTGCCCCATGCCGGGGCGGAACCCGTTTTCCAGGCATCGGTCCAGGTAACTCAGGGCTTCGGTCACGGCTTCGTTCAGTTCGGTGCCGCTGGCAATCAATGCTGCCAATGCGGCGGAGAGGGTGTCGCCGGCCCCCGTGAAGATGGCTTCAAAGCGCTCAAACTTTTCACTGCACAACACAGAGGTGGGCGAGGCCAACACGTTATCAATGAACTGGTCCGGCAGCGGGATGCCGGTGACCAGGGTGTAGGGCACGCCAAAGGCATTGGCCGCTTTGGCAATGTCACGGGCCGAGGGGCTTTTGTCGGCACTCCAGTCCGGTAGCAGCCAGCGCGAGAGCGTGCTGTGGTTTCCTACCAACAGAGTGGTCTGTGGCAAAAGTAACTCTGTGCAAGCGTCTTGATACAAATCGATCTTGTCTTCCTCCCACCAGGAGAGGTCGGGCATGTAGGCAACCAGCGGGACATCGGCATAGTCAGAGGCCAGTTCCGCAATCGCAGAAAGGTTCTCTGGTGTACCCACAAAACCGACCTTGAAGACCTGTGCAGGAACGTCTTCCAAAATGATGCGGGCTTGCTCGGTGACCGCCTCGTCATCAAAGGGGAAATGGTCCACGATCTCTGTGGTGTCGCGGGCATAAGCACCAGTGACGACGGGCAGGGCATGGGCGCCTACGGACGCAATCGCAGTGAGGTCGGCAGAGGTCCCGGCGCTACCGCTCGGGTCGTTGGCGTTGAATGCCATGACGCAAGCCGAAGGGCCGTCGTCGTCCATGGTTTCGTCAAGTTCGGGGGGGAGGGATGCCGACATCTAGAGGCCTCTATTAGGGTAAGTCATCGTGCAGAATGGCGTTCTTTAGATGGGCGGTCGTCTTTTTCACAAAACCTGCTCTATACAATCGTTGGATTCTATTTGAAGGCTCAATAAGCTGTGACTGATACCAAAACTTGGATGTGCTTGATTTGCGGTTGGATTTACGACGAAACCGCCGGAGCGCCTGACCATGGCATCGCACCCGGTACTTTGTGGGCGGATGTTCCGATGAACTGGACTTGCCCCGAATGTGGTGCTCGTAAAGAAGATTTTGAAATGGTGCAGATCTGACACCCTTTGCGGGTGTGAAATTTGCTTGTACTGACGTATCTCGCCAACGCGGGGAGCATTCCTCTTAACGTATGACCATTCCCACCTTCAAAGTGCTCGTGATAGACGACAGCAACACGATAAGACGTAGCGCGGAAATCTTTCTCAAGCAGGGTGGGCATGATGTCCTGTTGGCAGAGGACGGTTTCGATGCGCTCGCCAAGGTAAATGATTACCAGCCGCACATCATCTTCTGTGACATTCTCATGCCACGGCTGGACGGCTACCAGACTTGCGCCATCATCAAGCGCAACACCAAATTCTCTAGTGTGCCGGTGGTCATGTTGTCCTCCAAGGACGGTGTCTTCGACAAAGCCCGGGGCCGCATGGTCGGCGCGCAGGACTACCTCACCAAACCATTTACCAAAGACCAATTGCTGAAAGCGGTTCAGCAATTCGGAGCTGCCATGCAAGGAGCGAATTGATGCCTATCCAAAAAGTACTGATCGTTGACGATTCCAAAACAGAGTTGCTGTTTCTTACCGAGATTTTGCAGAAGAACGGATTCAGCGTCCGTTCGGCAGAGAACGCTGACGAGGCTTTCAAGCGTCTCACAGAAGACCGGCCGCACCTGATTTTGATGGACGTGGTGATGCCCGGGCAAAACGGCTTCCAGCTGACGCGGGCGATCAACCGTACGCCTGAATATGCCGACATCCCGATCATCATGTGCACCAGCAAGAGCTTGGAGACCGACCGTGTCTGGGGCATGCGCCAGGGCGCCAAAGACTACATCACCAAGCCGGTCGATGCATCCGAGTTGCTAGCCAAAATCAAGGCACTGGGCTAACGCCGACTTGATATGGCCAACAGAGACGCACTCCGAGAATTACAAGCCCGGCTCGCGAGCCGTTTGCAAGCTGCGAAGACCGAAGGTATGTCGGTGGCGTGGCTGGCCGTGCAGGCCGGCGCCCGGAAGTATCTGTTTCCATTGGGGCAGTCCGGCGAAATCGTTCCCGTGTCCCATTTGCAAGCGGTCCCCTACTCGGTGGACTGGTTCTTGGGTGTCATGAATATCCGGGGCGGTCTTTTTGGAGTCGTCGATCTTGCGGCGTATTTGGCGCAAGACGGGGTGGGTTCCAGGCAGGTAGTTGCCGGGGAGCCCAGTGTGGTGACGCTCAATGCAGCATTGGATGTGAATTGCGCGTTGCAGGTGGATGTTTTGTCCGGCCTACGCGGCGCTGATGCGTTCACCCAGTCACATGGTCCGGCAGAAGGCTCTCCGCCTTACCTGGGGAATGTGTTCATCGATAGCGCGGGTGAGTCTTGGCAAGAAATCAACTTGCGCGTTCTCTCCCAGTCTCCGCAGTTTTTAAGCATCACCGCTTAGTTCACCTGTAAGGTCTCAACATGTCTGTCGTCGATCAATTGAAGAATTTGTTTTCTAAGAAGCAGCTTGACTCTGAGCTGGACTCACGTTTGAGTTTGGCTATGCCCGATGTGACTATCGTCAACACAGACAATGAGATGCAACCCGAGTCGCGGAACGCGCCTTTGCAGGGTGCAGCAGCGGCAGCAGTTGAAGAGGCGGCGCCGACAGAGGGCGACTTGATCACCATTCCGGTGCTCGGGCGCAAGACGGTGGTGGAGCACCAGCGGACGTTGTTTGTTCTGTTGGGGGGCGCATTGATTGTTTTGGCCGGCGTTACTTTTTATGCGCTGAATCAATCGGACCGTGTCGCTCAACAATTGGGTGCGACAGGCCAGTCTCTGATGCAGTCGCAACGCTTGGCGAAGTCAGTGTCCCAGGCGGTGGTGGGCAGCGCCCAGGCCTTCCCTGACGTGTCGGACAGTGCCAGTATTCTGTCTAAATCGGTACGGGGTCTCCAGGCTGGTGATGACGAGATGCGCATCAACCCGCTGAGCGAAGACTACGCGCCGGAGCTCGGCAAGGTTCTCCCCCTCGTAGAGCGCGCCGACAAGAACGCCAAGGCGGTGATCGCGCAACAAAAAATGTTGACCCAGATCGGGTCCGCGCTCCGCTTGATTAACCGGCAGTCCTCTGACTTGCTGGAAGTTGCGGAAACCGTTTCCTCCTTGAAGCTGCAACAGAACGCGCCTGCCGCTGAAATTTCTGCGGTCGGTCAGTTGGTGATGTTGACGCAGCGGATTGGCAAGTCCTCCAACGAGTTCTTGACCGCCGAGGGCGTGAGCCCTGAAGCTGTGTTCTTGTTGGGTAAGGACTTGAACACCTTCAAGGAGATCTCAGAAGCACTGTTGTCCGGAAGCACCGAGCTCCGACTCACCGCCACTAAAGATGAAGCCACCCGCGAGCAACTCGAAGCACTGATCAAGATGTACGAAGAGACCCGGGTACAAGCGGGCGCGATCTTGGGTAACTTGCAGGGCTTGGTGTCTGCGCGTGAAGCGCAAGGCGCGATCATTGCGGATAGCGAACCCTTGCGCCGCAACCTGGAAGACCTGCAAGCCAAGTTGTCCGGTCAAGCCGGTATCGGTGGCGCCTCTCTGGCATTGCTGATCTTGGCGGCGCTGTTTGCGCTGGTGTGTGCGGGTGGACTGTCCTATGTGCAGCTGCAAGACAGCCGCAAGCGCCAAGTGGTGGCCGAAGACCAGCGGTTGGAAGCGGAGCGCCAAGAGCAGGAAGCCAAGCGCGTGAATGACGCCAACCAGGCAGCGATTTTGCGTTTGATGAACGAACTGCAAACGGTTGCGGAAGGTGATTTGACCCAAGAAGCGACCGTGACCGAAGACATTACCGGCGCTATTGCTGACTCGGTGAATTACACGGTGGAAGAACTGCGCTCGCTGGTGTCGAACGTACAAAACACGGCGGCCCGGGTGGCGCAAACGACCGCTGATGTGGATGCCACTTCGACCGAGCTGCTTGCAGCATCCAACGAGCAACTGCACGAAATTCGTGAAACCGGCAAGTCGGTTCTTGATATGGCGGGTCGTATTAACGAAGTGTCTGCACAAGCCCAAGAGTCTGCGATGGTAGCCCGTCAATCCTTGCAAGCGGCGGAGTCTGGTTTGCAGGCGGTGCAAAACGCGATCGGCGGTATGAACTCCATCCGTGACCAGATTCAGGAAACCTCCAAGCGGATCAAGCGACTGGGTGAATCCTCTCAAGAGATTGGTGAAATTACAGAGCTGATTTCTGACATTACCGAGCAGACCAACGTGTTGGCTCTGAACGCCGCCATTCAGGCCGCATCGGCTGGTGAGGCTGGTCGCGGATTCTCGGTGGTGGCGGAAGAAGTGCAGCGTCTGGCTGAACGCTCCGCCGATGCGACGCGCCAGATTGCGGCGCTGGTGAAGGCCATTCAGACGGATACGCAGGATGCCATCGGCGCGATGGAGCGCTCTACGCAGGGTGTGGTGGAAGGGGCCAAGCTTTCCGACAACGCCGGTACCGCGCTGACGGAAATTGATCGGGTGTCCCGCCAAGTGGCCGACCTGATTGAGCAGATCTCGAACGCTGCTTCCCGCGAAGCAGGTTTGGCGAACGTGGTGGCTGACAACATTCAGCACATTTTTGCGGTGACCGAGCAGACGGGTGAAGGTACCCGTGCGACTGCTAATCAAGTGCGTGAACTCTCCCGTATGGCCGAGGAACTCCGTCAATCGGTGTCCCGGTTCAAGATTTCCTGATCGCGTGCCCACGTGACCTCCCGCCCCGTGATTTCCAGGAGTGCCTGAACCCATGTCGTCCAACCTTCTTGATTCCGGAGATAACGAACTCGCTATCGGTGACCTGGGGCCGTTGGCTTGGGTGCTCGAAGAGCTCCGCAAGTCCCTAGACGGAGCCACCAAGGCGATGCGTCGTTTTGTCCGCGATGCTGAAATGGCCCGCGGAGCGGATTTGACGGAGTTGGATGCCAGCCACCTGCGCATAGCGCGCCAGCAGCTGCATCAAGCAGTGGGTGCTTTGGAAATGGTGGGGCTAGAGGCGCCCGCCAAGTTTGTGCGGGCCATGGAAACACTGGCTCAAAAGTTCGTACAAAGGCCGGAGCAGTGCAGCGATGACGCGGCGAACGCCATGGAGCGCGCCAGCTTCGCCCTGACGGAATACCTGGATGGTGTCATCAAGGGCAAGTCTGCTTCCTCGGTGGCGTTGTTCCCGCAGTACAAAGCTCTGCTCGAGATGGCCGGCGCGGAACGGATTCACCCTGCGGATTTGTGGCCACCGGCGTGGCAATGGATCCCGGTGCAGGTGCCCGAAGGTGTGGAGCCGCACACTGCGGGCCCGCAGGTCCGCCAGGAGATGGATCATGCAGTGTTGCGACTCGTCAAATACGGCGAGAAAGAGGCGGCACTTCGCTTGTTGCAAGTCAGTCTGGGCTTGGCTGCCGCAGCGCAGTCTATGGAAGAGCGCACCTTTTGGATGGTCTGCGGCGCCTACTTTGAAGGCATGTCGCAAGACCTGTTTGATAGCGACATCTACACCAAGCGCGCTGCATCGCGCATCCTGCAGCAATATGTGGCGCTGACAAAGGGTCAAACTGCAGTGTCTGAGCGACTTGCCCAAGACATTGTGTTTTTCTGCTCCCGGGCGATACCTGCAGACCCCACTGTGGCACCTGTGTTGACGGCAGTCCGCACTGCTTACGGTTTGACCCGCAACAAGCAAGTGGACTATGTCAGTGAACAGTTCGGTCGCTTTGACCCTGCGATGCTGGTTCTCGCGCGCAAGCGTATCGCAGCAGCTGCCGAGACATGGTCGGCCTTGGCAGGCGGAGACGTCAATCGCCTCAAAGCAGCAGCTGAACAGTTTGCTGCCGTGTCGGAGGCCGTGACCAAATTGCACCCTGAGAGTGGTGAGTTGGCTCGCGGCTTGTCGCAGGTGATCGAGGCAACTGCCCGTTCTGGCGTGGCGCCGACACCGGCAGTGGCGATGGAAGTTGCCACTTCGATTCTTTACCTCGAAGCGGCTTACGAAGATCTTGACCCCACAGACAACCAGTTGGCTGAGCGGAGTGCCCGGTTGGCGCAGCGACTCCAGCATGTGACAGACGGCGAAGAGCCGGAGCCGCTGGAAACGTGGATGGAAGAGCTGTACCGCCGCGTGAGTGATCGCCAAACCATGGGCAGTGTGGTGGATGAGCTCCGCACGACCCTCGGAGATATTGAAAAGTCGCTGGATCAATTCTTCAGGGACCCGCGCGACAAAAGCCCCCTTCGCAGCGTGCCGGGGCAGTTTGCCCAAATGCGCGGCGTGTTCTCCGTGCTGGGGCTGGATCAGCCCTCGCTCGCCGCTTTGCGGATGCGCACGACGGTGGAACAGCTGCTGGTCGATGAGGTCGACGCTTCCACCGCGCCCACAGGCGTGTTCGAAAAGCTCGGTAACAGCTTGGGTGCGTTGGGCTTCTTAATCGACATGTTGAGCTTTCAGCGCTCGCTGGCGAAGACCCTTTTCGTTTATGACGAGAGCCTTGGCGAGTTCAAGCCCGTGATGGGCCGCGAGCGTATGGTGGTTCCAGAAGTGCAGGTCGTGCAAGACGACGTCCAAGACGATCTGGCCAGCTTGGCAGCGGTGGCAGCGGCTGCCCCAACTCCTGCCAGCGCGCCTGCCCAGCCAGCCGCCGCGGACTTGGACGATGACGATGCGGCAGAGCTGCAGGACATCTTCCTCGAAGAAGCCCGTGACGTTATCGAGCGCGGACGCGAGGCGCTTGCCGCATTGCGTCTGGCCCCGACCAATCTTGCAGACCAAACCACTTTGCGCAGGGCGTTCCATACGCTCAAGGGCAGTTCCCGCATGGTCGGTTTGGATGACTTCGGCGAGGCATCTTGGGCGTTTGAGCAGCTCCTCAATACATCGTTGGCCGAACAGCGGCCTG
Organism: Rhodoferax sp. UBA4409; assembly: GCA_002390825.1. GTDB lineage: Bacteria > Pseudomonadota > Gammaproteobacteria > Burkholderiales > Burkholderiaceae_C > Allorhodoferax. The sequence continues at coordinate 11,045 of DGQR01000009.1, forward strand.
CGAGCAACGCGCTGATGGATGTCGCAGACCAGGCCATCGCCGGTCTGGCGCGCTGGGTCGCTGATATCGCTCAAGGGCAAGCATCGGGCTGGAGTTCTGTGCCTTTCCGGGCTACCGCTGATGCATTGCGATTGCATGGCCAAAGCGTGGCACTGGATATTCCGTCAGAACTTCCCGCCGCGGTAGTTACCTCCGATGCTGCCTTGATCGAGCCAGAGGCTTCGCTTGCACAAGACGCTCCGTCAATCGAGCAACCTGCAGAAGAAGCTCCGGAGCTGGAGTTGCCTGAACTCGAAGAGATTCAGGTCGATTTTGCAGCCACCGAAATGGGGTCTATCGTTTTGGATGACCTGCCTTCTCCGCCGCCGCTCGAAGAGGCCAAGCCAGATTTCGTGGCAACACAGATTTTCGACTTCGACGCGACAAGTTTGGATACGGCCGAGCCCACTGCGCAGTCGTTGGACTCCGTGGAAAGCGTCGAGCTCTCAGATGTCGACTTGGGTGACTTCGACTTTTCTGATTTCGATGCGCCTTCGCAAACGATTCATGCGCCGCTGGAAACCCGCTTGCTCGATATCAACGAGCTGGAGAGCAGTGAAGCTCCGGTAGCAGATGCTCTGAACGAGCCGGAAGAGCTTGTAGCAGCGGAATTCGATAGCGAAGAACTCGTTGAAGAGCAAGCCCAGCCCGCCACCACAGGGCTGGTGCTGCAATTCCCTGAACGTGTTTCTGCAGATCCCGATGAGGGCATGAAGGTCATCGGCCCACTGCGCATGAGTATCCCGCTCTACAACGTCTACCTGAACGAGGCCGATGAATGGTCGCGCAGGCTGCAAACAGAGCTGGGTGAGTGGGCGATAGAGCTTCAAGAGCCGGTATCTGACACCGTCATTTCTTTGGCCCATTCTTTGCTGGGCAGTTCCGCGACGGTGGGCTTTACTGCGCTTTCAGAAACCGCCAAAGCCTTGGAGCAAGCGCTTCAGCATGTTCAGTTGCACCGGCAAGTGCAGGCAGACCATGCAGATGTGTTTTGCGACGCCGCTGAAGACATTCGCCGCTTGCTGCACCAGTTCGCTGCAGGTTTTGTGAAAGAGGCGGATTCACACGTTTTGCAAGCTTTGCAAGACATCACCGAAACGGAGTTCCCGGCACCTGTGATGGAGTCTGGGGATACCTTGCAAGAGCCGGACGAGGAATCGGACTTCAACAGCCTCGAATCTGTCGCGCCCGTGGCATCCGAGCCAGTGCCGCTCGCCGAGCCCGAAGCCCCCGCGGATGTGTCCTTGCCGCCTGAAACACCAGCCACCGAGGCGGTGAACGCGCCAACGCCTTTGCCAGAAGCTGCTCCCCTCATTGTGTTGGATGGGGATGATGAAGAATGGGTCGCGCAAGACAGCCTCGATGTGGACTTGCTGCCCATCTTTGAAGAAGAGGCCACTGAGTTGATGCCTCAATTAGGTGCCGCACTGCGCCAATGGGTATCTCATCCCGACGAGATGGCCGCCCGGCAAGAAGTGATGCGTTTGCTCCACACACTCAAGGGCAGTGCGCGCCTTGCGGGTGCCATGCGCTTGGGTGAAATGGGGCACCGGATGGAGTCCTCCATCGAGACCTTGGGTGCCGAAGGTTTGCAATCTCTGCAACTAGAACCCTTGCTCACCCGCTTTGATGCGATGCAGGCGGTGTTCGTGGGCTTGGGCAAAGCGCTCCAGGACGCGGAGCAAGAAGCGGCTGTACCAACACCCCCAGTGTCCACGCCGGCAACCGAAGCAACGGCTGCTGAGCCGGGTGCGGCGACACGCATGCCCAAGCTGTTGCCCGCAGTGGCGGCTACGGCTCCCCAGCCACGCGCGCAAGGTAACCAATCGGTGCGAGTGCGCGCGCAGCTGTTGGATCGACTGGTCAACCAAGCGGGCGAGGTCATGATTGCGCGTTCGCGGGTGGATGAGCGGATCGGTCAGATCCGCATGTCGCTGGGCGAGCTTTCGGGCAACCTGGATCGCTTGCGGCAGCAACTGCGCGACGTCGAGTTGCAAGCCGAGTCACAAATGCAGTCTCGACTGGCGCAGACCAAAGACTCGCAGCAGGCCTTCGACCCGCTGGAGTTTGACCGGTTTACACGTGTGCAAGAGCTGACCCGCATGATGGCCGAGTCGGTGAACGACGTGGCCACAGTGCAGCGCAATTTGCTCCGCTCGGTGGAAGGCGCCGAAGACGACTTGATCGCGCAAGGCCGCCAAGCCCGCGAACTGCAAAAAGACTTGTTGCGCACCCGGATGGTGGAATTCGACAGCGTGTCAGACCGCCTGTATGGCGTGGTCCGCCAAGCGGCGAAAGATGTCGGAAAGCAAGTCAAGCTGGACATCATCGGGGACGCGATTGAAGTGGATCGCGGTGTGCTGGATCGTATGGCCCCCGCCTTTGAGCACTTGTTGCGCAATGCGGTGGCACATGGTGTCGAGGTGCCTGAAGTGCGAGTGGCCGCGGGTAAGCCGGCGGCAGGCGCGATTCAAGTGCGGGTCTTGCAAGAAAGCAACGACATCACGGTGACCTTCAGTGACGACGGTGCCGGGCTGGATCTGGCGCGTATCCGCAGCAAAGCCGAGGCCAAACAGCTGATTGAGTCGGGCGCCGCCATGAGCGATGCTGATGCGGCGAACTTGATTTTTATGCCGGGCTTCTCTACGGCGGATGAAGTCACCGAGCTCTCCGGGCGCGGTGTCGGCATGGATGTGGTGCGTGCAGAGGTGCATGCGCTCGGTGGGCGCATTGAGACCCAAAGCCAAGCAAACGCCGGGACTTCGTTCAAGCTGGTGTTGCCACTGACCACTGCCGTGACCCAGGTGGTGATTCTGCGGATGGGAGACTTCTCCATCGGCGTGCCGGCCAACATCATGGAGACCGTGTTGCGAGTGCCCAGCGGGCAGCTCAAAGACGCATATGCCGCGCAGAGTTTTTCATTCGGTGATGAGTCCGTGCCTTTCTTTTGGGGCGGTGCATTGTTGCAAGTGTCCGCACAAAGTGAAGAAATGGCGGGCAAAACTCTGCCGGTGGCCATCTTCCGGAGTGCGGGCCAGCGTCTGGCGGTTCACGTCGACGAAGTTCTGGGCAACCGCGAAGTGGTGGTGAAGAACCTCGGTCCGCAATTGGCCCGCTTGCCCGGCTTGGCAGGTATGTCTGTGCTGGCTTCGGGTGCCGTGGTGTTGATCTACAACCCGGTCGCGTTGGCATCGGTATACGGCGATCAAGCTCGCGCCTTGGTGACGCAGCGCCAGGATCGCAGTGCACAAGGCACAGAGCGAGCCGAGGCTCAGCAACCAGCCACAGTGGTTGCGGCTACCCAGCTGCCATTGGTGCTGGTGGTTGATGATTCGATCACGGTGCGCCGTGTGACCCAGCGTTTGCTCAAGCGTGAAGGCTATCGGGTCGCGCTGGCGAATGATGGCTTGCAGGCCTTGGAGCGTTTGCAGGAAGAGGTGCCTGCGGTGGTCTTGTCTGATATTGAGATGCCGCGCATGGACGGCTTCGACTTGGCTCGCAACATCCGTGCGGATGCCAAGTTGCGTGGGCTGCCTATCATCATGATCACGTCGCGTATTGCTGAGAAACACCGCGAGCACGCCCGCGAGCTCGGTGTGGACCACTATCTCGGCAAGCCCTACTCAGAAGATGAGCTACTGGGCTTGGTGCGGGCTTATTGCTCGGCGGCGGTTCCCGCCTGATCCCCTGACTTTTTGAGAAAGCCATAGCGCGCCAAGGTGCGCTCCCTGGCTTGCGCATGGTCCACAACGGGCGCGGGGTAGTTCACGCCCAACTCCACACCGGCGGCGAGCAGCTCCATCGGTTTGGCGGCCCAAGGAGCGTGGATCGCTTTGTCTGACAAGCCTGCGAGTTGGGGGATATAGCGCCGTATGAACTTGCCCTGCGCATCAAAGCGCTCGCTTTGGGTTACGGGGTTAAAAATCCGGAAATAGGGTTGCGCATCGCAACCACTCGAGGCGACCCACTGCCATCCACCGTTGTTGGCAGACAAGTCAAAGTCATTGAGATGGGTCGCGAAGTAGCGTTCGCCCCAGCGCCAATCCAGCCCCAGGTGTTTGACTAAAAAGCTGCCAGCCACCATCCGCAAGCGGTTGTGCATATAGCCGGTCTGATTGAGCTGGGCCATGGCGGCATCAACGATCGGGTAGCCAGTGCGGCCTTCGCACCACGCCACATACAGGGCTTCGGCGTGCTCGCCGCTCTCCCATTGGATGTGGTCATACTCCGGTTTGAAGGCGTGATGGGCCACCCGGGGAAAGTTCGCCAGAATCTGAAAATAAAAATCGCGCCATGCCAGCTCTGCGAGCCAAACAGATGCCCCTTGGCTCCCGGCGCGCACCCGCTCCAAGGCCAGGTTGACCAAGTGCCGGATGGATACGGTGCCAAAGCGCAAATGAACACCCAGATAGCTCGGGCCCTTGAGGCTAGGGTAGTCACGGGCCTCACCATAGCGATCCATGCGCACTACAAAATCGTTCAGCAGGGCCTGACCTGCAGACTCGCCGCCGTGCATTCCGAGTGTCTGCAGATTGGTCTGCTCGAAACCCAGAGAGGACAGTGAGGGTACGGAGCTACGCAATTCATGCGGCACCGGTGCCAATACTGCCGCTATGTTCTCGGGGAGCTGATGTTGCGCTACGGTATTCGCCCCGATGCGGGCCAGCCAAGCGCGGTGATAGGGGGTGAACACGCCGTAGGGCTTGCCCATTTG
>DGQR01000009.1:15900-16757 GCA_002390825.1 Rhodoferax sp. UBA4409
TGAACACGCCGTAGGGCTTGCTCATCTGCGTTAAAACTTCGCGCTCTTCAAAAATCACCTGGTCTTTGACTAGCTTGAGCTGGCGGCCTTCGCTCAATAGTTGTTGCTGTACGGCGGTGTCGCGCTCAAGGGCTGCAGGCTCGTAGTCCCTGGCTGCGAATACCGCTTGCACACCCAAGCGCGCTGCCAACTCGGGAATCGCATCAACCGAATCCGCATGCAGAACGATCAACCCGCCACTGCCCGGTGCCATTGCACTGAGCCGGGTGTGCAGTTCAGAAACTGCGCCATGAATGAACTCCACACGCCGGTCCTGCCGGGGCAGGTGGTTGAGGATCGCCTTGTCGAACGCAAAAACGCAATACACCGCCTCGCAAGATGCGGCAGCGAGGGCCAATGCCGCGTTGTCTTGGGTACGTAAATCGCGGCGGAACCAAACCAGCCCTTTGGAGAATTCAGATTGCATGTCAGCCGTTAAAATCAGGGAATGTCCGGCGATTCTGCACCTTTCAATCTCACCCATCATTTCCTGATCGCAATGCCCGGGCTGGACGATGAGATGTTCTCCAAAAGCGTGGTCTTTTTGTGTGAACACTCAGAGCGCGGGGCCTTAGGCCTGATCATCAACAAGCCCGCAGACATGCCGTTGACGGCTTTGTTCGACAAGATCGACTTGACTTTGCAGCGGGCAGACCTGCTCGAGCAGCCGGTATTCCAAGGTGGCCCCGTACAAACCGAGCGCGGCTTTGTGCTGCACGAGCCCGTGATCGCCGGAGGCCCTGAGGCCGGCGAATCTCTTTATGCCTCCACCATGACCATACCCGGCGGGTTGGAGATGACCACCTCCCGCGATGTGC
>DGQR01000179.1 GCA_002390825.1 Rhodoferax sp. UBA4409
CTGTTAGCACTCAAGTCCGACGAGTGCTAATGATAAGGGCTTTTGACCTGATTTCAAGAGTCCCCCCGCTTGCGAGGGGGTTACGTTGGTATGGCACTTTTCGCAGGTCACAGCAAATGGCGACCGCATTCAAGGCCGCGGCTTACACTAGTTTTGGGGGCGGATGGCCCAGCGGGGGACGCATGGAGTCTGGTTTTCAGCAGGGAGTTCTATGAGCGAACATTTTGATGTGCTGATCGTCGGCGCAGGCATTTCAGGGATCGGCATGGCGTGCCATTTGCAGAAAGAATCGCCGGGCAAGCGATACGCCATCCTGGAGCGGCGCAGCGCCATTGGTGGCACCTGGGATTTGTTTCGCTACCCCGGTGTGCGGTCTGATTCGGACATGTTTTCTTTCGCCTACGCCTTTCGGCCTTGGATGTCGCCCAAGGTGCTGTCCGAAGGCCGACTGGTGCGCGAGTACGTCAAGGAGACCGCTGAGGAATATGGCGTGGACCGCCACATCCGCTTCGGCCTGAAAATCCTCAAGGCCGATTGGTCCAGCGATCAGAACCTCTGGACGATCACCGCCCTGCAGGAATCTATCGGCGAAACCAGCGCCTACACCTGTAACTTCTTTGTGAGCTGTACCGGCTATTACGACTATGACCAGGGGCACCTCCCGGTGTTCCCCGGCCTCGATCGCTTTAAGGGGCAGACCATTCATCCCCAGTTCTGGCCCGAAAACCTGGACTACCGGGGCAAACGGGTGGTGGTGATTGGCAGTGGCGCCACGGCGGTCACGATTGTTCCGGCCATGGTGGCCCAAGCTGCACATGTCACCATGTTGCAGCGCACGCCCACTTACTACTTCATCGCCCCCACACTTGAGAAAGCAATTGCGCTGCTGGGGCGTTTCCTGCCTGCACGCTGGATCTATGGGACCTTGCGTAGCGCGTATATCGCTTTGCAGCGTGCGCTTTACAAGGGCGCCAAGCGCTGGCCCGACGCCATGCGAAAATTCATGTTGCGCCCCATCCAGAAAATGCTGGGGGACACCGTGGACATGCGCCACTTCACACCCAGTTACAACCCGTGGGACCAGCGCATGTGTGTGGTGCCCGATGGCGACCTGTTCAAGGCCATCAAGTCAGGCAAGGCGACTATCGTCACCGACGAGATAGCCACGTTTACCGAGCATGGCATTCTGCTCAAGTCAGGGGAGACGCTGGACGCGGACATCGTGGTGACTGCGACCGGCATACGCCTCAAGACCTTTGGTGGCATGGACATCACCCTGGATGGCGCACCGGTGGAGACCCACCAGCTGCTGAGCTACCGCGCGGTGTTGATGCAAGACCTGCCCAACATGGCCTTCATTTTTGGCTACACCAATGCCTCGTGGACGCTCAAGGCAGACATCGCTTCGCGGTACGTATGCCGGCTGCTCAATTACATGGATAGCAAGGGCATTGCACGTGCAACGCCCCGAGCTCCCGCCGGACAACTGGGGGAGGGCAATGTGATGAGTTCACTGACCTCTGGCTATATCCTGCGGGATGTGAGCGAACTGCCACGCCAGGGCCGGAGCGGTCCGTGGCGCGTGACCCATGCCTACGAAGTAGACAAAACCTTGCTGCTGAACGAGTCGATTGACGATGGTGCGTTGGAGTTTGTGCGGCAGGCTTAAGCCGACAGGGTGCGCGCAAACTCCAGGAAGTCTTGCGCGGTTTGGGCGGGCGCTTCCAGCATGGGCAAGTGCCCAATGCCGTGCATCACGATCGTCTTATGGCGCGGAAACAGCCTCTCTTGGGTCTGGGCTGCCGCCGGGTTCAAGATGGCATCTTCCGCCCCCCACACGATCAGCGCCGGGGTGGGCCAGGTCGTGTGTTGGGTTTCGAGCATGGGCGAATGTTGGCTGAGGTCTTTGAAGATCTCGCAATGCAAGGGGTAATCCGCTATCGCGCGCGCGCCTAAGGTGCGCTTCAAGAAGCCGGGAAAGTAGGGGGGACGCGCCATGGTGGCGCGGATCAGCTTGGCCACGTCGGCCTGACTGCGCAGCAGGAGGGGAGAGTCGCCAGTGGCGATGTAGTGCCGCAGCATAGGTGAATCGTGGGCGGCGGCCGTGCCGGCAGCATCCAGCAACCAGAGCGCCTTGACCTGCTCGGGAAAGCGCGCCGCATATTCGCAGGCAATAAAGCCGCCCATGGAGTTGCCACCAAGAATTGCTTTTTGCACACCTAGAGCCTGAAGGAACGCATGCAAGCGCTCCACTTGATCGGACATGCGGTACCGCGCTCCGGGGTGGCGTGTCGCATCGCCAAAGCCGGGTAGGTCGGGCTGTATCACCCGAAACTGCGGTGTCAAAAATCGCGCCATGCGCGTGAAATTGTCTTTGTCGCCCCCGAAACCGTGGACGAGCACAAGCACTTCGCCTTGCCCACCTTCCAGGTAGGGGATGTCAAAGCCCGCAATCGCTTGCGACTTCAGCACCAGTCCGCTGCGCTTGCGCTCCAACCCCAATCCCCAGCAAGACGCGCTGTCGGGCTTCCATTGAATGAAAACCCACAGACATGTGGCGATCAACAGCAGCGTGTAGAGAAGTGTCATGTGCAGACCCTCGAACTACATCAAACCTTGACACTGGTCCGCAGCAAGGCAGTTCTCAATTCGCGGTTCGCGGGCAGGGAGACATCCACGCCTTGCACCGCCATGTCAAATGGTGAGCCTGGTTTGATGCAGCTCGGGAGCAGCTTCTTGGTCGGTGTCGTATTGGGGTGTTTGCCATCAGCGGCACACATGCGCACGGAAAAGCCAAATTCGTCGAGCACTCCTTTGGCGTACAACTCTGCCAATTGCTGGAACGACACGAAGGTGGAGCGTTTCACTTCTTTGGCCCCCGGCTCGCGGATGTTGCGAACGATCTCAAACTTGCCGAGAGAGTCTCGTTGTGTATTTGTAAAGGGATGCACCAAAATCGTCACACGTGGGCCACCTTTGGTGGCCGTGAAGATGTGTTCGGCGCTGATATCTGTGAGCAGCATGTTGTGTTCCTTGTGGGCCCGCACTTTAACTGAATGCCGCCTAAGGGAAGGCCCACAACCCATCCCAAGGAGTGGGCTTGCCGGGAGCACCAAGGCCCACTAGTTGGCGGTAAACATGCTGCTCAGATGATTGGTAACCGCTGTCTGGGCTGCAGGAACTGCAAGCACGCCACCGTGGGTCGCTGTATTGCTATCGTGGTAGCTCAACGTGACTTGCGAGCCCTTCGACTGCATAGTGGCTAGCAAGGCACGGGTGCTGGAGGGCAATACGGTAGTGTCTGCAGACCCTTGCACGATCAAGGTGTTCCCTGGCAGCTTCATTTGGCCGGGCTCATTGCTATTGAGCACACGGGTGACATTCGCTGCGTTGATCGCAGAGTTGATGAAGCCTGTGTACCCGGCAGGAGTCGCGCCATTGGTGACCCTGTATTGACCCACACTCGTTGAAATAGATGAGCTGAAGCTACTGAAACATTCAGTACCGACTTTCGCGTTGTAGACAGCCAGCATCCTGGCTCCGAATACATCGCTAGGTGTCAGTGGAGCGGGCGTACTTTGGGTTCCTTTGACTACATACGCAGCATAGAAGTTGCTAATCCCCACCGCGTTGTATCCCGTCGCGTAGTTCGCAGGGTTCAACGAGCTGGCTTGAATACCCGACCACATGGTGTTGAGAGACATCTGCAGATTGGATGCCGGAGCAATCGCGATGGCGCCTTTGTAATTCAGGCTAGTCTCCTGTTTTTTGGCGAGTCCGGCAAACTGGGCGCCGGCTAAGGCTGCATGCCCGCCCTGTGAGTGGCCCATCGTCGCCCAAGCTCCGGAGAGTTGTGTCGTCATCAACTTCTTGGCGCCCACTGCAGCCAATGCCATGGATCGCCCGGCACTGCCCAAGTCTAGGTATGGATGCCCAGCCTCAACACCCATTGCAGAGCTGCCCATACCTTCATAGTCAGGAGCGACGACGACCATGCCCTGTGACAGCAGCGAAGCCACCACACTTGCATATTCCCAATTTCCAGTGGCCTTCATGGTTACGCTGGGGGCGCAGCTCTGCGCAACCCCTACGGTCCCGTGACCAAACACGACCAAGGGCCAGCCACCCGGCGGCATCACCGATTTGGGGGTGAACAGCATGGCGGTTGCATTGATTTGTTTACCCATGGCGCTGGGCATCTTGTAGGCAAACAAACGCCCCGTCGCAACGGTGGATAGCGTCAGCGGCAAGTTCAGGGGATCGGCATCCTGCGACACCAGGGCAACGGATCCCGCCGCGTCTTGCATCGCTTTGACTGTTTCTTGAAGCTTTGCCAACCGTTCTTGTGGCGCCGTGCCTGCCGGCAGGTTTTTCTGTGCCTGTTGTAACTGCGCAGCCAATTGGCGTGCTGTGCCCTGAATGATGGAGTTCCCAGCCGCCACATGGTCTTCATACGGGTTGGTGTCGGAGGCCAAGCCCAGCTCTTCCAGCACACGTTCCTTGGCGGTGGCGGCTGACAGATTGTCTGTTTTGACTTTGCCAACAATCAATGTGGTGATGGGCGTGACGACGGAAGACTCTGTCGCCGGTGCTGCCATGGTGTAGGCGGACTTGCCCGCTGCAAACAGGGTCAAGCCGTTGTCATCGGAGTCTTTGGCGGTATCGGGAATTTCTGCAATGACCGTCAGGCCGTTGGTATTGATGCTTCCGGTGTCCAGCTTGTATTTGCCACCACTGTCAGTGGTCGCAGTGGGCTCACCCGTGTCGCAGGCTCCGTTTAAATTGACATCCAAGCAGACCTTTGCGCCTTCTATATAGCCATCAATGACCGTGCCTGATAGAGAGCCTGTCGTAGCACTTCCTCCGCCGCTCCCGCCTCCGCCACCACCTCCACAGGCGGTGAGCATTGCGACGGCAATAGTAGACAGAGCAAAGGTGTGCAGCTTGAGGATGTGAGTGGGCATATCGGGTGAGGGAAAGGGCAGGCCTTAAAGCCGAGCAAGAAAAACTGGCGCAGTCTAGTGCCAACGCCTTTCTGCCGCATCCCCCGAATGGGTGAATTTGACGCTATTCAGGGAATGCGCCGAGGCCCTGTAATGCTGCCCTCCGCAGATGCATGTGGGCTGCAGCTATCCCGTATTTCGCGTGAGTTTTTCTAGGCATTGGCTGATACGGCATGATCGAGGGCTTTTTTGCACGATTTCCCGACTATTGCCATGACCGAATCCTTGCCCCAGCCAACGGAAGCGCCTGCTGCCGAAACACCTGCAGCTTCGAAGCAGCGCCCCGCCAAATCTGATGTATTGCCGGTGCTCGACAAGATGGCTGCCCTGTATCCCCACTTGTTCGGTGCCGTCTTCAGGCCCATGAAGCGGGGTATTTTTCAGGAGTTGCTCGACAAGCACCCCGCCGAATTTGAACCGGTTAGCCTCAAGGCGGCGCTGTCCATGCATGCGCGGTCGCTGCGCTACTTGACTGCAGTCGCGTCCGGCGAGCAGCGTCACGACCTGCAAGGCCAGCCGGTAGAGCCGATGGCGCCTGAGCACGTGTACCACGCCTTGCTGGAGGTGTTCCGCCGTCGCCAGTCCCGCACCCAGGAAGACTTGCGCCCGAAGCTGGTGCAGCGGGTGGTCGCCGCGTGGGAGGCCTCCGGCCTTACGCCGCAGGCCTATCGCGAGTTGCTCAGCGGGCGCGACGAAGCGTCCAACGCGGTGCTCGACGAGGCGCTCGTCGAAGCCGAGGCGCGTGCCGCCAAGGCGGAGGCCTTGTTGGCTGCATTCAATGCAAGCGGTGCAAGCGTTGAAGCGTTTGCCGATATGTACGGTCTGGATCCGCGCGCAGTCACCCGTTTGTTGCGGCGCCCCGGTGCCAAAGTGACGGCCTGAGTCACCGCCCTGATCGATCACCAGGGCCCCGCAGCGGGGCCCGGCTCAGAGCCCCACCGTGGGCTGCATTTGCGCAGGGTGCAGGTAGCGCCAGCGCCCTATCCAGCAAGCGAGCAGCAAGGTGGCAATACCCGCCAAACCTACCCATGTCATCGGGGTGGTCCACGCGCCGCCATAGGCGCCGAACATGGCCGCTTTGATGGCTTGGACCGTCCAGGTCATGGGCATCCAGGGGCTGATGATTTCATACAGCCCGCCACTCAGCTCCACGGGTAGCACACCGCCCGAGGCGGACAGCTGGACCGCCAGAAACACCATGGCAAACACCTTACCGGCATCGCCCATGGTGCGCGACAAAAACAGCACGATCATCAAAAACGACATGCCCGCAACCCCGAGGCATGTTGCAAAAGCCGCGATGTCGTGCACCGGAACATGCAGACCCCAAGTCACCGTTGCACCCAACAGCGCCGCCTGTAGCGCCACCACGAGGATGGGCACGCTGACCTTGCCTATGAATTTCGCTGGGGGCGAGAATTTTTTCGCATGCCGAGGTAATACCCGGATATGAATCAAAAACGCTGCCACCCCTGCACCCAACCACAGGGCGGCGGGGATCACGTTGGGCGCAAACCCGCTGCCACTATTGCCCACCACGGCATCGATTTCCATGATCGGCTTGACCGAGTTGGCCAGTCCTTCCGGACTCCCCTCAGGGGTATCGATCGAGGCGGGTAAAGAGTTGGCCAGCAGCACCAAGCCCGAGGACAGGGCTTGGCTTCCAACCTTCAGTTTTTGCAGGCCCTCCGACAAGTCTCCCGCTCCATGGCTGAGCTGTGCGCTGCCGCTCGCCAGTTCGTCGAGTTGGCTGTCTTCCGGGAGCTTGGTCACCGCTTGGCGGATGGCGCCGGTCATGGTGCGCATGCCGGTTGTCAGTGTGCCCACACCGGCACTCAAACGTGTGGCGCCATCTGCCAGTTTTTTCTGCGCATCAGCGGCTGTGCGAATGCCATCGTCCAATTGATTGAGCCCGCCTGCCAGTTGGCCCACGCCGTCCTTGACACGCGTCGGTAGCAACAGGCTGTCGTCGGCTTCTGTCTTGAAGCCCATGGCACCTTCCAGAAGCTTGTGGCTGCCGCCCTGCAATTCGTCCATGCCCTTGCTGAGGTCGGTGTGGCCACTGGCCAGCGCGTCGGCCCCGGCTTTGAGCCGGTTTAGCTCAGAATTTGGTGGGCGTTTGGAGTCCAGGGTTCGCAGTCCGTTGCCGAGCTGCTTGAAACCATCGGTGGCTTGATTGACGCCTGCATTGAGCTTGACTGAACCGTTGGAGAGCGCACGCCCGGCGGTGGCCGCCTGGTTGGCCCCGGCCTGGAGATCTGCCGCACCGGTGCGCAGCGCATCTACCCCCGCGCGCAACTCGTCCACACTGCGCTGTGAGCCTGCAGCGTTGGTCAGCACCATGGACCACCGGCGCTCGTTCAGGCTTTCGTTGACCTCGTGGCCCAGTTCGTTGGCAAACTGTTTGGCGATGGCGGCTGTCTGGAAGTTATTGCCCTCGGAGGCATACACCACCAGCTTGCCGCCACCCGGTTGTGCACCGGGCACCGCGTTAGAGCTGAAATCTTTCGGGATGATGAGCGCGAATGCCGCCCGGCCCATGCGGACATCCTGCCGCGCTTGTTCGGAGTCATCGTAATTTACATAGCCGAAGCGCGCACTCCGCCCGAGCTTGTAGACCACTTGCGCGCCCACATTGAACACACGGTCCTGGTAGTGCACACCCTCGTCCAGGTTCACCACCGCAACCTTCAGTGCCTGGCTGTGGGAGCCGGGGTCCCACACACTGGTGAGGTAGATCGCGGCATACACAGACGGCAGCACTGCTACCACCACCACGGCGAGCAGCATTTTGGGGTACCGCAGCAGCAACAGCATTTCGTGTCGCGCCACGTAGCGCACTTGGCTTGCAAAATTTCTCATGGCTACTCGGGTGTGTAATGGCGGGCCGGAGCAGGCGCCCAGTCGGCCGGAGGTACGGTTTTGGCCACCGCAGGGTCAGCAATGTACTGAGGCGACATGATCTGTACCCCGAAAGTATTGAAAACATCCTGGATGTTGGCGTGCAACGCACTCAGCACCTCCGCCCGCGGACGGGGCTCCTCGGGGATGGCCTGGCATACCAAGCGGTACACCGGGTACCAGTCGGACAGCTCGGTCTGGAACACCTGGGGCGCCGGGTGCGCCTGAATGCCTTCAGTGCGCAGCGCCGCGTCAATCAGCATGGCGTGCACCTGGCGCCACGGCGTGTCGTAGCCGATGGTGACGGTGGTGTCCACCACGTAGCCCGGGCCATTCACGGTCCGCGAGTAGTTTTTGGTGGTGCTGGCGAGCACGCTGCTGTTGGAAATCGTGAGCTCTTCACCCAGCCCGGTCCGGATACGGGTTGCAAACATGCCGATATCGGTCACGGTGCCTTCCTGGTCCGCAATCCGCACGTACTCGCCTTTGCGGTAGACACGGCCATAGGTCAGTATCAAGCCACTGGCCGCTTGCCCGACCAGGTTGGACGCGCCCAGTGAAATCATCAGCCCGACCAGCACCGAAAGGCCTTTGAAGGCCTCAGTGCCCGCACCCGGCAAATAGGGGTAGGCCATGGCCAAGGCAAACAGCCAGACCAGTACCTTGCTGATGCGGCGGGTCGGCACCGCCACGTCGGCGTCCAGCCATGACAAGGTGTGTTCGTCTTCCAGGACGCGATCAAAAAAACGATCCAGTCCCCGGGTGAGCAGGCGCGCCAGATAAAAAATTACCACCGCCGTGAATAAGCCCGGTATGGCTTGAATCACCGCATTTCCTGCTTTGCCCGCAAACCCCAGCAAGTAACCGTTGAGGGCCTCTCCCCAAGCGCGTGTGAAAGGAAAACGTTGCAGCACAAAGCTCAGCCACTCATAGGCTATTAGCGCTTGCAGCAGGCGCAGCAGCACGGTCATGCCGGTGCGCACGGTGCCCACGGCGCGATTCCGGTTGAGCAGGCTGATGCCGCCCAACTGCAAGCGGGCGGCGTGCTCAGCGGACAGCTGCAGCAGCCGTTTACCGGCCGCAATGTGTAGCCGCTTGAGTGCAGCCCACAGCGCAATGGCCACTGCAGTAGCGCCGGCTACCCAGGCGAATGCGCGGGCTAAGGCATCGAGGTCCCGGCTTTCGCGGCTTTGAGCAATGGCTGCCTCCAAGGCGAGCTGGGCTCTGAGGGCGGTGGCTTCCAGCGTGTCGCGTGCGCTGAGGTCGACTTCGGCGGGCGTCACCACAAAGGTGGTGGCGCCATCTATCTGGATCAGGATGCCCATGGTGTCGGGCTTCTGACTCACCAGATGCGGGCCGGCTTGTGCCAGTTGGGCTTGCAAGCGGGTGTGTGCGCGCTGGGCACGGTCTTCGGCCGAGATGCCCGCCATCTCCCCGCGAAAAGTGATCAGGTTGCGGTTGTAAAACGTCAGCGCGGCATCGGGGCTGGTGGGCTGCTGTACCGCAGGCCCTGAAGGCCCGGCAACTTGTGCCAAGGCATTGCCCGACAACAGGGACAGCGAGAGCCACAGTAACAACAAAATTTTCATGGGTAGCAGCGATCTAAGTCAGACCCACTATACCCATACCAGCCCTTCCTTTGGTGGGGCCGGCTTTCCTTTACATGGTGTAGCGGCGCAATTGCCGCCGGTCCCACCAATCCTTGAGCCAGTGCCAGGCACGCCCTGTCGCGCTGTACCGCCCCCAAGCCATAACAGCCTGTTGTGATCCCCCAAACAACAGCTGAAAGCCTGCTCCCGGCTGCCGGACGGTAGCGGGTAAGCGCGCGCCGCGCGCCACGGCTTGCAGATGGCGCAGCGGGGAATCCGAATCGCCGTTGGCGACCCACACCTGCGGATGACTGCTGCTGCGCAAGTAGCCGTCGGTGGTCGCTTGGCCGTCCGCATTCAGCGCAAGTCCACTGGCGGTCAGCCAAGCGTGGGGCAGGTGCTGCAAGGCCAACAGCGGTACATCACACGCGAGCTGCGCGCCGCAGCCCAGTTGCACCGCGCTGGCATCGATCTGGAGCGCCGTATCGTGCAATACCGTGATGCGCTGTGCCTTGAGTTGTTGCAGCAACCGGGTGATGCCCGGGGTGGTGAGCGTGGTACGGGCTGGAGCCGGCCGCATCAACACTGTGACGACGCAGGACGGTAGGCGCTGTTGCACCGCTAGCGCCAATTCCAGCGCAGCTGCTTGGTCGCCGATGACCGCTACGCGCAAGGCTTTTTTCGCCGCCAATTCGGACACACCTTGCCAGCGTTGGGCCCAGGTATCTAGCGGGTAGACACAAAGGCCGAATTTTCCCGCGCCGGGTATGTGTCGCTCCAACTGCTCGCTGTGGTGCGCAGGGGCGGCATTGATCGAAAGCCACTCGTAGTGTTGAGTGCTGCCGTCGCCGAATGCCAGCGTTTGCTGCCCGGCATCCAGCGACACGGGCTGCTGTTGCAGCCAGCGGATGCCCGCACGCTTCACCAAAGGCTCTAACGGGATGGTGCAGTCTTCTTGCTGGTAGTCGCCAGCAACCAGGCCTGGCCCCATGGCGGAGTGAACCACGTGGGTCTCTTCGGCTACCAGCGTCACCTGTACCTCGGGCAAGGGCTTGCGAGCCAGCGTGTGCAAGAGTTGCAGGTGCGCCATGCCCGCACCCAGCAGCAGCAACTGCCGTGGTTGATTGCTATGCGCTTCGGGCGATAGTGGAGTGTCTGCTGGGTCTGGGCGCTGCACTGCGGGTGCGTTCATTCCGTTATTGTTTCATGAGCTGCAGGCGGTTCACAAAACCGAGGCTGGTGCCGCCGGTGTTGTCGGCATCCGCGCCGGTCACGATCGCGAGCAAGGGGGGGACGGTGTCTGTCTCGTTACCGAAGGCAGCCAGAAAATCGGCCTGCAGATCCCGCTTGTGGGAGACCCAACGGCCGAGCGCATCGCCGTTGCCATTCAACACGCGCAGCCGCACCCGGGCGGTGTACGCGTTGTTGAGGGTAGTGCCTGCGGGTAACTGGTTGTCCCACACGTAGCACAGGGTGGCACCGGGCAAGGCCTCTGCGCTCACCCGGCGCGCTAGGCGCAGCAGGTTGCGTTCGACAAAAGGGATTTTCTCCAGCGGCAAATCAAATAGCGCACACACCTTGAGGGCAGCATCGTCTCCGGTTTTGCTGCGCAGGTCGGCCTGGGCCAGGGGTTGGTCCAGACGCCACTGCCATTGCAAATAGCGGCTTTCGCTACCCGCGGGAACCGCATGGCTCAGCGCGCCATAGCTTTTGTCGCTGCGCAGGCGCAGCACTTTTTGGCCGTCCAAGGTGGTGATGTCCGGTGCCAGCAGGGGAACCTTGCCACCAGGCAGGCCTACGACCCGCCAGGGGCTGGGCGGTGTGCCGTCTGCCGAATCCGCCCAACTTTGCAGCAGACCGCCTGTGTCAGCGGGCTGGGTTTGTGCGTGGGCTCCTGTCAAGCTCGCACAGGCTGTGTAAAGGCAAAAAGTGGCAGAAGCCCACGTTTTCATTGCGCATGCTGCTATCTTTTTAGGAGAATTTCGCATTGGCTTCCTCCGGACGGATATGGATATGAACCGGGGCTGCGCCAGCAGCCAGCGTACGCACATGGCCGATGGCACAGGCCGCAGCGTAGCCTTGCGCACGCAGGGCAGCAAGGCACGCTGTTGCCTGGTTGGCGGGCACGCTGGCCAGCAGCCCGCCAGCGGTTTGCGGGTCCACCAGCAGCGGCCACAGCGGGTGGGCCATGACCTCGGTGGCGTTGTGCACCACATGCTGTTGGCGAGCATTGGCGCTGTGCAGGGAGCTCAGCAGGCCCTGCTGCACACACTCCAACGCGCCGTCAAGCAGGGGCAGGGCGGCGGCATCCAGCACCACCTGCACGCCGCTGGGGCGGGCCATCTCTAACGTGTGGCCTATGAGCCCGAAGCCGGTCAGGTCGGTGCAGGCGGTGGCGCCATAGGTGCGCAGGGTTTGCGCGGCGGCTTGGTTGCTCTGCGCCATGCTCTGCAGCGCGGCTTGCACCCAGCGGCCTTTAGCGGCCGCGCGGCCGTGCGCGGCAAACAAGGCGCCGGTGCCAATCGGCTTGGTCAGCAGCAGCACATCGCCGGGCTGCATGCCGCCCTTGCGCAGCACGCCGCTCATTTGGCCATGGCTATCCACGTCCACCAAGCCGTTCACCGCAAAGCCCAGCGCCAGCTCGGCGCCTTCGCCGCTGTGCCCGCCGATCAGCGTGCATCCTGCCGCATTGAGCACCTCGACCGCGCCTTGCATCATCTGGCGCAGGGTGGCTTCCACCTGCCGGTCCATGCCGGGGGGGACGGTGGCTATAGCGGTCGCGGTGTGCGGCTGCGCGCCCATGGCAAACAAGTCGCCCAGTGCATGGTTGGCGGCAATGCGGCCGAACACATACGGGTCGTCTACAAACGCACGGAAAAAGTCCACGCTGTGCACCAGCGCTTTGCCGGGCGGCACGCGCACGACGGCGGCATCATCCGGGCTGTCCAGGCCCAGCAGCACATCGGGGTTGGGTTGCACCCACAGGTTTTGCAGCGCACGCGAGAGCACGCTGGCCCCCACCTTGGCGCCACAGCCGCCGCAGCGCATGGCGACTGCGGCTTGTGCTTGTTGAGCTTCGTCGGCGCTTAGCTGAATGGATGCGTTGGCGGATGTCGCGGTTGAAGTCATGCCCGCGAGTCCATCCACGCCCTGCACGCTAAAGCGCTGCATAAAGCGGCGGTCTATCCAGTCTTTCCAGCGCCAGACCCAGGCACCGGCAAAGCCAAGTGCGCCGCGTGAGGCCACGGCAAATTTGTCACCAGTGCTGATCAGGGCCAGCCAGTGGCGCTGCGGGCGGTAGGGTTGCAGCGGCAAGCCCTGGACCGCACGCTCCAGGTTGACGGCCAGCGGCATGCCCATGCGCACCGCAAACACCCCGGCTTTTTCCAGCGCAAAGTTGTCCATGGCGGCCACATCACCCGCCGCAAACACGCGCGGGTCGGTGATGCTTTGCAGCGTGTCGTGCAATCGAATGCAGCGGTTGTCTGTCAGGGCTAAGCCGGTGCCTTGCAGCCAAGCGCCACCGCCGGCTTGGGTGACCCAGAGCACCTCGTCGGCCTCAAACCACTCGCCTTGTGCGCTGCGCAAACGGCCCGCCTGTACTTCCGCCACGGGCGTTTTTAGATGCACTCGCACACCGCGTTCGGCTAGCACCCGGGCAAAGCGGGCTTGCACGCCCGCGTTATGGGTGGGCAGCAGGCCGCCAGACGTGAACAGGCTGAACTGTGGCGCAATAGCCGCGCGCCCTGCTGCTTCGGCTTCAGCCCGTAGCCTGTATTGCATGGCCAGGCACAGTTCCACACCACCCGCACCCCCGCCCACGATAGCAATGGTTAGCGGCCGTGTAGCCTGCGCCACCTTGTCCAGCAACTGCAGCCAGCGCTGGTTGAAGCCGGTAATGGGTTTGACCGGTACCGCATGCTCGGCGGCGCCTTGGGCGCGCATCTGCGGCGTGGAGCCGGTGTTGATGGAGACCACGTCGTAATCGATGTCGGGCCGGCCGCGCAGCTGCACCGTGCGCGCCTCGCGGTCCAAGCCCGTTACTTCGGCTTGGATGAAGCGCGCGCCGGTGGCTGCGCACAGGCGGCACAGGTCGATGTGTACATCGTCATAGCTGTAGTGCCCCGCCACATAGCCGGGCAGCATGCCGGAGTAGGGCGTGTGCGCGTCGGTGCAGATCAGGGTGATGCGCACACCGGGCAGCGGGTGCATGGCGAAATAGCGCAGCGCCACCACATGGCTGTGGCCGCCACCCACCAACACGATGTCTCGAACGATGGGCGTGGCGGGTGTTTGCATATCCTTGAATTGTGCAGCGTGAGGGCAGAGGTTTCAGCGCAGGGCCGCCCCAAGCTGAAACGCGCCCCCTCGGGGGGCAGCGACCCGCAAAGCGGCGGAGCGTGGGGGCACTGCCTTAGCCGCGCTTCCAGTCGTGGAACTTGCGCACCCACTCCAGCAGCTTATGGGGCTGGTGCGCGCGTTTCCATTCGCCGGCGGCGTATTTGTTGGCTTCGGCCAGTGTGGGGTAGGTGTGGATGGTGCCCAGAATTTTGTTCAGGCCCAGACCGTGTTTCATGGCCAGCACGTATTCGGCCAGCAGGTCGCCGGCATGGGTGCCGACAATGGTTACACCCAGAATCTTGTCTTTGCCCGGCACGGTCAGCACTTTCACGAAGCCGTGCGCCTCGCTGTCCGCAATCGCGCGGTCCAGGTCGTCGATGCCGTATTTGGTCACCTCGTAGGCAATGCCTTGCTCTTGGGCATCCTGCTCGTTCAAGCCCACACGGGCGACCTCGGGGTCAATGAAGGTGGCCCAAGGGATCACCGAGTAGTCGGCTTTGAATTTCTTGAAGTCGCCGAACAGCGCATTCACCGCCGCATACCAGGCTTGGTGCGCGGCTACGTGGGTGAACTGGTAGGGTCCGGCCACATCACCCGCCGCAAAGATGTTGGGGTAGATGGTTTGCAGGTACTCGTTGGTTTGCACCGTCTTGTGGGTGGGGATGCCCAGCTCTTCCAAACCGTAGCCGCTGAGGCGCGCAGTGCGGCCCACGGCGCACAGCAGTTGGTCAAACGCAATCCGCTTTTCCACGCCCGCGTGCTCCACCACCAACACCTTTTCTCCATCCACCATCTCGCAGCGCAGGGCCTTGTGGCTGGTCAGCAGGTCCACACCATCGGCGCGCAGGGAGGCAGCGGCAAGTTCCGACACTTCCGCATCTTCCCGCGCCATGATGCGCGGCGCCATTTCCACTTGGGTCACGGCAGAGCCCAAGCGTGCAAAACTTTGCGCGAGCTCACAGCCAATCGGCCCGCCGCCCAACACCACCAGGCGCTTGGGGACCTCGTCCAGCTTGGAGAACTCGTCCCACAGCGTGTCGCTGGTGACATAGCCCACCTCATTCAGACCCGGCAAGGGCGGGACAAAAGGGCGGGCGCCTGCGGCGATGACGATGCTGCGGGTAGTCAATCTCTGCGTGCCGCCGTCGTTGAGCGCAATCTCTACCGTCCACGGGTTGATGATCTTGGCGTAGCCCTGCAGCACTTCCACACCCAGGCCGGTGTAGCGCTCCACACTGTCGTGCGGCTCAATGGCGGCAATCACCTCGTGGATGCGCTGCATCACCTTTTTGAATGAAAACAGGCTCTGGCGCTCGTCAGATGTGCGCAGGGTGCTATGTAAACCATAGCGGTCTGCGTGCTGCATCTGGTGGGCGAGCTTGGCGCTTTTGATGAGGGCCTTGCTGGGCACGCAGCCGTAATTCAGGCAGTCGCCACCCATCTTGTGGGCCTCGACCAGTGTGACCTTGGCTTTGACTGCCGCTGCAATGTAGGCCGACACCAGCCCACCCGCGCCCCCGCCAATGACGATGAGGTTGCGGTCAAAAGTTGCGGGGCGCACTGACTTCCAGCGGGCGTAGACCTTGCGTTTTTGCACCAGGTTCATGAGGGCCTTGGCGATCAGTGGAAATATACCGAGCAGTACAAACGCGCCCAGCACCTCGGGGCTTGCAACATCCTTGAGCGACTGCAGTTCTGCCAGCCGGGTGCCGGCATTCACATAAACAGCAGTGCCAGCCAGCATGCCGAGTTGGCTCACCCAGTAAAAGGTGCGGGTGCGCAGGGTGGTCAAGCCCATCAGCAGGTTGATCACAAAAAAGGGCACGACCGGAATCAGCCGCAGGCTGAACAGGTAGAGCGCGCCGTCCCGGGCAATGCCTTGATTGATCTCGGTCAGCCGGCTTCCGAAGCGGGCTTGTACCGCGTCGCGCAGCACAAAACGCGCAGCCAGAAACGACACTGTGGCCCCGACGCTTGAGGCAAACGACACCAACAACAAGCCCCATCCCAAGCCGAACACCCCGCCCCCCGCGAGCGTGAGGATGGCCGCGCCAGGCAGCGACAACGAGGCCACCGCCACATACACCGCAAAAAAACCGGCGCGCAGAGACCACGGGTTCTCTGCGTAAGCGCTTGCCAGCGAGGCTTGGCTCTGGCGCAGAGCGTCCAGGCTCAGGTAGCGACCCAAGTCCAACACGACGAAGCTGGTAATTGCCAGCCCGATCAGGGCCAGCACCAGGAGTTTGGATGCCTTCATAGGGCTTCTTTCAAGAAAAAGTGCGCCAACCCCACCAGATGCGGGTGGCAGTGGTCACCGCACACAGCGCGGCGAACAGATAGGCCAAGGTCGCAAAGTGCGCAGGCCATAGGCACATGGCCACAAAAAAGGCCAGTGTTTCGGTGGCTTCGGTCAGGCCACCCAAAAAGTAAAACGACTTGTCGGGGTAGGCCAGGTTGTCCATGCCGCGCTTGGCGGCCAGTGTCGCAAACGCCAGAAAGCTGCTGCCGGTGCCAATGAAGGCGGCCAGCAAGGCGGCTGCGGACAGGGCGTTGGTGGTGGGCTCGGCCACCGCAAAGGCCAGCGGAATGCTGGCGTAAAACAAAAAGTCCAGCGCGATATCGAGAAAACCGCCCGCATCCGTGGGCTGGGTTTCGCGGGCAACGGCACCGTCCAGTCCATCTAGTAGTCTGGAGGTTAAAAGGGCGATAGCTCCCGCCGCATATGCGCCGTTAGCTATCAAAATTGCAGCAACAAGGCCGACTCCGAATCCTGCCAGAGTGACGGAATTCGCACCCACGCCAGCGCGCACCAGCAGGCGTGCCATGGCCTGCAGGGGCGTGCGCAGCAAGGGCGTGGCAAAACGGTCCAGCATGGCGGCTCAGGGCAGCAGGTCGGCGACGCCGTCCCACACCTCAGGGGCCAGGCGACCTTCAAATCGCTGCAATACCCGGCCCTTGCTATCGATCAGCAAGGTCAGCGGCAAACGGGTGCCGGCGGGGAGCTCTTCTTCCATGCGCACCGAAAGCAGCCCTTTGGCGTTCATCTGGGTCTGGCCCACCAGCTTTTCGTAGGTTTGCCAATCGCTGGCTTTGCGGTCCAGGTTGACTAGCAAGAGGCTGAAGGGCTTGTTTTTCCAGCCATTCAGGTTGGCGCGCAGTTCGGGCAGGCTGTCGCGGCACACGGCGCAGTCGGTGTTCCAGAAAAAGGCGACCGAGACAGTGCCGTCCAGCGCTTGGGTGCTGAAGCGCTGCCCATTGGCATAGAGCGCCGGCAACTGCAGCCGGTTGCCATTCGCTATGGCTGTCGATCCCGCGGCGGCGGGTGTTGTAGGTTGCGCTGCCGCGTTGAGGCTCATGCCCAGGCTACAGGCGAGTGCCAGAAGGCCTGTCAGGGCAAGACGGAGCCAAGGGGCGGTGGAGGTGTGGGGCATGCGGCGAGTCTACGGTGAAGCGGGCTGGTGGTTGGTCGCCGGTGCGCGCATTTCCTTACACCGTGCCGGCTGTGTCCAAGCGGGTGAGGTGTAGAGGGTCGGCGACATCGGCCAGATCGTGAGTCACCAGCAGTGCCGGAATAGCACGCTGCGCCACCAGCCCGAACAC
The DNA here is from genome assembly GCA_002390825.1 of Rhodoferax sp. UBA4409. GTDB lineage: Bacteria > Pseudomonadota > Gammaproteobacteria > Burkholderiales > Burkholderiaceae_C > Allorhodoferax. The sequence goes on from DGQR01000179.1 coordinate 17,435, forward strand.
CAGGGCGCGCATGCGCTCGCGCAGGGCGGCGTCGAGTTTGGAGAAGGGCTCGTCCAGCAGCAAACAGCGGGGCTGGGCCAGCAGGGCCCGGGCCAAGGCCACACGCGCCCGTTGCCCGCCGGAGAGGCGGGCGGGGTTGGCGTGCAAAAACTCTCGCATTTCCACATCGTCCAATGCTGCTTCCACCGCCCGCTCGCGCGTTTGGCGCTCGTCAGCGGGTACGGCGAACAACAGGTTTTCGCGCACGGTCATGTGGGCAAACAGCAGGTCGTCCTGAAACAAGAGCCCCACCCGGCGCGCCTGTACCGGCAGAGACTCGACACGCTGGTCATTGAGCGTCACGCGGCCGTCCCACAGCATGCCGGGATCCAGCGTGCCGCACACTGCAGCCAGCACGCTGCTTTTGCCGCAGCCGCTGGGCCCCATGAGGGTGTGCACCTTGCCGGCTGGCACATGGATGTGCAGACCCCGCAGCAAGTGGCCGGCAGGGCTGGCCAGTTGGGTGATATGGATATCCAGACTCATGGGTTTATTGTGCCGTCGCAGGCCAGCGGCGGGGCCGGCCCCACCGGGCGGCCAGGCCGAACATCAGCATCGGTAACAGCCATTGCAGCCATGCGAACGCAGCGGTCAACGCGCGCTGCCCGCCGGAGGCCAGTGTGACAGCCTCGGTAGTGACCGTCTGAAACCGCCCGGCCCCGACATACAAGGTCGGCAGGTACTGCGCCACACTCACCGCAAAGCCGACCGCCAGCGCCGCCGCCAGCGCGCTGCGCAAGAGCGGCCATTTCACCTGCCACAAGAACGCTGCCCGGCTGCGCCCGAGGGCTGCACTTACCTGCTTGAGGCGCGGATCGACACCTCCGTAAGGGCCTTGCAGCGCAATCAGCACATACGGCAAGGCACTCAAGGTGTGCGCCAGCCAGAGGCCGGCAGCTTGCCCATCAAGCCCCCAGGCCAGGCTGAGGCGGTGCAGGCCTACTACCCAAAGCACTGCGGGCAGCACCAAAGGCAGCATCCAGACCGGCCGCATGCGCCGCTGCCAGTCAAGCGGCGCCCACTCCAACCAAGCCACCACCCAGGCCAGTGCGGTTGCCGCACTTAGCAGTCCCAAACCCAGGGTGACCCAGACGGTGCTGCTGCTGCGCAGTACGCCCTCCCAGGCATGGAGGGTCCAGACCTCCGGCAAAAGTGCCGGGAAAGGCCAGGGCCCCGAGACGCTGCCTACGGCGAGGGCGGCCAGCACTGCGGCATAGACGCCCAAGAGCGCCACCAAAGGGGCGCTCAACGAATCGGGCTTACGCACCGTGATGGCGTGCTGCACCCGCGTGACGCCGCGCACCTGACGCTGGCGCCACAGGGGCCAGGCCCTCCACGCCACCAGCGCGCCGGCGCACCCGAGCAGCACTGCCGCCAGTAGCCAGGCGGCGCTGGCGCCTTGGGCATTGATGGCAGGGTCTGCATCTTGCAGCCATTGCCAGGCGAGCACCGACAGGGTGGGGGGCGCAGTCGGCCCGATCACCAGCGCCATATCCACCACCGTCAGGCTATAGGCCAGCACCGCCAGCAAGGGGGCTGCGAGGTGGCGCACCAGCTGCGGCCAGCCGATTCGCCACCAGGCTTGCGCATCGCTATAGCCCCAAGTGGCGGCCAAGCGCAAAGACTGGCGCAGCTGCGCCTGCACACCCGGCTGCTGCACATAGGCCAACGCGGCCCAGAGTAAAAAAGGAACCTCTTTCAACACCAGCACCGCGATCAGGCCCAGGCCCCAAGGGTCTTGGGTCGTGGCCCAGGCGGGCGGAGACTCCAGCCCGCTGGGCCAGGGTGATACCAGCCGCAATAACCACCCGCCCGGCGCGAGCAAGGCCACCATGCCAATCGCAAACGCCGCATGGGGTACCGAGAGCAAGGGCGACATCCAGCGGGCCCATTTATCCAGCCCTTGTGCGGTGCCGGTGGCCGCCAACCAGCGCGCCAGAATGCACGCGGTGATGCCGGTTGCCAGCAGGGTCGCGCTCAGGCCGGTCCAGATCGTCATGCCCAATGCGGACCAGGTTTGTGGGTGTTGCAACAGGGCGGCCCACGCCGGCGCTTGCATGCCAAAAGGCACCGTGCTGCCCACCGCCCACAGCAGGGGGCCGGCTACGAGTAACAGCAGTGCAAAAGGAACTAGGTGGCGCGAAAGGCGTGCGACGGGCATGGCTGCATCCTAATCAAAGCCCTGGTGGCTGGCGGAGGCCGTGCGCGAAAAAAAGCCCGGGTTGCTGGTGCAAACCGGGCTCGGGGGCAGGGCGGGCCGGTGTGGCCCGCTTGCAGGGTTTAGCTGGCTTGCTGGATACCAGCCAACACCCATCCGCCATTGCCCTGGCGGGACTTGGTGAGGTGCCAGATTTCGTCGAATGTTTCGTCGTCGGAACCTGCACCGAAGCGGATGAAGCCGGTGAACTTGACGCTCACTACATAGCGCTGCGCTTCTTCTGCCACTTCGAGCACGGTGGTATCGATGCGAACCACTTCACCGGGCTGAGCAGATGTTTCGCGCTCGGCAAAGTCGAGCTTGATTTCTGCAAACATCTCTGGCGAGGTGAACTCACGGATGTCGTCCAGGTTGCCTGCGTCATAAGCCGCTTGCAAACGGATGAAGTTCACTTTCGCGTTGCGCTCAAAGCTGGCACGGTCAAAGTCAGCGGGTATCGCAGAAGTTGCAGCGGGCTGGCCGCCAATGTCAGCACCGATCAGCGAGCCGGAGGACGAACCGCCCATGCCGGAGGCTGCTGGTGTCGCCATTTTGTAGGCCTGTTGGGGCATTCCTGCACCGCCTTGGCCTGCAGCGGCGCCAGCCGGCATCAAGCCGCCTGCACCTGCCGCGCCGCCTTGGCGAGCCATGGCCCGCTTACGCAGGAAGAAGCCCACCACTGCCATGATGGCGAACGCCACCAAGGCCATGGTCATCATGGAGGCGAGCTCGTCACCGAAACCGAAGTGCGATGCCAGCGCGGCGATACCCAAGCCAGCTGCGATACCTGCGATTGGCCCCATCCATGAGGGCTTGGAAGCTGCGGCAGCACCTGCGCCTGCGGCCGGTGCCGCGTTTTGGGCGGTAGGGGCTGATGGCGCTTTGTCTTGGGTGGCTTGACGCTGGGTGCCCATGGACTTGCCGCCGCCCAATCGCTTGGCCGCTTCGGCGTCCATGGAAACGCTGGCAATGCCCATCGTGAACACTACCGCGAGAACGGAAAGAAGTCTTTTCATGTCGATCTCCTGAAAAAATGAATGACAGGCAGAGATTACGTGTGAAAAGACCAAATAAAAACCAGTGTATTTAAGAATAACGTTCCGTAAAAAACTGAAGGTTCAGGCGATGCCATCCAGAACCCGCTGCACCAAGGGGTGCTGGACTTTCTTTTCGGTGCCCACCGCAAAGAAATGTTCGGTCACGCCCTCGCAGGGAGCCAGTCGTTCGACGCCATAGTTGGCAAGCAAGTCTTGCTCAGCCCATTCGGCTGCCGGAAAAATGCCCATGCCGCTGGCCCCGAAGGTATTGAGCAGCGCACTGTCCTCAAACTCGCCCACGATGCGCGGGCGAACGCCCTGTTGGTCAAACCAGTGGTCCAGGCGGGCCCGCACGGCGGTGTGGGCTGTGGGTAGCAGCACCGGGGTGCTGGCAAGGCACTGGGGAAAGTGGCTTGCGGCGCCGCGCACCAATGCGGGGGTGCCGTACCAGGCCATGGGCGACTGCCCCATGGCGTGGCTGTAAAGCTTGATGTTGGGGTTGGCAGGAGCTGGGCGGTCTGAGAACACCACATCCAGCCGGTGCAAGGCCAAGTCACCCAACAACTCGTCAAGCTCGCCTTCGTGGCAAATCAAGCGCAGCGTCGGCTCGCTGATGACCGGTTGCAACAGGCGGCGCGCTACCAGTTTGGGCAAGCCATCCGAGATGCCCACAGCCAGTCGCATCGACGGGGCGCTGGCTGATTCGCGCACCCGCTCGGGCAAGTTCTCGCCGATCTGGAATATCTGGTCGGCCAGTTGCAAAGCGGTCTGGCCCGCATCTGTGAGCACCAAGCCGCGACCGGCGGGTTTGAGCAAAGCGTAGCCCAGCGAGCGCTCCAGTTCGCGGACCTGCGCGCTCACGGTTTGGACCGCCATGTCGAGCTTGTCGGCCGCCCGTGACATGCCGCCCTCCTTGGCCACCACCCAAAAGTAGTACAGGTGCTTGTAGTTGAAGTTGGTGCTCATATTCTGTATTTACAGGAATTTAAGTCAGAAATTATCTGCTTTTTGCAGAATGTTCTCGTGCTTAAGGTAGAGGCTCATTCACAGCAAGGAGTTTTTTATGCAAGTCATTTTTGAATCGCGACATGCAACTGGCAGCACTTTGCGCCAAGAGGCTCTGGAGCGGGTGCGGTTCGTTTTGCGCAGGCTGGGGGCCACGGTGCCGCGGACCAAAGTCATGTTCACCGACATCAATGGCCCTAAGGGCGGCGTCGACAAGCATTGTTTGTTGGAAGTGAAAACCGAGAAGTCGGGGGTGCTGGTGATTTCTTCGCTGGCGAGCGATTGGCGCACCGCACTGGATGACGGTTTGGAGCGCTTGGTGCGCGCCCTGACGCGAACTATGGACCGCCAGAGAAAGCCTGTCCGCACACGACTGGCCCAACCAACACTTGAGGTGAACTGATGGGTGACGATTTTTTGACGCTGGAGTGGATCAGCCTGGCGCTGTCACTGCCCATTATTTATGCCGCGTGGCATGAGTATTCCGAACGCAATTCGCGGGATGCCAAGTTTTTAGCCGGCCTGGGTGCTGGCGGGCTGATTTTGTCCGGCGCAGGGTTTGTGCTGTAAAGCGGGCGCACTGCCTGAACCATTGAATTTTTGAAGCAAGGAGTTCCCTATGAAATGCCCCCATTGCCCCAGCAGCACCTTGGTGATGACCGAGCGGCAAGGCGTCGAGATTGACTATTGCCCGACCTGTCGTGGCATCTGGCTGGACCGCGGCGAGCTCGACAAGCTGCTGGACAAAGCCTCCGACTCCGCCCCAGTGCAAGCCATGCCGGCGGCACGCCCTCCGTCTGCGCCGCGGCATCGCGATTTTGAAGACTCTGATTTTCACGAGCACAAGCGCTACCCGCAGAGCCGCAAGAAATCGTGGTTGCACGAGATTTTTGACTAGCGCCTTGGCGCCCTGAGCGGTATCAGCCCTCCGGCATGCGGTAGACCAATACCTTGAGGGCCCGCTCCGGCGCAATATCGGCAAATGCTGCCGGGTTGGGCAAGCGCTGCACCAGCTCTAGTCTAGGCGCTTGCTCTTGCATATGCCCCTGCAGGAAGGCGGTGTCCAGCTCGGGGGCATTCAGGCACACCAGCGCGTGGCCACCCGGCGCCAGCAGCTCGGGCAGGCGGCGTACCAAGCGGGCATAGTCTTTGGTGGCCACAAAGCTGCCACGCTGGTAGCTCGGTGGGTCGAGCACCACCAGGTCGTAAGGCCCGCTGCGTGTGATCTTGCCCCAGGTCTTGAAAATGTCGTGCCCCAGAAAACTCACACCGCTCTCAATCCCGTTGAGCCTGTGGTTTTGCTGGCCCGTGGCCAGCGCGCCTTGGCTCATGTCCACATTCACCACATGCCGTGCACCCGCCTGCAAGGCCACTACCGAGAACGAGCAGGTGTAGGCAAACAGGTTCAGGACCCGGAAGGCAAAAGTTTTCGGATGGCTGGCCACATAGTCGTGCACCCAGCGCCGCCCCTCAGCCATGTCCAGAAACAGGCCGTGGTTCTGGCCCTTTAACAACTGCACTTTGTAGCGGCTGCCCGCTTCGGTAACCACATGGGGCTCAGGCACTGCGCCGGCCATCAAGCGGGTGTCGGCATGGCCGTCAGCACGGCACTGGAATACCCAGTTGAGAAGCTGCCCACCGCCGATCTGGGCCCAGCGCGCTGTCAATGCGTTGCCCAGCGCCGCGAGTTCTGCCTCACTCGCCGCCGCAAAGCTGGTGGCGACGAGCACCGGTGGGTACCAATCCAGCGACCAGGATTCGCTGCCGGGGAACAGGCCGCCACGGCCATGAAACAGGCGGCAGGCTTCGGAGGGGAGTTCCATCGTGGCGATGGTGGAGAGCAGAGCTTGCAAGGGGCGTTTATTCAGTGGAGGATGCGGGGAGTGTATGCAGTGTGTGGCTTATAAAAATCACTATCGGTGCTATTGGGCAATCCAATTGGCAAGGTTGATAGGTAAAAACTAAACTGCAAACCAGATCGATTTCACCACCCTCACAGGAGACTTGCATGACTACTGAAGCCAAATGCCCTTTCCCCCACGCAGCGCGCAGCACCAATGCCCGCGCAGCCGCGCCGTCGAACACTGATTGGTGGCCCAACCAGCTCAAGCTGGGCATCCTGCACCAGCATGCACCGGCCTCCAACCCGATGGGCGACGACTTCAACTACGCCGAAGAATTCAAAACGCTCGATCTCGACGCTGTGGTGCAAGACCTGACCGCGCTGATGACCGATTCGCAAGACTGGTGGCCCGCCGATTGGGGCCACTACGGCGGCCTGATGGTGCGCATGGCCTGGCACTCGGCCGGTACCTACCGCACGGCAGACGGCCGTGGTGGCGCCGGGGCCGGCAGCCAACGCTTCGCCCCGCTCAACAGCTGGCCGGACAACGGCAACCTCGACAAAGCCCGTCGCCTGCTGTGGCCCATTAAGCAAAAGTACGGTCGCAAGCTCTCGTGGGCAGATTTGATGATTCTGGCCGGCAACGTGGCACTCGAATCCATGGGCTTCAAGACCTTCGGTTTTGCCGGTGGTCGTGAAGACATCTGGGAACCCGAGCAAGACATTTACTGGGGTGCCGAAAAAGCGTGGCTCGCCACCAGCGACAAGGAAAACAGCCGCTACAGCGGTGACCGCAAGCTGGAGAGCCCGCTGGCTGCGGTGCAGATGGGCCTGATCTACGTGAACCCCGAAGGTCCGGACGGCAAGCCCGACCCCGTGGCCAGCGGCCGCGATGTGCGCGAAACCTTTGCCCGTATGGCCATGAACGACGAGGAAACCGTGGCCCTGGTAGCCGGCGGACACACCTTTGGCAAAGCGCACGGCGCAGGCGACCCCACCCTGGTGGGCCCCGAGCCGGAAGCTGCTGGCATTGAGGAGCAAGGCTTTGGCTGGATCAACAAGTTGGGCAGCGGCAAAGGCGTGCACACCACCACCAGCGGCATTGAAGGCGCTTGGAAGCCTAACCCCACGACTTGGGACAACGGCTACTTCGACATGTTGTTCGGCTATGAGTGGGCGCTGACCAAGAGCCCCGCAGGCGCCCACCAGTGGGTCGCCCAGAACGTGAAACCCGAACACATGATTCCGGATGCGCATGACGCATCCAAGAAGCACCCGCCCATGATGACCACGGCCGACATGTCGTTGCGCATGGACCCGGCGTACGAAAAAATCTCGCGCCGCTTCCACCAGAACCCGGCTGAATTTGCCGACGCGTTTGCTCGCGCCTGGTTCAAGCTCACCCACCGCGACATGGGGCCCCGCGCCCGTTACTTGGGCAAACTGGTACCCGCCGAAGTGCTGAGCTGGCAGGACCCTATCCCCGCAGTGGACCATGCACTGGTGGACGCTGCCGATGTGGCTGCCCTCAAAGCCCAAGTGCTGGCCTCCGGCCTGAGCATTTCTGAGCTGGTGAGCACTGCATGGGCGTCTGCCTCTACCTTCCGGGGCAGCGACAAGCGCGGCGGCGCCAACGGTGCCCGCATCCGCCTGGCCCCGGCCAAAGACTGGGCGGCCAACCAGCCTGCGCAGCTGGCCAAGGTGCTGGCCAAGTTAGAGGCGATTCAGCAAGCCTTCAACGCCGCGCAAACCGGCGGCAAGAAGATCTCGCTGGCGGATTTGATTGTGTTGGCAGGCAGCGCCGCGGTGGAAGCGGCCGCTCAAAAGGCGGGCCAAGCTGTCACCGTGCCTTTTTCTCCGGGCCGCATGGATGCCTCGCAAAAGCACACCGATGTGGATTCTTACCAGGTGCTGGAGCCGGTGGCTGATGGCTTCCGCAACTACACCCACCAAGGCCTCGAAGGTGTGGCCGCCGAGTTGCTGCTCGACAAGGCGCAGTTGCTGACCCTGAGCGCACCTGAGATGACGGTGCTGGTCGGCGGCCTGCGTGCCCTGAATGCCAACGTGGGCCAAGCGCAGCACGGTGTGTTCACCACGCGGCCTGAAACCTTGAGTAACGACTTCTTTGTGAATCTGCTCGACATGGGCACCAAGTGGACTAAAGCGACTGACGCCGGCGTGCTCGAAGGCCGTGACCGCAGCACCGGTGCCCTGAAGTGGACCGGCACTGTGGTGGACTTGGTGTTCGGCTCCAACTCGCAACTGCGGGCGTTGGCCGAGGTGTATGCCACCAACGACGCGCAAGCCAAGTTTGTGCGTGACTTTGTGGCCGCATGGACCAAAGTGATGAACCTGGACCGCTTCGACCTCGTGTGAGCTAACGGTTGGTGATTGCCGCTGCCCCCGGGTGGCGGCTTACAACCCCGCTGTGCTGCCGGTGTACCGGTGATGCAGCGGGGTTTTTTGCGTCAGCCCGCGGTAGGCACCCGCAGGTCGTCGAGGTAGTCGGCGGCGATGTTGATGCTGCACTCCACCCCGATGGAGGCTACATGTTTTTTCAGCCACTCTTTGGCAGACGCACGACCCAGGTCCCGCAGGGTGTGGATGAGTTTGGCGTCGGTGTCAGACTTGGTGGAGGCCGGGTAGCCCTCCAGAATGCTGCCACCATCGATGCGGTGCATCAGCACATTCTTATAGCGCGCCGGGTCCAGCTTGCCCTCGGCCAGCAGGCGCTTCACAAAGTCGATAGCGCGCATCTCGGCAATCAGCGCTGAGTTGAAGGTGATCTCGTTCAAGCGGTCCAGAATGCCAGCCGCCGTGGTGGGCAGCTTGTGGCGTTCGATGGGGTTGATCTGCACCAGCATCACGTCCGGGCTTTTGCACTCGTAAATCAGCGGGTGAATGGCGGGGTTGCCGGCGTAGCCGCCATCCCAGTAGTGTTCGCCCTCAATCTCCACCGCCTGAAACACCGTGGGCAGGCAGGCGGAGGCCATCACCGCATCTGCGGTGAGTCGTTTGCCCGAAAAAATCTCGGCCTTGCCAGTGCGCACCTTGGTCGCCACTACAAACACCTTGAGCGCTTGGTAGGCGGTCAGGCGCTCAAAGTCCATTTGTCGCTCTAAAAAGTCGCGCAGCGGGTTGATGTCCAGCGGGTTGCTTTGGTAGGGCGATACCGCCTGCGTCCAGAAGCTGGTGACCGCGTCAGAAAGGATTTGGCTGGGAGATGCCGCGCCAGTGAGGGCCGAGAGCCCGCCAAACAGCAAGTCAAACGGCACCTTGTGCGCGCCTGCCAGCGAGCTGCTGAGCGCGCCCATGCTGACCACGCCTTCCCAAAAATCTGCCAGCGACTGTTGGGCGCTGTCTCTGGCCACCTTACGCGATTTACCCTCAGCCTGCGCAAAGCCGTGGGCCAGCGCCACCGCATTCATCGCGCCGGCACTGGTGCCGCTGATGCCCTCAAAGTCCAGACGACCGTCATCGAGCAGGGCGTCCAGCACCCCCCAGGTGAATGCCCCGTGCGAGCCCCCGCCCTGCAGGGCGAGGTTGACCATGGGGCGCGTGGCGGTGGGGGTTTTGGGGTCGGTCATGCCCCTAGCTTAGAGCAAGGCGGCATTCAGGCCGCTGACGGCTCGCCCAAAACCCCATCCCTGAAATCGCTCAGCGCTTGGTAAATTTCTTGCTGCGAGTTCATGACAAAGGGGCCGTATTGCACGATGGGCTCTTTGAGCGGCTTGCCGGCAATCAGCAAGAACTTGGCGTCCGCGCTGGCGGTGATGGTCACCCCATCGCTGGCCGCATCGTTACGGAAGATGGCCATGCGCTGGGCGGGCACAGTCTTGTCGCCCACTTGCACCTCGCCGCGGTACACATAAATGAACGCGTTGTGGGTGGCGGGTAGCGGTTGGCTGAATGTGCTGCCGGCAGGCATGTGCACATCAAGGTACAAGGGTTGGGTTTTTCCGCGCTGTACGGCGCCTGCGGTGCCATGGCTTTCGCCGGCAATCACCGTCAGTTGCACACCCTCGGCGGTAGTGACTTGGGGCAGGTCGGTCGCCTGGATGTCGCGGTACCAGGGGGCGCCCATCTTTTCGCTGCTGTGCAGGTTCAGCCAGAGCTGAAAGCCTTCCATGCGGCCTTCGGTTTGCTGCGGGATTTCGGAGTGGATCACGCCGCGCGCTGCGGTCATCCACTGCACGCCACCGTCTGTGACCAAGCCCTCGTGGCCCGCGCTGTCGCGATGGCGCATGCGGCCGCTCAGCATGTACGACACAGTCTCAAACCCGCGGTGCGGGTGCTCCGGGAAGCCGGCGATGTAGTCGTCCGGGTTGTCGCTGCCGAAGGCATCCAGCATCAAAAAGGGGTCCAAGCGGTGTTGCAGGTTTTGGGTCAGTACCCGGGTGAGCTTGACGCCTGCGCCGTCCGACGTGGCTTGTCCTGCCACCAGGCGCTCAATGGTGCGTGATTGTTGAACTGTCATGGTGATCTCCTTGGGTTTACGGACGGACAGGCCGCAAAGGCGGCCTGTGGTTTAAGGGCTGTGTGCGGCGTGCCGCGCCGAGCTGTACCAGGTTTTAGGCGCGGCGAGCGTCGAGGCTCCAGCCACCGGCGCCGTTGGCGGCCAAGGTCAGCAAGCCACCGACCACTGCCACGTTCTTGAAGAACAGCAGTTGCACCATGAAGGCTTGGTCAGCAGGCACAGCCCAGAAGGCGTGGAAGAAGAAGCTGGCCACCAGGGTGAACAGGGCCAACACCAGCGCAGCGATGCGGGTGCCGAAGCCGGCAATCAGCGCCACGCTGCCCACAATTTCAACCAGCAGTGCCAGCACAGCGCCGACGGCGGGCAATGGCAAACCGACGGATGCGATGTAACCCACGGTGCCTTCAAAGCCGGTCAGCTTGCTGATGCCAGCGGGCAGAAACAGGGCTGCCAAGAGCACGCGGCCTGCAAGGTTGAGTGCGTTTTGGGCGGTAGTGGAGGTGTTGCTAGAGGACATGGTGGTTTCCTTTCAAGGGGGAAGTTGTTTGCGATGGATGAACTGTATTCCTCATCAATGGGCTTGAAAATCCGTTGAAATGGATATGATTGTTGTCACCATGGAACAATCAAGCGCACTCCAGACTACCGCCATCGACCCGAACGACCTGCTCATCTTTGCCCGCGTGGCGGAGTTGGGCAGCTTCAGCCGTGCGGCCGACAAGGTGGGACTGCCCAAGTCCAGCGTGTCGCGCCGGCTCGCAGCCCTGGAGCAGCGCTTGGGCGAGCGCCTGCTGCTGCGCACCACCCGCCGCCAGACGCTGACCGAGTTCGGCCAGCAACTGCTCGAGCATGCCAAGCAGGTGGTGCTGGAGGTAGAGGCTGTAGCCGCCTTGAGCGAGCGTCGCCAGGCCACGCCTACCGGGCGGCTGCGCGTCTCCATGCCGGCCGACATTGCCCACTTGTTGCTGGCTGACATGCTGGGTGCGTTTGTGGCCATGTACCCCGGCATTTCGCTGGAGCTGGACCTGTCGGCCCGCCGGGTGGACCTGCTCGGTGAAGGCTTTGACGTGGCGGTACGCATCGGTGCCTTGCCGGATGACAGCCTGCTGGCTGCGCGTCGCCTGAGCCTTATGTCCACCGGGCTGTACGCCTCGCCCCAATATCTGGCCGAGCACGGCACGCCGCAAACACCACAAGACCTGCTGCAGCACCAAGCGGTGCGCTTGCTGGGTGGCAACGGGGAGCCTCTGCCCTGGCGCTTGGTGAATGGCGAGCAAGCATGGACTGCGCTACCCCCCGGCCGCTTTGCGGCCAATGCGCCGGACCTGTTGTTGCGCTTGGTGCTTGCCGGCGCCGGCATAGGCGCAGTGCCCGATGTATTCACTCAAGCCGATCTGCGCCGCCACGCGCTGGTGCGGGTGTTGCCCGATTGGTGTTTTCCGCAAATGCCTGTCTCAGCCGTCTTCCCCGGTCGCAAGCTCATGCCACCCAAGACGCGGGTGTTTATTGAGATGCTGCAAGCGGCTTTGGGAGATCCCCATGCAGCCTGAAACCTTGGCCACCCTGGCCGAACTCCGGGCCCACGCGCAAGCTGAACTGCAAAAGTACATTGCCGGCTTTCCCGCCGAGGCCACCAGCCTGCAAGCCATCGCTGATCAATTGGCCGACACGTCCGCAGACCCATTTTCGCGGGCCAACATGCAAGGCCATATCACCACCAGCGGCTTGGTTTATGACAGGGCGGCCGACAAGGTGCTGCTCATCCACCACCGCACCCTGAACCGCTGGCTACAGCCCGGCGGCCACCACGAAGGGCTGGACCGGCTGGACCTGTCTGCCGCGCGGGAGATGTTGGAAGAGACGGGCGTTCAGGTGTGCGGAGCTCAGGACCAAGCCCTCGATGCGCCGCTGATCGACATCGACAGCCACGCCATCCCCGCCAACCCCGCCAAAGGCGAGGGTGCGCATATGCACCATGACTTTTTGTATTTGTTCCGAGGCGATGCCACCGCGCCCTTGAGCCCGCAGTGGGAAGAAGTGCAGGGCGTACGCTGGGTTGCGCGTGATGCTTTGTTGTCGCTGCCGAGTGCCCGCTTTGGCAGGCTGATGAGCAAGCTTCAGCGTGGGCTCTGATTACTCGTAAACTTTCGAAGAATGTGCTGCTGACGCTGGTGGAATATGCGCGAGTAGCTCCTAAATCAATAGCAATTTAATACGGGTGCACCGCACCCGCCCACGCCAGCCCGGCGGCTACGCCACCAAAGCGGTTGCCCTCGACCAGGGTGGCCTCGGGCATGGCATTGCGCAGCGCTTCAATCAGTGTGCGCAGTGCGGACGAACCGCCGGTCAGGTACACCGCGTCCACGGCCTGCAGGCCGGCGGCGCTCACGCAGTCCTGGGCGCACTGCACCACTTGCGCTAGCGAGGCGTGCAGGGCGGCTTCCATGTTCACCGCATCCACCGTGGGGGCCAGGCTCCGGTCCAAAAAGTCGAGGTTCACCACCGCGCCATCGCCGCTGATAGAGCAGGCAATTTTGGCTGCCTCGACGCTAGCCAGCATGCGGTGGCCGTGCTGCTCTTCCAGCGCATCCATCAGGCGGCGGTGCAGGGCCTGGTCGGTGTAGTCGGTCCACAGCTCTTTGGCAAAGTGCATGGACTTGCGGGTGTAGGCCTGGTGGATCAGGTGCCAGGTGCTCAGGTCAAAAAACACGCTGCTGGGCACAATGCGCCCGCCGGTGCCCACGTGCTTGTAGCCCAAGTGGGGCATCACAGTGGTCAGGTCCAGCAAGCGGTCAAAGTCGGTGCCGCCAATGTGCACGCCGGTGGTCGCCAGAATGTCTGCGGTGCGGTCGCCCTGCGCGCTGCGCTCGGGGTTGAGGCGGATGACGGTGAAGTCGGAGGTGCCGCCACCAATGTCCACCACCAGCGCCGTAGTTTCTTTGGCTACGCGCTGTTCGTAGTCCAGCGCCGCAGCAATCGGTTCGAGCTGGTAGGCGATGTGGGTAAAGCCCGCCTCTAGCGCAGCGCGGCCCAGTGTGTCTTGGGCCAGCTGGTCGCGTTCAGCGTCGTCGTCCACAAAGTGCACCGGGCGGCCCAGCATGGCGTGGGTCAGGGGCTGGCCCACATGGGCTTCGCAGCGACGCTTGAGCTCTTTGAAGAACAGCACCACGATGTCAAAAAAGCGGATGCTCTTGTCGCCCACGGCGGTGTACTCGTCCATCAGGCGGCTACCCATCAGGCTTTTGAGCGAGCGCAGCAAGCGCCCCTCGGTGCCATTCAGGTAGGCCTGCATGGCCTCGGCGCCAAAGAGCACGCTGTGGGTCTCACTGGCAAAAAACAGGGCGGTGGGCATTTCAGCCTTGGCGCCGTCCAGCGGGATGACTTGCAAGGCGCCTTGCGCGTCAATCAGTGCACAGGCGGAATTTGAAGTGCCGAAGTCAATGCCCAGCACCAGGGGGCGAACAGTCTCCATCACGCGGGCAGCACCTGCTTCAAAAAGGCGGCAATGTCAGCAATCTCACGCGGGTGCACGCTGTGCGGCATGGGGTAAGTGTGCCACTGCACCTTGTGGCCGAGGGCGGCCAGTGCATCGCGCGAGTCTTCGCCGCGCTTCAAGATCACCACCGGGTCTTGGGTGCCGTGGGCCATGAAGATGGGGGTGCTTGCGTTGGCGCTATGGCGCTCGCTGGCAAAGCGGTCGGCCAGCGGCAGGTAGCCGGACAAGGCCATGACGCCCGCAATTTTGTGCGGCAGGCGCAGCGCGGTGTGCAGCGCCATGGCGCAGCCCTGGCTAAAACCCGCCAGCACAATGTGATCGGCCGCGATGCCACGCGCCACTTCGCGCTCCACCAGGGCCGCAATCGCCGCCTCGGAGCGCTGGATGCCTGCCGCGTCCTGCTTGCTCACCAGGTCCATGCCATACAGGTCGTACCAGCCGGGCATCACATAACCGCCGTTGATGGTGATCGGGATGCTGGGCGCCTGCGGAAACACAAAGCGGATGGGCTGGCAGCCGTCCAGGTCCAGCTCGGGCACCAGGCCTGCAAAGTCATCGCTGGTGGCGCCCAGCCCGTGCATCCAGATGACGGCGGCCGTGGGGTTGGGGGCGGATTCGAGTTCGATGCAGGAGAGCAGGGCAGTCATGGCGCGGGCCTTGGTATTGAATTTGGGAGACGGGTTTATACCCGAGTTGCAGCGGTTATCGTCAAGGCATGTCTTCACACCGCTTTCATCATGTGCTGCCTTTGCTGGCGGTTTTGGGTTCTGTCACCGCCTTGGGGCTGGGCACGTCGATTGCCAAACAGCTGTTTCCCGTGGTCGGATCCCTGGGCACCACGGCCTTGCGCGTGGGGTTTTCGGCCCTGTTGCTTTTGCTGATCTGGCGGCCCTGGCGCTGGGCGCTGGCACCGGCGGACCGCATGTCACTGCTGCGCTATGGCGTGGCGCTGGGGCTGATGAACTTGCTGTTTTACATGTCGCTGCGCACCATTCCATTCGGCATTGCGGTGGCGATTGAGTTTTCCGGGCCCTTGGCGGTGGCGTTGTATTCGTCGCGCAAGCCGGTGGACTTTGTGTGGCTGGCGCTGGCGATTGCGGGGCTGGGCCTGTTGCTGCCCTTTGGCGGTAATGTGCAGTCACTGGATGTGACCGGTGTGACCTATGCCTTGGCGGCCGCCGCGTTTTGGGGCGCTTACATTGTGTTCGGCAAGCGCGTGGGCCACTTGCATGCAGGCCACTCGGTGGCGCTGGGGCTCACGGTGGCGGCCATTACCGTGGTGCCCTTTGGCATCTGGCATGCAGGCGCGGCCCTGCTGGATCCACACGTTCTATGGATCGGGTTGGTGGTGGCCGCGATCTCCAGCGCCATACCTATCTCGCTGGAGATGGTGGCCCTCAAGCGCCTGCCACAAGAGGCCTTCGGCATCATGACCAGCATGGAGCCGGCGGTGGCGGCTTTGCTGGGCTTGGTGATGCTCGATGAGCAACTCAGCGCCCCGCAGTGGTGGGCGATTGTGTTCATCATGGGTGCGGCGGCGGGCAGCGCGGTGACTGCCAAGCGCCAGCCGCCAGCGGTGGCGGCCGGGCTGGTGCAGTAAGCGCTTTATTGGGGCAGCCAGCCCAGCCCGTGGGCGTGCAGGCTCTGCACATACAGGCGGTCTTTGGTTTCGGTAATTGCCGTGGTTTCGGGGTAGCTGCCGCTTGGGTCTTGCAGGTCGGCTACTACTTTGCCGTCTTCAGTGAAGGCGATCACATGGCCGTAGGCCTTGGGGATAGGCCACAGCACGCGCGGCAAGCGCAGGGTGAGGCTGCGCAGCCATGGCATGGCCGACAAGTTGTCGATGGTGGCGTTGCGGGGCTTGGCAAAACCGAGCCAGATTTTTCCGTCCAGGCCGCGCATCAGGTTGTCGGGGTAGCCGGGCAGGTTGTCCAGCAGCACCCGGGCTTGTGCGGTGCCTTGGGTATGGGTGTCAAGGCTGCGCACGTCGAGCTGATGGGCGCTGACCGCAATCTTCCAGACCCGGTATTTGCCGGTTTCGTTCACAAACAGTGACTGTTCGTCCTGGCTCAGTGCCACGCCGTTGGCAAAGCTCAAGCCGGTCGCGACCAGGCGGGTGGCTTTGGTGGCAGGGTCGTATTCCAAAATGCGACCGGTGCTGGACTGCTCCACGATGTCGAGCAGGCTCGCCTCGAAGGTGCCGCCCCAGTCTTTGGGTGCAAAGCGGGTGGAGGCATCGCTGAAATACATCTTGCCGTTTTGAGCGACTACCACCGCATCTGCGTAGCGGATCGGGTCGCCGTTCACTGTGTCGGTGAGCAACGTAACCTTCGCATCCGGCGCGATGGACAGCAGCCCTTTGAACGCATCCGCCGCAATCAGGTTGCCCTCTGCATCAAAGTCAAAACCGAGCACCCGGCCACCGGTGTTGGCAAACACCTGCTGCGCGCTGCCATCGGCCTCCATGCGCAAGATGTTGCCGCTGGCCACCGTCGTGTAGAGCTTGCCGTCGCGGCCGAACTGGATGTGTTCCGGCCCCACTTCGCCGTGCAGGTTGATCATTTTTAAACCGCTCAGCCGCTCGTTGACGGCGTGGGGGCCTTGATAGCGGGGTGCAGTGGGCGCATCCCACGCCACGGGGCTCACCGGGACTGGCCACAAGAGCAAATACAGCGTGGCGCAGCCCACGACCCCCAAAACGAGGTTCAAAATTTTCTTCAAAGCGTGTTTCCCTGAGAGCCCGAACATTCGGGCGAGTGCATTCAGATGTTGCTGTGGTTGTCGTTGGTGCTGTCACTATTGCGGGCCTGCGCCTCGGCTTGTGCCACGCGTTTTTCCAGCTGGCTGCTGCGTTGGTGGTGGTGCATTAGCTGATCCCGCCGGTCGATGGCGGCGCGTCCTGCCCGCACAAACCAGGGCTTCCACAGGGCCGGTACCTTGGGTGGGCGCTTGATGTTGGGCCCCTCGGCGTTCTGGACATAGTCGGCCAACTGCAAGGCTGGCTGCGTAAAGCGCCGGCTCAGCCACAGCGCGGTGCCTGCAGTGGCCAGCAGCCCGAGGAGGCCGGTCAACATCATGGGCCAGGTTTTACTGAGTGCTTGCGACGCCATGGCCTCTGCCGGCTGGTAAATCACCAAACTGAAGGGCGAGCCCCGCAAGGCGAACCGGAGCCAGCCGGCCTCGGTGGTGTAAGGGCCCGCAGGCAGCGCCGCTTTGCTGTCGCTGGCGGCCAGGGTGCGGCCTTCGGTGTCGATGACCCAGGCTTGGCCCAGCGTCAGCGGGTGTTGTTGCATGACGGCGTTGAGCGCGTCAACTGCCAAGTCGGTTCCCATGACGCCTACATAGGCGTTGCCAGCGTACACCGGCGCCAGCACAGACACCACCGGAATGCCCTTGAGCGTGTCGGTGTGTGGCAGGGTCCAGACCGGTTCTTTTTGCGGGTTGCGGGTCGGGCCGGCTGCCTCCACCGGGCGGGCGCCTTGAGCCTCCCAGAACACGGCGAGCGCGGTGCCCATGTCGGATTTGCCGGTGGCGGCAAACACCTCGTCGCGCGATTGCGCGGGGTACACCCAGCGCCAGCGCTGCGGCGCGTCGTAAAAATAGCTCCACACCAAGCGGGACTGGGTGTTGTGGGCGGCAACGACCTGTCCGAGCGCCCCCAAAGGGGCATTGAGCTCGCGCCGGTAATCTCCGCCTGCGCTGGGGTTCACATGGATGGAACCCATGTCTTTGACCAGGTCTTGCGGCATCCGGTCCCAAGGCGCATCCCGCAGTGGCGCGAGGTTGCGGCGCTCCAGGCGCTCGGCCAGGCTGGCATCTACAAAACCTGCTTGGCGCAGATTGCGCTCGGCACTCTGGCGCATGCCGGCCACATGCTGGCGTGCCGCATCCAGCGGCCCGTTCAGTGCGGCTTGTAGTTGCTCCCCTTGGGCACTGAGTGCCCAGGCAAGGGCCCGCTTCTGGCGGTTGTATTCCGCCCAACTCCCAAGCAACAAGGCCAGGGTCACGCCCCCTATCACCAGTGCAAGACTGATGTGGTGTGTGCGGAGCATGTGCGATGCGCTGACGACTGGCGCAGAGGAAGGTGGGGCAGTAGGCGGCATAGCGCTATTGTGGCCCCGTGGCCAGGGCCGGGTGCCACCGCCGTGCTAAGCGGCCGCGGTGGCACGCCAGCCGGTTCAGTTGCCCCGGGCGTTGGGTGGAATTCTGCTTTTCATCTCCGCCACGGCTGCTCGCCCGGCCACATAGCCTGCCTGGATCAGGTCTTTGCGTGCACCGAAGTCGGTGCTGCTGAAGCGGGCGGTGTCCGGCCGGATCAATACGTCGGCTTCTTTCGCCTCCAGATTGGTCAGTGCGCGGCCCATGATTTCAAACGACTGCAAGATGACTTCGTAGAGGCCATGGCCCACGTTGTTCTGGGGTTTGGTGCCCACGTCCACTGCAATGACCTGGCTGGCGCCCAAAGTGCGCGCAAACCGCACCGGCAGGGGGCTCACCAAGCCGCCATCGACCAGCTCCACACCGCCCACAACGGCCGGCACAAAAACACCCGGAATCGCACTCGACGCACGCACCGCCTGGCCGGTATCGCCGGAGCGCAAGAGCACCGCGTCACCGTTGTTCAGGTTGGTAGCCACAGCGCCGAACGTGAGCTTGAGCTTTTCAATCGGTTGGTTGCGCACGTATTCGTTGATCAGCTTTTGCAGCGCCTCGCCTGCGAACATGCCGCGTTTGTTGGCCGAGTTGAAGTCGGCCACATCGATATCACGCACCTTGAGGGCGACTTCTTCCATTTGCCAGGGGCTGAAGCCCGCCGCGTAGAAAGCGCCCACCAGAGAGCCGGCGCTGGTGCCGACCACCACATCGGGCTTGTAGCCGCTCTCCTCCAGCGCCTTGAGCACACCGATGTGCGCAAACCCGCGCGCGGACCCACCACCCAGCACAAGCCCGAGCTTGCCGGTGCGCCGGGGCGTGGCCTGCGCGGCGGCTGTGCCTGAGAGTGCGAGGGCGGAGGCCGCCGCCACACCAGTAGCCAGTTGACGGGTGAAAGTGCGACGCAGCATGCCGGGCGCTTCCATCATTTGCCCATCACGGGTTGAATCAAGCCCTTGTCCATCATGGCTTTGAGGCGATCCCAGGCGTTTTCGAAGGCGTTGGGCGCTTCTCCACGGGTGATGTTTTCCACTTTTTCTTCCAAGATCACCACCTCCACACGGCGGTTGAGTTTGCGGCCTTCGTCATTGGCGTTAGAGGCCACAGGGCGGTTGAACGAGTAGCCTGCGGTGCTCAGGCGCTTGGCATCAATGCCTTGGGCGATCAAGGCTTCGCGCACGCTACGGGCACGGGCTTCCGAGAGCTCCTGGTTCAGGGCTTCGTTGCCGAGGTTGTCGGTGTGGCCTTCGAGGATCACATTTTTGTCGGTCTTGGTGTTGATCAACACTGCAACACGCTGCAAATAGGCAGAGGACTCTGTGACGTTCAGGCTGGACTTGCCCGACTCAAACAAGGCCGAGCTCGGCAGAAAAATCTGAACACCACGCTCCGACTGGGCAATCGGCAAGGTCGGCCCGGTGTACACCGGGGTGGCGGGCACCACTGGCGCCTGCTGGCAAGCGCTCAGCAATGCGCCGGTGAGGGTGAGGGCGGCAACTGTGGTGCACAGACGCGCGGCTTGGGTAGAACGGGTGAGGTAAGACATACAGACAGATCCAAATAAAAGGCCGCCAACTGGCCCAGACGCATTGAACCGCCTAAGCCGTGGGTCTGTCTAGCAATTGCTTACAAACATTGGAAATAGTTCGCCGATCTGCGAACTATTTCTCATGCCCCGTAGCGCTTGGTCCATTCCTTTTCCAGCGCATCGACCCAGCTGCCGTGGGGCTCTGGAATAGCAGGTGCCGGCTTTTCTACTTGGCCAGGCAAAGGCTTGGCTGCGAATGCAGCGCGCTCGCTGACGCTGAGCTTGTCGAGCGCGAGCACCGTCGGGTCGCCCCACACGGCGATGTCGGCCTTGCGGGCTTGCGCCTCTGCGCTGAGCAAGAAGTTGGCAAATACCTGCGCGCCTTCTTTGGCAGTCGCGTTCACGGGAATCGCAACGAAGTGCGTATTGCCGATCGTGCCGCTACTGAATTGATAGCTGGTGATGCTTGCAGGAAGGCGCTTGGCGGCGATTTCGTTCGCAGCGTCGTTGGGGTTAAAGGTGAGTGCAATTGCCACTTCACCATCGGCCAGCATCTGGCGGATCGCCTCAGCGTTGTTGGGGAACTGCTTGCCGCCGCGCCACAGGTGCGGGTGCATCTGGTCCAGCGCTGCCCACAGGGGGGCGGTGGCTTTGGTAAACGCGTCAGGAGTGACTGGTTTGTAGAGCGCGTCGCGGTTGGCGTTCACGTCCATCAGCACTTGCTTCAGGAAGGTGGTGCCGTGGAAGTTGGGCGGGCGCGGGTAGGT
>DGQR01000016.1 GCA_002390825.1 Rhodoferax sp. UBA4409
TTCACGCCCGAGTTGCCGATCTTGCCGTAGATGTCGGGGCGCAGGTCGGGGTCGTTGCCGTACAGCGTGACCGAGTCAAACGCGGTCGACAGGCGCTTGGCGGGCAGGCCCTCAGACACCAGCTTGAAGCGGCGGTTGGTGCGGAAGGGGTCGCCTTCACCCGCGAACATGCGGGTCGGGTCCTCGCCCTCGCGCTTGAAGGCAAAGGTACCTGCGGTGTAGGGGTAGCTGCCGGGCACGTTGTCCAGCATCAGCCACTTCAGAATTTCGCCATGGTCTTCGTACTGCGGCAAAGCCACTTTGCGGATGGTGGTACCGCTCAAGCTCTTGGTGGTGAGTGCAGTGCGGATTTCTTTGTCGCGGATCTTCACCACGTACTCATCACCCGCGTAGGCTTTTTGCATTTCAGGCCACTGGGCCAGCAGCTTGCGCTCTGCGGCGCCCATGCGCTCCACGCGTTGATCCGCCAGATCTGCCACGGCTTGCACCGCGCCGGCTTTATCCGGGTCCGATTCGCGCAGCATGCGGCCGCTTTCGCGCAAGTGCTGAATCTCGCGGGCCAGCCGAGCTTGTTCTTTGGCCCGTTTCTTGTAGCCCCGCACCGTGTCGCTGATCTCGGCCAAATAACGGGTGCGCGCTGCTGGCACCACCGGCGTCTGGTTGGAGCTGTGACGCACGCTCACACGGGGCAAACAGCCGTCCTGGAGCGACACGCCCGAGGCCTTAAGGCGTGGCAGCACCGCTTGGTAGAGGGCCGTCACGCCATCGTCGTTGAAGCGCGCAGCCATGGTGCCGAACACCGGCATCTGCTCGGTGGGGGTGCCCCAGGCTTCTTTGTTGCGCTGCACCTGTTTGGCCACATCGCGCAGCGCATCGCTGGCGCCCTTGCGGTCAAACTTGTTGATCGCCACAAACTCGGCAAAGTCCAGCATGTCGATTTTTTCGAGCTGGCTGGCGGCACCGAATTCGGGGGTCATGACATACAAGGGCACATCCACATGCGGCACGATGGCCGCATCGCCCTGGCCGATGCCGGAGGTTTCGACCACGATCACATCAAAACCGGCCACTTTGCAGGCCGCAATCACATCCGGCAGCGCCGCACTGATCTCGGAGCCGAAATCCCGCGTAGCCAAGCTGCGCATGAACACCCGGGAGCCCTGCTGCCATGGCGAGATGGCATTCATGCGAATACGGTCGCCCAGGAGCGCGCCACCGCTCTTGCGGCGGCTCGGGTCGATAGAGATCACCGCGACGCGCAAAGCGTCGTTCTGGTCCAGCCGCAGGCGGCGGATCAGCTCATCCGTCAGGCTGGACTTGCCGGCACCGCCAGTGCCGGTGATACCGACAACCGCTATCTTTTTAGTAGCTGCTTGCGCACGCATTTCCTGCGCCAAAGCCGGATTGAGCTTGGAAGCCTCTGCTGCCGTCAAAAGCTGGGACAGGGCGCGCCAACTGGCCTCTGTGTGGCCCTGAATCGCCGACAAATCAGTGGGTGCCAAGGCGCTGATGTCTTTGTCGCAGCGCATCACCATTTCGCCGATCATGCCGGCTAGCCCCATGCGTTGACCGTCTTCCGGGCTGTAAATGCGGGCTACCCCATACGCATGCAGCTCCCGGATTTCGGCCGGTACGATCACGCCGCCACCGCCGCCAAACACCTGAATGTGCGAACCGCCACGCTCCCGCAGCAAGTCGACCATGTACTTGAAATACTCGACATGCCCGCCCTGGTAGGAGCTGATGGCAATGCCTTGCACGTCTTCCTGCAGGGCCGCTGTGACCACCTCATCGACACTGCGGTTGTGGCCCAGGTGGATCACCTCTGCCCCCATGCCTTGCAGGATGCGGCGCATGATGTTGATGGCTGCGTCGTGCCCGTCAAACAGGCTGGCCGCGGTGACGAACCGCACTTTGTGGGTCGGGCGGTAATTGGCCAGGGCTTTGTAGTCAGCAGACAGATCGGTCATGGGTTACTCACAAAGGGTTGCCGCGTGCAGCACGCGTGATTGACGTTTACGTAAACGTCAACTGTAAACCAATCATCCTCACGGTGGCTTACGGCCTGCCCTAGGGTAAGTACTTAGCACTGAGCGCCATTGGCTCTCGTCTGCGGTGCTGAATCCGGTAGAGTGCGACTTATCAAGACACTGCTTGCGGCACCATGACATTTCTCGCGCTGGACATCGGCAACACACGCCTCAAATGGGCACATTACGCATCCCCCCGCCCCGGTGCAGCCTTGTTGGCACAAGGTGCCGAGTTTCTGGAGAACATCGACAAGCTCGCAGATGGCGCCTGGAGCGGACTGCCCTCACCGCGCCATGTATTGGGGTGCGTGGTGGCTGGAGATGCCGTCAAACGCCGGGTACAAGAGCAGATGGACCTGTGGGATGTGGTGCCGCAATGGGTGGTCTCCAGCGAAGCCGAAGCCGGCTTACGCAATGGCTACGACCACCCCACCCGCCTCGGGGCGGACCGCTGGGTCGCGATGATCGGGGCCTACCACCACATGCTGAGCCAAGGCCCGGCGCGCCCCATGGTGCTGGTCATGGTGGGCACAGCGGTGACGGTAGAGGCCATCGATGCGCAAGGCAAATTCTTGGGCGGGCTGATTCTGCCCGGCCACGGCATCATGCTCAGAGCACTGGAGTCCGGCACCGCCGGCTTGCATGTGCCGACGGGCGAGGTGCGTGATTTCCCGACCAACACCAGCGACGCACTCACCAGCGGCGGAACCTTTGCGATTGCGGGGGCGGTGGAGCGGATGGTGCAACACGTCAAAGCCCACTGCGGTGCAGATCCGGCCTGCATCATGACCGGCGGTGCGGGCTGGAAGATGGCTCCCAGCATGACCCGCCCGTTTGAACTGGTGGACAACCTGATTTTTGACGGCCTGCTGCAAATGGCAAAAGACCGCTACGCCGTTGAACTGACGCCTTGATGTCAGACGTCGGTCGCTAACCACTCTTCCGCCAAACGCACCCAAAAGGTAGCGCCCAAGGGCAGCAACTCGTCATTGAAGTCGTAGCTCGGGTTGTGCAAGGTGCAAGGCCCGGCGCCATGGCCCATGGTGCGGTGGTCGCCGTCCCCATTACCGATAAAGGCATAGCAGCCGGGTTTGGCTTGCAGCATGAACGAAAAGTCTTCGGCGCCCATGGTGGGCTCCTGGGTGTAGACCTTGTCCGAGCCGACGATGCTCTCCATGACTTTGCGGGCAAATGCGGCCTCTTTGGGCGCATTGACCGTGGGCGGGTAGTTGCGCACAAAGGCAAACTCCACCCGGGTGTTGAACGCGGCGCACAGGCTCTCGCTCATCTCGCGCATGCGGCGCTCAATCAGGTCCAACACCTCAATCGAGAAGGTGCGCACGGTTCCTTGCAGTTCGCAGCGGTCGGGAATGACGTTGGTGGCTTCGCCAGCGTTGATCATGGTGACCGAGATCACGCCCGCATCAATCGGCTTCACATTGCGGCTGATGATGGTCTGAAAGCCCTGCACCAGCTGGCAAGCCACCACCACCGGGTCGATGGCGTTGTGCGGGATGGCTGCATGGCCGCCCTTGCCGCGAATGGTGATCTTGAATTCATTGCTGGATGCCATCACCGGGCCTGCGCTGGCTGCAAAGGTGCCTGCCGCCATGCCCGGCCAGTTGTGCATGCCGAACACTGCCTCCACCGGGAACTGCTCGAACAAGCCGTCCTTGATCATCTCGCGGGCGCCACCGCCGCCTTCTTCGGCGGGCTGGAACACCAAGTACACGGTGCCATCAAAGTTACGGTGCTTGGCAAAGTGCTGGGCCGCTGCCAGCAGCATGGCGGTGTGGCCATCGTGCCCGCAGGCGTGCATCTTGCCTGCATGTTTGCTGGCGTGGGCAAAGGTGTTGAACTCTTGCATGGGCAAGGCGTCCATGTCGGCGCGCAAAGCCAGTGCGCGGCTGGAGGTGCCGGCTTTCACAATGCCCACCACCCCGGTAGTGCCCATGCCACGGTGGATCGGAATGCCCCACTCGGTCAGCTTGGCAGCCACCACATCGGCCGTGCGCACCTCTTGGAAACACAGCTCCGGGTGGGCATGGATGTCTTTGCGCAGGGCGGCAATTTCGGGGGTGTTGGCAACAATGGGTTCGATCAATTTCATGGCAAGTGTCCTCCGCGGGGACAGAAATGTCCCGTTTGTGTCATCGCAAGAGCATACGCAATTCGGTAAAGTCCGCACATGCACTCAGACACTCCCGCGACCTCTAACACCTCCGCCACCGCAGCCACCCAGATTCTGGGCGCCTGCCCCCACGACTGCCCGGACACCTGCTCGATGCTGGTCACGGTGCAAGACGGCATTGCGATCAAAGTCCAGGGCAACCCGGACCACCCTGCCACCAATGGCGCGCTGTGCACCAAGGTATCTCGCTACACCGAGCGCACCTACCACCCCGATCGCTTGTTGCAGCCCATGCGACGTGTGGGTCCCAAAGGGCCCAACGCGCAGTTTGAGCCCGTGAGTTGGGAGGTGGCCTTGCAAGACATCGCCCACAAGCTCAGCGACATCGCTGCGACCGACCCCGAAGCCATCTTGCCTTACAGCTATGCCGGCACCATGGGGCAGGTTCAAGGGGAGTCGATGGCGGCGCGTTTTTTTCACCGGCTGGGTGCCTCGCGTTTAGACCGAACCATCTGCGCCAGTGCTGGTGCTGAGGCACTGTTGTACACCGTGGGTGGCAAGCTGGGCATGAAGGTGGAGTGGTTCAGCGAGGCCAAGCTCATCCTGATTTGGGGCAGCAACTCGATCGGCAGCAATTTGCATTTTTGGCGTCTCGCTCAACAAGCCAAGCGCCAAGGCGCGCGCCTGGTGTGCATCGACCCGCGCCGCACCGAGACCGCTGATAAATGCGACGAGCATCTGGCCCTGCGCCCCGGCACCGACACCGCGCTGGCGCTGGCCCTGATGCACGAGTTGATCGTGCA
>DGQR01000049.1 GCA_002390825.1 Rhodoferax sp. UBA4409
CAACTACCTCAAGGGCGAGACACCACCGCCCTTTGATTTGTTGTACTGGAACAGCGACAGCACCAATCTGCCCGGCCCGTATTACGCCTGGTACCTGCGCAATACCTACCTGGAAAACAACCTCAAAAAGCCGGGCAAGCTCACCGTGTGCGGCGAAAAGCTGGATTTGAGCGCGCTCGATATTCCGGTCTACATCTACGGCTCGCGTGAAGACCATATCGTGCCGATCGGCGGTGCGTATGCGTCCACCCAGCTACTACCGGGCAAAAAACGCTTTGTGCAAGGCGCGTCCGGTCACATTGCGGGTGTGATCAATCCACCCGCCAAAAACAAACGCAGCCACTGGATCCGCGCCGACGGCAAGTTGCCCAAAACGCATGCGCAATGGCTGGAAGGGGCGACCGAGCATGCCGGCAGCTGGTGGACCGACTGGTCCCACTGGCTCAAAAGCCATGCTGGCAAGCAAATTGCTGCCCCCAAGACCTATGGCAAAGGGAAGTACAAGGCCATAGAGGCGGCTCCAGGGCGCTATGTACAGGCGAAGGCCTGAGTTTTCGATTTATCAAGAAGGAGACACCTGATGGAAGATATCGTGATCGTTGCTGCAGCCCGAACTGCAGTTGGAAAGTTTGGTGGCTCTTTGGCCAAAGTGCCCGCGACCGAGTTGGGAAGCATTGTGATCAAGAGCCTGCTCGAGCGCAGCGGGCTGCCGGTGGACGCAGTGGGCGAGGTCATCCTCGGCCAAGTGCTGGCGGCTGGCGTAGGCCAGAACCCTGCGCGCCAGGCGGGTATCAAGTCCGGTTTGGCTAAAGAAACTCCCGCGCTCACCATCAACGCCGTCTGCGGCTCCGGCCTGAAGGCCGTGATGCTCGCCGCTCAGGCTGTGGCTTGGGGCGACAGCGAAATTGTGATTGCCGGTGGCCAGGAAAACATGAGCGCATCCCCCCACGTGCTGCTGGGCAGCCGTGACGGCCAGCGCATGGGCGAGTGGAAAATGGCCGACACCATGATCACCGACGGCCTGTGGGACGTGTACAACCAGTACCACATGGGCATCACCGCTGAAAACGTCGCCAAGGCCAACGACATCACCCGCGACATGCAAGACGCTTTGGCGCTGGGTAGCCAGCAAAAAGCAGCTGCCGCACAAGACGCCGGCAAATTCAAGTCCGAAATCGTGCCGGTGGTGATTCCCCAGCGCAAGGGCGACCCGGTGGTGTTTGACGCTGACGAATTCATCAACAAGAAAACCAATGCCGAAGCGTTGGCTGGTCTGCGCCCCGCGTTTGACAAGGCGGGCAGCGTGACTGCGGGCAATGCCTCCGGCATCAACGACGGTGCTGCTGGCGTGATGGTCATGACCGCCAAGAAGGCTGCGGCTCTGGGCCTGACACCTCTGGCGCGTATTGCCAGCTTCGGTACCACCGGTCTGGATCCGGCCCTGATGGGCTTGGGCCCGGTATCTGCGACCCAGCGTGCGCTGGCGCGCGCCGGCTGGAAGGCAGCTGATGTGGATTTGTTTGAGTTGAACGAAGCGTTCGCCGCACAAGCTTGTGCAGTGAACAAGTTGCTCGATATTGATCCGGCCAAGGTCAACGTGAACGGTGGCGCCATCGCCATCGGCCACCCCATCGGCGCGTCCGGCGCCCGTATCTTGGTGACCCTGCTGCACGAAATGCAGCGCAGTGGTGCCAAGAAGGGTGTCGCATCCCTGTGCATCGGCGGTGGCATGGGTGTAGCCCTGGCGGTCGAGCGTTGATTTGAAGTGTTTTTGGCTACTGGCGCTCAGAGGATAAGCGCTAGTAGCTATAGTTTTAATAGCAAACTGATTTAAAAAGAGGAAACAAAATGAGTCAAAAAGTAGCGTATGTAACCGGTGGCATGGGTGGCATCGGGACCGCCATCTGCCAGCGTTTGCACAAAGACGGCTTCAAAGTGATCGCCGGTTGCGGCCCCACACGCGACCACGCCAAGTGGCTGGCCGAGCAAAAAGAGCTGGGCTACAGCTTCTACGCCTCGGTGGGCAACGTGGGTGATTGGGACTCCACTGTCGAAGCTTTCAGCAAGACCAAGGCCGAGCACGGCAGCATTGACGTGCTGGTGAACAACGCCGGCATCACCCGCGACCGCATGTTCCTGAAGATGAGCCGCGAAGACTGGCAAGCGGTGATGAGCACCAACCTCGACTCCATGTTCAACGTCACCAAGCAAGTGGTGCCTGACATGGTGGAAAAAGGCTGGGGCCGCATCATCAACATCTCCAGCGTGAACGGCGAAAAGGGCCAAGCCGGCCAAACCAACTACTCCGCTGCCAAAGCCGGCATGCACGGCTTCTCTATGGCTCTGGCCCAGGAGCTGGCCACCAAGGGTGTGACGGTCAACACCGTGAGCCCCGGCTATATCGGTACCGACATGGTCAAGGCCATCCGTGAAGACGTGCTGGCCAAGATCGTGGCAACCGTGCCGGTCAAGCGTTTGGGCGAACCTTCGGAAATCGCCTCCATCATCGCGTGGCTGGCGTCTGAAGAAGGCGGCTACGCCACCGGCGCTGACTTCTCGGTCAACGGCGGCTTGCACATGGGCTAATTTCGCCCTGCGCATCCCAAAAACCCGCTTCGGCGGGTTTTTTTGCGTCTGTAGTGAGACAGCACCACAAGAAAGTAGGTGCGTTCTGCGATCGTTGGTGGGCGCTGGGGTATCCTCATTACGGTGTAGTTTTGTTGGCTCGCAATCACCAAGGGCCAACCCCCGGAACCTATGAAATCTGAAGAGTCTGTCTGGATCGATGTTGCGCTTTTGCGTGTGGGCCACTACGTGGAATTGGACGTAGGGTGGATGGCTCACCCATTCCCGACCGGCAGCTTCAAAATCAGCTCTCCCAAGCAAATCGAAGTCATCAAAGGCTTGGGTAAAAAGCAAGTGCGTGTGGTTCCGCGCAAGAGCGATGAGCCGTCTTCGGAGGCGGCTGATATCCCGTCTGAATCGGTAGCACCCATTCCGCCTGAAGCAGCCAGCCTTTTGACCCAAGAGCAGGCAGACGCCGAGCAGCGCAGACTTCGCGCTGCCATGCTCACCGCCCAGGAGCGCAGTCTGATCGCTTGTGAGCGCAGATTCGCAGAGTCGGTGCGCCTGTATCGCAAAACGATGGACATGGTGCAGTTGCAGCCCAAGTTGGCGACTGAGCCTTGCCTCGGGATGGTCAACACCTATGTCACCGAGCTGATGGACAACGGTGAGGCAGCCATCCGCTTGCTCTCCGAGGCGGCGGGTGACAAATCGGCCATGCACCCTGTCAACGTCACTGTGATCTCCTTGCTGCTCGGTAAGGCCATGGGGTTGAACAAAGCAGAGTTGATCGATCTCGGCATGGCGGCTTTTTTGCACGATATCGGTAAGGTGAAATTGCCGGACCGGGTGCGCTGGTTGGAGGACAACTTTTCAAGTGCAGAGTACCGCCTCTATCAGGAGCACGTGCCTCAGGGCCTTGCTATTGGAAAGGGCATGGAGCTGCGCTCCCCCGTGTTGCTGGCCATGCTCCAGCACCACGAGATGGTGGACGGTAGCGGTTTCCCGTCACGCTTGCGCGGCGATGCCTTGGGCACCAGTGGGCGGATACTGGCCTTGGTGAACCGGTACGACAACCTGTGCAACCCGAGTCGGCCGGGCTCTGCGTTGACGCCGCATGAGGCGCTCTCGCTGATATTTGCGCAGTTCAAAGCCCGTTTCGACGCGGTGACCTTGAGTGCATTCATCCGCATGATGGGGGTGTACCCCCCGGGTTCAGTGGTGCAGCTGATCGACGACCGCTTCGGCATTGTGGTGTCGGTCAACTCGGCGCGGCCGCTCAAGCCGCGCATCATTCTTCACGAACCGGGTGTAGCGCGGGCTGAAGCGTTGATTTTGGATCTGGAGAAAATGCCGCAACTGGGTATCCGGCGCAGCTTGAAGCCTGGCAACCTGCCTGCGGCAGCGCTGGACTATCTGGCGCCTCGTCAGCGAATTGCGTATTTCTTTGAGCAGGCTTCGGAGCCGGATACGGCTAGTGCCGAAGAGTGAGGGCGTTCGCCCGGAGAAGGGTGTCTGCGAAACTCCACCGGACCCGCATCCTGAACCGGGGTTCAGGTGGGCGAGGTCAGCTGCCACTTTGGGTTCATCTGACGCGAGATGATCACGCTAGCGGAGCAATGTTCCAAGCCCTGGCTCAATGAGCATTGGTTCAAGGAAATATAAAGCCCGGCAGGTTCGCAGACACCAGCATTGTAGGGGTCAACCCTGAGCTTGAGTGGCCCTCAGGGGCTTATTTGCAGTGCTTAGAGCAAGCGGCCATCGTCGCTCAGCGCGACATCGAGTCGCTCTAGCAGCGAAGTCAGCAGCAATGCACTGTCACCCTCAATGGCTAGCGGCGTGCCGGCGCCTGTAGCCACGGCGGCAGGGACTGAAGACTTGTCAGATAGGTCGAACGCTAGGTTTAGCGCTGCTAGCACGGCAATCCGGTCACGGGCCCGAACTTTGCCGGCATCGCGGATTTTGCACATGGCAGTGTCGACGCGCTCCACGGCTTCCAGCAATCGGGATTCACCGCCTTCGGGGCAGCCAAGCAGGTAGCTCTGCCCCATGATTTGAACTTCCAGCTGTTTCATGTCGGATCTTTATGGGTCAGCAGGTGATCGGGAATGCGCTCCAAAAGCGCATCGACCCGCGCTCGCGCGGCACTCAATCTTGATTTGAGGGAGTCCCGCTCGTGGCTGAGTGTTTCCACTTGGCTGGTGAGTAGCGCGTTGGTCCGCTGAAGCTCCTCGTAGCGGAGCAACAAGCGTTCTACACGCTCGGCAATTTGGTCGATGGGAGTCTGATTCGCCATAAGTGTTTCATTGTAGGGGTGGCGCAAGCATTCCCTGCGTAAAATGCGCGGTGTTGGTGCTCGCGGTGTGGTTCACATGCCGCAGTTCAACGGGAAGCAGGAGAGGGTGCCGCACGCGGCGGTCCTCAACCTGCGCTGCCCCCGCAACGGTAAGTGGACGTGTCGCTTTGACACTGCTTTCATCACAGTCACTGAGCGCTTTGAACACGCGCTTGGGAAGACGACGAAGGTTGCCTCCACCAGCCCGGATACCGGCCAACAAGGTGGATATGCGCCCAGCGCATGTCCGTAACGCTCAAGCCCTGGCGGGGAAGCCGGGGAGAGTGAAGCAACACAAGGCATGAGACAGCGCCTGTAATGTCACGTTCCTGCCCGGCACTATTGATCACCGCCCCGTCCTCCGGACAGGGGAAAACAACGGTCACTTCCGCGTTGGCGCGCCTGCATACGCGCCAAGGACGGCGAGTGCGCGTCTTCAAGTGCGGACCTGATTTCTTAGACCCTTACTGGCACCAGCTCGCCAGTGGCGCACCGGTGTACCAGCTTGATTTGTGGATGACCGGTGACGCCGATTGCCGCCAGCGGCTGAGCCACGCCGCACAAGAGGCGGACCTGATTTTGGTGGAAGGCGTCATGGGCTTGTTTGATGGCGACCCGAGTGCTGCCGATTTGGCCCAGCGCTTTGGCCTGCCCGTCATGGCCGTCATGGACTCCGGCTCCATGGCCGGCACCTTCGGCGCACTGGCCTACGGCCTGCAAACCTTCCGCCCCGGCCTGCGCTGGGCCGGTGCCCTGGCCAACCGCGTTGCCACCGAGCGCCACGCCGCCATGTTGCAACGCAGCCTGCGCAGGGACAGCCCGTGGCTGGGTGCAGTGATGCGCAACGCTGCGATGACACTGCCCGAACGCCACTTGGGCCTGACGGTGGCGAGCGAAGTCGCCGACGCCCAAGCCCGCCTGGACGCAGCTGCCGATGCATTGGCAGCAACTCCGCTGGGGCAAATGAGCGTCGAAGACCTCCAACAGTGGTCAGTGGAATTCCAAGACCAAGTGTCAGAGCTAGAGCCAGCCCGCCAGGGCGAAGCGGCAGAGCGCTCTGCGCAGGTCAAGGAGGAGCCCGCGCAGCGGGCGGGGGACACGGAGCAGAGCGCTCTGCCGCTTCGCCCACCCACCCACGCCTCGCACAGCCAAACAACAAAAGAGCAAGGCCTCAAAGGCAAAAACATCGCAGTAGCGAGAGACACTGCCTTCTGCTTCGTCTACACCGCTAACCTCGACTGTCTACAAGAGCTGGGCGCCGAGTTGGTGTTCTTCTCGCCAATCGCAGACGCCACTTTGCCCGCCTGCGACGCCGTCTGGATCCCCGGCGGCTACCCCGAACTGCACGCGAGCACATTGGCTGCGAACTCAGGTATGCGCGACAGCTTGGCCGCCCATGTGCAGGCCGGCAAGCCCGTGTGGGCTGAGTGCGGCGGCATGATGGTCTTGTTTGACACGATCACTACCACCGATGGTGCACAACACACGCTCTGGGGTCTCCTGCCCGGCGACGTCACCATGCACAAGCGCTTGTCGGCTCTGGGCCCGCAGCAGTTAACGCTGCAGTCCGGCACCCTGCGCGGCCATACCTTCCATTACTCCACCAGCGCCAGCCCGCTGATGCCCATAGCCCGCACCGCGCGCCCCGACCACGACCCCATGCCCGATGCGGGTGAGGCGGTGTGGCAGCAAGGTTCTGTGCGTGCAAGTTACTTCCATGCCTGGTTCCCGTCCTGCCCCGAGGCGGTGGTGGAGCTGTTCACTCCGGCACATGAGGGGGCTGCATGACGCATGACCTGTTGCATTTCAGCCCCGGCCCGCAGCGCATCGTCTGCCTGACCGAAGAGACCACCGAGTGGCTGTACCTGCTGGGCCAAGAGCACCGCATCGTCGGCATCTCGGGCTATACCGTCCGGCCCCGGCGTGCGCGCGACGAAAAGCCCAAGGTCAGCGCTTTCCTGAGCGCCAAAACCGACAAGATCATGGCGTTGCAGCCCGACTGCGTATTCGGTTTCTCGGACTTGCAAGCCGACATCGCGGCCGATCTGGTCAAGCGCGGGGTGCAGGTCACCATCTTCAACCAACGCAGCGTGGCGGATATTTTTTCCATGCTCTACCAAGTGGCCGCCATCGTCGGAGAGGCAGAGCAGGGCGCCCGGCGCATTGCAGAAATGCAAGCCGGTCTGCGCGCCATGCAAGCCGCTGTGGCTGCCCGGGTGGCCGCTGGTGCGCGCCGGCCCAAGGTGTTTTTTGAAGAGTGGGATGAGCCCCATATCAGCTGCATCCGCTGGGTGTCAGAGTTGATGACGATTGCGGGCGGAGACGACTGCTTTCCCGAGCTCTCTCTTGAGCCCATGGGCAAGCAACGCATCATTGCCGATGGCGCCACCATCGTACAGCGCGCGCCAGATATCGTGCTCGGCTCCTGGTGCGGAAAGAAATTCCGCCCTGAAAAGGTGGCTGCTCGCGAAGGTTGGGCCGATGTGCCTGCGGTGCGGGATGGGCAGTTGTTTGAAATCAAGTCTGCCGACATTCTCCAACCCGGCCCCGCTGCGTTGACAGACGGCGTGCAGCAGATGCACCGCATCTTCATGCAGTGGATGGACAAAACCTTGCCTGTCTGTGGAGCACCCGCATGACAGACTTCACCATCGCCCGTAGCGAGCTCATTCTGGGTGGGCAGAAGAGCGGCAAGTCGCGCCGTGCCGAATTGCTGGCCCGGCAGTGGGTGCAGCAGTCGCCCGAGCGCCGCGCCGTCATGATCGCCACCGCCCAGCCTTGGGACGACGAGATGCGCCTGCGCATTGCCCGCCACCAGCAGGAGCGGGCTGAGCGCGTGCCCGGCATGACGACTGTGGAAGAGCCGCTGGCACTGGCCGAAGCCATTGAGCAGCACAGCACCCCCGCCACGCTGGTGGTGGTGGACTGCCTGACGCTGTGGCTCACCAACCAGCTGATGCCGGTAGATTTTGAGCCAAATAGCCCTCCAGCCGAGGTAGAGCCTGCGCAGATAGCTTCTTTTTTGATAGCAATCGCGCAAGCCCCCGGCCCTGTGGTGCTGGTGGGCAACGAGATCGGACTGGGCGTGATCCCCATGGGGCGCGAAGTACGCGCCTTTGTGGATGCGCTGGGCCGGCTCAACCAGCAGGTGGCTACCACCTGCGAACGCGTCACCCTCATGGCCGCCGGCTTGCCGCTGACCCTGAAGGCACCCTGAAACATTTTTTACAAAGGAGCAAACTCATGCACATCGAACCCGGTCTGGTGGACACCACCAAAATTTTCCTGAGCTACGCCACCGCCACCACCGCGGCACTGTACGCCACCAAATTGGCGGTCGATGCCATTAAAAAAGAGGGCCCCCTGGCCCTGATCGCCCGGGCCTTGCTGTGCGTGGGCTTGGTGTTCTGCTTTTTTGAAGTGGCGCCGCACCACCCCGTGGGCGTGTCCGAGGTGCACCTGATTCTGGGCTCCACTCTGATGTTGATTTTCGGCGTGGCGCCTGCAGCCATCGGCCTGATGGGCGGCTTGTTGATCCAGAGCGTGTTTTTCGCGCAGCAAGACTTGCCCCAGTACGGCATGAACGTCACCACCTTGCTGGTGCCCTTGTTTGCCACCGCCGCCTTGGCCCGCCGCATCGTGCCTGAGAACGTGGCCTATGTGGACCTGACCTACAGCCAGGCTTTCAAGCTGTCTGCTGCCTACCAAGGCGGCATCGTGGCGTGGGTGGCTTTCTGGGCCATCTATGGCCGTGGCGTGGGCATGGAGAACATGAGCCAGATTGCCACTTTTGGCGCGGCGTACATGACCGTGGTGCTGGTTGAGCCTTTGATAGACCTGGGTGTGCTGGCGGCTGCCAAGGCTCTGCGTCGTTTGCAAGGCAACCCGTTGGTGAACCAGCGCGTGTACTCCGCGGCCTGAGCATTTGCTGAACTGAAGGACTGTTGTTGTGGATTTGATCGCTCCCCCCGTAGACCGCGACACGCCCCGCCCGCAAGGCGAGCGGCGTGGTTTGATATTGGTGCACACCGGCACCGGCAAAGGCAAAAGCACCGCCGCCTTCGGGCTGGCGCTGCGTGCCCACGGCCGGGGCAAGGCGGTCAAGGTCTACCAGTTCATGAAAGTGCCCACCGCCCGTTTCGGCGAGCACCGCCTGTTCGAGCAGCTGGGCATTCCTATCACCGGCTTGGGCGACGGCTTTACCTGGAAAAGCAAAGACCTCGACCACTCCGCCGAGCTGGCCCAAGCCGGCTGGGAGCAAGCCAAGGCCACCGTGATGGCCGGCGAACACTTCATGGTGGTGCTGGATGAAATCATGTACCCGCTGCGCTACGGTTGGATTCCGCTGGAATCTATCTTGTCTTGCCTGCGCGAGCGCCCGTCGCATGTGCACGTGGTGCTCACCGGTCGCAATGCGCCGGCTGAGCTGATTGAGCTGGCCGACACCGTCACCGAGATGACGCTGATCAAGCACCACTTCAAAGCCGGTGTGCCCGCCCAGCGCGGGATTGAAGACTGATGACCGTGCCCCGGGTCGCGTCCGCTGAGCCTGCCTTGTCCCTCGCTGCCGTGTCGTATCAGCGGCAGGGTCGGGCGGTGCTGGCGCAGGTGTCGCTTGACATTCCGTTTGGCCAGCACATTGCACTGCTCGGGCCCAACGGCGCGGGCAAGTCCAGCCTGCTGCACCTGATGGCCGGTCGCTTGCGGCCCGAGTCCGGGCGGGTGTTGCTGGGCGGCACCGATCTGCAACAGATGCCCGGCCCCGACCGGGCACGGCAGATGGCCGTGGTGCACCAGCATGAATTTATCCACGCCCAGCTGCGGGTGCGCGACTACGTAGCACTGGGCCGCACACCCCACAGCGGTGCGAGCCGCGCTGAACATGCGCACGCCATCGACACTGCACT
Organism: Rhodoferax sp. UBA4409; assembly: GCA_002390825.1. Classification (GTDB taxonomy): domain Bacteria; phylum Pseudomonadota; class Gammaproteobacteria; order Burkholderiales; family Burkholderiaceae_C; genus Allorhodoferax. The sequence goes on from DGQR01000049.1 coordinate 9,808, forward strand.
CAGTCGCTGTCGCCTGCAAGGCCTGCAAGACCGGGCCATGGGCACGCTCTCTGGCGGCGAGCAGCAGCGTAGCGCCATTGCCCGCGCCTTGGCCCAAGAGCCCCGTATTTTGTTGCTCGATGAGCCCACCAACCATCTGGACCTGCGCACCCGCTCTGATGTGCTGGACCTGCTAGCCAGCCTGGAGATCACGGTGGTGGCCGCACTCCACGAGCTAAGCCTGGTGCAGCGCTTTGCCCATCGCGCCGTGTTGTTGGGCGAGGGCAGGGTGGTGGCTGACGATGTGCCCGCCCGGGTGCTCACGCCCGAGCTGGTGCTGGGCAATTTCGGGATGGATGTGTTTTACCTGCCGCTGCCCCACCGGGACCAACCGGTCGCTGTGTTTGAATCCCCCGGGCTCCGCCCGGCAACCCAAGAATATGAAAACTAAACCCAAACTCACTTTTTCTTGCCGCGCGTGGCTTGTCGCTTGCGGCCTCTCGGTGCTGTCTTTGGCAGCGCACGCCCAAACCTTTCCGGTAACGGTAGACAGCTGTGGCGAAAAGCTCACGTTCACAGCGCCGCCGAAGGCCGCGCTGATCCACGACATCAACATGACCGACATGGCCTTGTCGCTCGGGCTGCAAAGCCAGATGGCCGGTGTGAGCGGTATTACCGGCTGGTACAAGATGAGCCCCGAGTTCAAGCAGGCCCTGGGCAACATCAAAGAAATTGCGCCAAAGCAGCCCAGCTTGGAGAACATCTTGGCGCTCAAGCCTGATTTCTTTTTTGCAGGCTGGAACTACGGCATGGCAGTGGGCGGCGAGGTCACCCCCACCACGCTCAAAAAATACAAAATTCCCACGCTGGTGCTGAGCGAAAGCTGCATCCATGTGGACAAGGCCCGCCCGCCTGCCAGCATGGAGCTGCTATACGCGGACTACCTCAAGCTAGGCACCATCTTCGGCAAAGAAGCCCAGGCCAAAGCACAAATCGCCCAGTGGAAGCAGCGCCTGGCCGCTCTGCCCAAAGCCACCGGCAAAGAGCCGCTGCGCATGTTCCTGTTTGACTCGGGCGAAGACAAGCCGTTCACTGCCGGCAAATTCGCCATCCCCACCGCGATGATGGCAGCTGTGGGTGGCCGCAACATCATGGACGATGTGGACGCCAGCTGGGGCACCGTGGCCTGGGAGGCGGTGGCTGCCCGCAACCCCGAGTTCCTGGTCTTGCTCGACTATCAAAACGACGGCGGCGCTGACAAGCTGCTTCAGTTCCTGCAAAAGCACCCGCTGATGCAGCACACCACGGCCGTCAAAAACAAGCGCTTTGTCGCTTTGCGCTACGAAGAGCTCACCCCCGGCCCGGCCAACGTGGCTGCCATTGAAAAAATGGCTCGGGCCGTCAACCGCTGATGCTCGGGTCCGCCCCCATGCGCCTGGCACCTGCTGTGCGATCCACCAGCCTGCTGACCGTGTGTCTGCTGCTGTTGCTGGCGTGCGTGAGCTTGCTGTCGGTGGTGTCGGGTGCTACCGAGGTGGCGTGGTCGCAGGTTGGGCATGGCCTGGGCCTGTGGTTGCGCGGCGCGCCCGACGCGGACTACACCATGGTTGACCGCATCGTGGTGGATCTGCGCGTGCCCCGCATGTTGTTGGCGATTGTGGTGGGGGCCGGTCTGGCCTTGGTGGGCGCACTGTTGCAAACCACCACCCGCAACGATTTGTCAGACCCCTATCTTTTCGGCCTGTCTTCGGGGTCTGCGGCCGGGGCCGTAGCGGTGATTACGCTCACCGGCGAGGTGCTGGGCGTCTGGACGCTGCCGCTCGCCGCCTTTGTGGGCGGCATGGCGTCGGTGGTGGTGGTGTTGCTGCTGTTGCGCCGCTACCGCAGCCACACGCCCGAGCGCATGATTTTGGCGGGCCTGTCCGTCTCGTTTTTGTTTACCGCACTGACCTACTATTTCACTTTTCTAGGCGACCAGCGTGCCGCCCAGTCGGTCATGTTCTGGACCATGGGCGGTCTGGGCTCTGCCCGCTGGGACAACCTGTTTATCCCCCTGACTGGTTTGGCGGTGCTGTCGCTTTTCTCGTGGCACAGGCGCCATGCGTTGGACGCCATGCTCAGTGGCGACCACACCGCGCACAGCTTGGGCATCGCGCCCGAGCGGCTGCGGGTGCAGGCCTTTGTGGTGTGCGCCTTTGCCACCGCGTGTTTTGTGGCAGTCTCCGGGGTGATTGGTTTTGTCGGCCTCATGGTTCCGCACCTCGCCCGCGCACTGGCTGGGGCACTGCACCGCCACATGCTGCACATCGCCATGCTGATTGGCGCCTTGCTGCTGTTGCTCAGCGATGTGGTGAGCCGGTCCATTCTGGCCCCGCAAGAGCTGCCGGTAGGCATCGTGACCGCCAGCGTGGGCGCCTTGTTTGTCATGTACACGCTGTTGCACCAGTCAGACGGCGCCTGATTGCCACCTGTTTTATTCATTTTTTACGTTCATTTCCACACCATGCAAACCCGCAAAATCCCCGCCACCATCGTCACCGGCTTTTTGGGCAGTGGCAAAACCACACTCTTGCGTAACCTGCTCACCAACGCACAGGGCCGCCGCATTGCGGTCATCGTCAACGAGTTCGGCGAGTTGGGCATTGACGGCGAACTGCTGCGCGGCTGCGGCATCGGCTGCGATGAAAACGGTGAAGAAAACGGCCAGCTGTTCGAGCTGGCCAACGGCTGCCTGTGCTGCACCGTGCAAGAAGAATTTGCCCCTGTCATGGAGCAGTTGGCAGCCCGCCGCGACCAGATCGACTATCTGGTCATCGAGACCTCCGGCCTTGCTTTGCCCAAGCCGCTGGTGCAGGCCTTCCAGTGGCCCGCGCTGCGCAATGCATTTACTGTTGACTCGGTGATCACCGTGGTGGATGCGCCCGCCGTGGCCGCAGGTACGTTCGCCGAAGACCCGGTGGCGGTCGACGCGCTGCGCCGCTCTGACGACAACCTGGACCACGAATCCCCTCTGGCGGAGCTGTTTGAAGACCAACTTGCCACGGCCGACCTGGTCATCGTGCACAAGGTGGACGGCATGGACGCCGCAGCGCTCGAAGCCGTGGAAGCCACCATCCGTGCCGAAGCCCCTGCCGGCGTGAAGCTGGTGCGCGCCTCTCACGGCAATGTGCCTATGGACGTGTTGCTTGGCCTGGAGCGCGCGGTGGAGGATGTGATCGATTCCCGCAAAACCCACCACGACGAGGAAGAGGACCACGACCACGACGAGTTCGATTCCGTGTCCCTGACCCTGCAAGTGGCCGACCGTGCCAAGGTCATCCCGGCACTGACCGCACTGGTGCAGCGCCATGAGATTTACCGCATCAAGGGCTTTGTGTCCTTGCCCGGTGCGGCCATGCGCCTGGTGGTGCAGGGCGTAGGCCAGCGTTTTGACAGTTATTTCGACCGCGCCTGGCGTGCTGACGAGCCGCGTGCGACCCGCTTGGTGTTTATTGGCGACCACCTGGACGCGGCCACGCTGCAAGCCGAGTTGCAAGCCGCGTTGGCATAACGGCAGTTCATTAAAGGCAGTTCACCATGCATTTGCTCTCCACCCGCCCTGGCGGCCATGTCGAAGACGATGGCAATGGCATCGTGCGCGTGGAGCAAACGCCCGGCGACATCGTGGTGCTCACCGTGGCGGACACCACCTTGTCGCTCTTGGCCGAGGTGGCCAGCAACCTGCCCGCCGATTTTCCGAGTGTGCGCCTGGCCAACCTGATGTGGCTTCGCCAGCCCGCGTCCACCGACTTATACATGGACGATGTACTGCGCCACGCCAAGGCCATCGTCATCGAACACTTGGGCGCCCCCAGTGACTGGGCCTACATCGTGGATCAGGTGTGCGAGTCCGCCGCCGCGCGCGGCCAGTGGCTGGTGATGGTGTCGGGCGAATGTGTGGAAGACGCGCAGCTGCTGTTGCGCAGCACCGCCGCCAAAGACGACTGCACCCACCTGTGGCGCTGCCTGCGCGAAGGTGGGCGCGACAACGCCAACAACTTCTACCAGCTGATTGCCCATGCCGCCTTTGGCCGGGGCGAGCGGCCTGCGCCTGCGCAGGTGCTGCCCGGCGCGGTGCGCTACGAGCCCTTGAACCAAGTGGCACCCTGGCGCGAAGGTGCACCCGTGGCGCTGCTGGTGTTTTACAAAGCCCATTTGCAGGCCGGCAACACCGCCGCGTTTGACGCCATGCTGGCCGCGCTGGCAGAGCAGGGCCTCAACACCCCGGCTCTGGCGCTGGACTCGCTCAAAAACCCTGAGAGCATGGCGCTGCTGCAGACCATGGCCCGCGAGCACCGGGTGGACGTGGTGCTCAACGCCACCAGCTTTGCGGTGGGTTCCATCGACGGCAATGACAGTGGCGCCGAAGTGCAGCCCGTGCTGCTGGCGGGGGATGCGCCCGTGTTGCAACTCATCACCGCCGGTTGCTCGCAAGTGCAGTGGCAAGACGACCCGCACGGCCTCACCCCGCGCGACCTCGCCATGCAAATTGTGTTGCCCGAGGTGGATGGCCGCATTGGCACCCGGCCCATCAGTTTCAAGGGCCTGGCCTGGCGCTGTGAGCGCGCCGAGATTGATGTGGTGCGCTACCAGCCTGAGCTTGAGCGCATGGCCTATGTGGCCGCTCTCGCCCGTAAATGGTGCGCACTGCGCTATAAAAAAAGTAGCGAAAAGCGCGTGGCGCTGGTGCTGGCCAACTACCCGAACGACGACTCGCGCCTGGCCAATGGTGTGGGGCTAGACACACCCGCGTCCACCGTCGTCATCCTGCAAGCCCTGAAATCCGCAGGCTATGCCACCGGCGATGTGCCGGCCGACAGCGACGCCCTGATGGCCGACCTGACGCGCGGCATCACCAACAACCTGGACGCCAACGACGCTCGCCCAGTGGGCCAGAGCTTGGCGATGGTCGACTACCTGCAAGACTTCCACGCGCTGCCCGGCGAGAGCCAGGCCGCCATCAACGCGCTGTGGGGCCTGCCGGAGCAAGATCCGCTGGTGCGTCATGGCCGCTTCATGATTTCAGGCCAGCGCTATGGCAATGTATTCGTGGGCAATCAGCCCGCCCGTGGGCGCGACCTGGACCTGGTCGCCACCTACCACGACGCCGATCTGGTGCCCACGCACAACTACCTGGCCTTTTACTTCTGGATGCGCCGTGTCTACGCGGTGGATGCGGTGGTGCACGTCGGCAAGCACGGCAACCTGGAATGGTTGCCCGGCAAAAGCGTGGCGTTGGGCGCGGCCTGCTGGCCCGACGCCATCTTGGGTCCGCTGCCGCACCTGTACCCCTTTATCGTGAACGACCCGGGCGAGGGCGCGCAGGCCAAGCGCCGCACGCAGGCCGTCATCATCGACCACCTCATGCCCGCCATGACGCGGGCCGAAACCTATGGACCCCTGCAGCAGCTCGAAGGCCGCATGGACGAGTATTACGAAGCCCTGTCTCTGGACCCGCGCCGCGCCAAGCTCCTGCGCGGCAGCATCTTGGAGCAGGTGCTGGCCGATGGCCTGCACATCGAGCTGGGCTTTACCAAGCCTGCCGATGATGCTGAGCGCGAAGCGCTGTTGCGCCGTCTGGACGCCTACCTGTGCGAGATCAAAGAGTCCCAAATCCGTGATGGCCTGCACACCTTCGGCCAGTCGCCCACCGGCCGCCAGCGGGTGGACACGCTGGTGGCGCTGGCCCGCTATCCCGGCGGCTCAGGTGCCGCCCAAGCCAGCTTGACAGTCGCCCTGGCGCAAGACCTGGGCCTCACGGACTTTGACGCCCTCAGCCCCGACTGGGCCGCACCGTGGATCGGCCCACGCCCCGCCGTGCTGCAGGCCCTGAGCGATGACCCATGGCGCCACGCCGGCCACACCCGCGAGCGCGTGGAGCTGCTGGCCACCCGCGTGGTGCAAGACATGGCAGAGCAGGGCAGTGCGATGCCCGGTGGCCCGGTGGATGCGCCTGAAGCTTGGCCTCACACTACCCAGGTGCTGCAGCGCCTGCAAACGGTGCTGGCCCCGCGCCTCGACGCCTGTGGCCCTAATGAGATCACCCAGCTGCTGCGCGGGCTCGATGGCCGTTTCATCCCGCCTGGCCCCAGCGGCGCACCGTCGCGTGGCCGGCCTGATGTGCTGCCCACCGGGCGCAACTTCTATTCGGTGGACACCCGCGCTATCCCCACCCAAACCGCCTACGCCATGGGCGCCAAGGGCGCCGACCGCGTGGTCGAGCGCCACCTGCAAGACCATGGCGCTTACCCCACGGCCTTGGGCCTGTCGGTGTGGGGCACCAGCACCATGCGCACCGGCGGCGAAGACGTGGCCCAGGCCTTCTCGCTTTTGGGTGTGCGGCCCAAGTGGGCGGCGGGCAGCAATCGGGTCACCGATATCGAAGTCATGCCCATGACCGTGCTGGGCCGCCCGCGAGTGGACGTCACATTACGAGTCTCCGGCTTCTTCCGGGATGCCTTTCCCAATGTGATCGATTTGTTTGACACCGCCGTGCGCGCCGTGGCTGCCATTCCGCCCGAGGACGAGGCGGACGACGTCAACCCCATCCGCGTGCGGGTGCAGGCTGAGGCCGCGCAGGCCCAGGCCGCCGGTCATAGCGATGCGGAAGCCGAGCGCGCCTCCACCTGGCGCGTGTTCGGCCCCCGGCCCGGCGGCTATGGCGCGGGCTTGCAAGCGTCGATTGCCAGCGGCAACTGGACCGAGCGCTCCGAGCTGGCCGAGGCCTACCTTCGCGCCGGTGCCTTTGCCTACGGCCAGGACAGCGATGGCGCTGCCGCCCCTGAGGCCTTTGCCCAGCGCATGGCCGGGCTGGACGCGGTGCTGCACAACCAGGACAACCGCGAGCACGACATCCTTGACTCCGGCGACTACTACCAGTTCATGGGCGGCATGGCGGCTGCGGTGGAGCACCTGAGCGGCAAAACAGCCGCCCTGTACCACGGCGACTTCAGTGTGCCCGGCGCTCCGCAAATCCGCAGCCTGGGCGAAGAAGTGGCCCGCGTGGTGCGCTCACGCGCCGTCAACCCCAAGTGGATAGACGGCATCAAGCGCCACGGCTACAAGGGCGCGTTTGAGATGGCGGCCACCGTCGACTTTTTGTTTGCCTTTGACGCCACCACCGGCGTGGTGGCCGACCACCAGTACGCGCTGGTGGCCGACGCCTATGTGCACGACGACGACACCCGCTCCTTTTTGCAACAACACAACCCCGGCGCTCTGCGCAGCATCGGCGAGCGCCTGTTAGAGGCCATGCAGCGCGGCCTGTGGGCCGAGCCCGGCGACCACCGCGAACGCATCCAGGACCATGTGCTGGCGCTCGAAAACCAACTGGAAGCATCCTGACCATGCCCATGAACCCAGACAAGCAAACCGGCGCTAACTTCGCGGCCAATTTGCAGGCCGCTATACCTGTGGCCGCCAGCGCGCCCGAGCCAGTGCCTTTCCCCTTCACCGCACTGGTGGGCCAGCAGGCCTTGCAGCGCGCGCTGCTATTGGTGACGGTAGACCCCGGCATTGGTGGGGTGCTCATTGGCGGGCCGCGTGGCACGGCCAAGTCCACCGCCGCACGTGCGCTGGCCGCCTTGTTGCCGCAGGCTCCGTTTGTCACCCTGCCGCTGGCTGCCAGCCTGGAGCAGCTGGTTGGCACACTCAGTATTGAAGACGCCTTGCAAAGCGGCGCGGTGCGCCTCTCGCCCGGCTTGGTGGCGCGGGCGCACCAAGGCGTGCTATATGTGGACGAGGTGAATTTGCTGCCCGACGCGCTGGTCGACGCCTTGCTGGACGTGGCTGCCAGCGGCGTCAACACCGTGGAGCGCGACGGCATTTCGCAGCGCCACGCCGCGCGCTTTGTGCTGGTGGGCACCATGAACCCGGAGGAGGGCGAACTGCGCCCCCAGCTGCTGGACCGCTTTGGCCTCTCGGTGTGGCTACACAACCCTACGGACGCAGCGCAGCGCCAGCAGATCGTGCGCAGCCGCTTGCTGTTTGACGCCGACCCGAGCGCGGTAGCCGAGAGCCATGCCGACGCATTGCAAAACCTGGCCGCCAGCGTGCTGGATGCGCAAGCTCTGTTGCCCCGCGTGCAGTGGCCGGACGACGCACTGGCCCACGCCGGTGCGCTGGCGCTGGCCGCCGGGGTGGACGGGGTGCGGGCCGATTTGGTGATGCTGCGCGCCGCCCGTGCATCTGCCGCGCTGGACGGGCGTGATGCGGTGACAGTGGCCGATGTGGATGCCGTGGCCGAGCTGGCCTTGCACCACCGCCGGCAGGCTGGGGCGCAGCCACCCGCGCCACAAGCTGCTCAAAAGCCACAACCGCCCACCCAAGGTCAAGACTGCAGCACCGCGCAGCCGGAGTCGGCTGGAACTGGCAGTGCCGATGGCGATTGGGGCGCCATGCCCCCCGTGCCTGTGGGTACCGTGCGGCCTGCAGTTGCAGGAGTGCTCCCGCCAAAAAAAGCCTGAGCCACCCCGGCCCCGCGCCCCTAAGTGCGGCGCGCGGCGGGCGGTGGCGCACTGCAGCCTTGCCAGCCGGTGCCCATGCACCTGCGGTAGCTGTGCGCGCGCCATCCGGCCCAGCAACACAACGCGGCGCCATCGCTTGGCTGCCCACCCTTCAAGCCAAAGGCCGCAATGCCTTGGCCGCACAGCACCTGCGCTGGCGCGAGCCCCAAGCCAAGCCATCCACCTTGCATTTGCTACTGCTAGACACCTCCGGCTCCATGCGCCAAGGCGGCCGCCTGGCGCGGGCCAAAGGCTACGCAGCCCAAGTGCTGGAGCAAGCCGCCCGCGCGGGCGACCATGTGGCGCTGCTGTGCTTTGGCGGGCAGGGCGTGGAGGTGCTGGTGTCCCCCGGCCCCGCACGCCGCGCCGCCGCAGTGCGCGTGCAACAGCGTGGCGGCGGTGGCGGCACGCCTTTGGCGCAAGCTTTGGCTGCCGCTGACAATCTGATGGCCCAACACCGCCGCGTGCGCGGTACTAACGCCAGTACTGCTTCTAACGTTCTATGGTTGCTGACCGATGGCCGCACCTTGGAGCAACCGCGCGCTCCACAGGGCGCGGATCAGCTGGTGGTGGTGGACTTTGAAGACGCAAAGGTCAGGGTCGGGCGCTGTGCCGATTGGGCGAAGCGCTGGGGTGCGGAGTACCGCGGGGCTGACTAGATGCTATGGAATTAGGAGCTGCTTGCGGATTTAGAACCTGGGCTAGAGGCTGATTTGATAAAGAAGATAGCAACATGCTGCCATCCGACGTTGCCGTGGAGCACGCCAGTGTGCCGAGCGGCAAGGTCCCCGCTGTGACTCCGATCACGAAATTGCTCCCCACCTACATTAAGCCTGGCTTACCGTTTTAGCTTGCGGTGAAGGGGGTGGATGTGGCGAAGGAGGCTACTCGGGAGTTGGAGACGGCGTTGTTCAGGACGGGCGTTACGCTATGGAAATGTTATTGAGATTGAAGCTGTATGTGTATTTTTTGCGAGCCCCACAGCTTTCTTCGAATCGCAGTCGTAGGTTGCCAGGTAGCGTCATTCGCTACTCTTTGAGATTGGGATCTCTTTGCATAACATGAGGAGTCGACTTCCCATGTTTTGCAGCCAAAAGCTTGGAATTGCGACTCGATTCCAACTATAGCGGACCTCTGTCAACTCGAATTCATGTGCAGATAGCGGCCTTAATGTTGGCCAAATTGATGGGTTCGACGAACCGCCGGAATGTCGAGATTGCATGTTCGGCGTGTGCAATACCAATGACTGTTTCTGTCTGACTTTCTGACGGTACAACCCAAATGCGGTGGCTTCAATGCTCTATAACCTCCGTTCGACAATGTCCGCTTGGCAGGCTGCATTCTCCAGGTCGGCGTTGCGCTCAGGGATCCAGCCGGCAAGCGTACTCAATAGGACATACGACAAGTGCTGGTAGCGTCGAGCATGTTGTAAATCAAATGCACCAATAAGTTTTGGGATACGGGATGTGGCGCGACAATAAGGCCACTCCTTAGACGTGCGAGACGGCAGCTATTTTTCGAGAACTCTTATGGCCACAAAAATTGAATACGCATCAGTAGACGACCTGTACCTCGATCCGACAAACCCACGGCTTGGTCGAAAGGTCGCCTCCAATACGCTCAAGCAGGACAAGATTCTTGAGGTAATGCAAGGCTGGACGCTGGACGAGATAGCCACATCGTTTTTGGAGAGCGGCTTCTTTCCCCAAGAGGCGCTAATCGTTGTCAAGGAAAAGCTTTACGGGAAAGAGCATCTAGTGGTCGTAGAGGGCAATCGAAGGCTTGCTACTGTGAAGCTGCTGTGGGCTGCAAAGACGGGCCAATTAAAGAACAAGAAGTGGTCTGATTTATTGGATAGCGGCAATTTGCCAAACGATTTTTTCGAAAACCTTCCTTATATTCAGGTCGAGTCTAGGGCTAAAGTCTCTGCATACCTCGGCTTTCGACACGTTACCGGAATCAAGGAATGGAAGCCTGCGGAAAAGGCAGAATATATTGCCAAACTAATTGAGGAGGAAGGCCTTACTTATGATCAGGTAAGACGAAAAATTGGGAGTAAGGCCCCGACTGTTAGATCTCATTACATTGCGTATCGAGTGCTCACTCAGATGGATGAGGACGAAGACATTGATGTAGAGGAGGTTGAAAAAAAATTTAGCGTTCTGTACTTATCACTAAGAAGTGCCGGTGCACAGAAGTACTTGGGTGTCAATTGGAACGCAGATCCTGCTGAAGCGCGCAAGCCGATCAATCCTGGTTATCAAGATAATCTGAGAAACTATTCAACTTGGCTGTTTGGCAAGGAAAAGAAGGCGCCTCTATTTTCAGACTCCCGTCATGTCGATGATTTTGGAAGAATTCTTGAAAGCGAGGAGGCCGTTAAGTATCTGGAACGGACGACCGTTCCGGTGTTTGAAGTTGCTCTTCGAAAGTCAGGGGAAGGAGAGCGAAATGTTATTGAGCTTATATCTTCGGCGTCGGATAATATCCAATTGGCACTGGGCGATGCTCATGTATACAAAAAATCAGACGAAATGCAGCGCGTCGTTCGTCGGTTGGGGGCAGATATTTTCCAACTACTGAATAGTTTTCCTGCAATTAAGGAGGAGATCTTGGCGGAGGAACGAGATGGCTCTTAAATTGCCGGAACAAGGGATAAGCTACTCGGTTAAAGAGCACAATAGTCGCTTGGATTTGTTTTGTGACTGGCTAGAAGCCAGTGTTATTTTTTCTGATGAGCCTCTTTATAGATCGGATGTAGTCGACTCGCTCACGGAGAATGGCATCTACCTTGAGCAAGATTTTGCAAATGCATTTGTTGACGACGCATGGGCAATTGTGGAGCGCCGCTTTCGCCGGTTGGGACACACTTTGGGCATAGAGACCGACGCCTTGTCGTTCACTGCGACGAAAAAGTGGACTGATTACCCTGCATACAGCTTCTGCGTCTTGTTGTCATGCTTAGGATATCTTTACCCTAAGTCGTTTAATAAAGATAAATTTCCCATTGTTTATGGCGTACAAGGGTCAATTTTTGAGAAGATTTGTCACGCTGCACTGACTGCCCGTTATCCAGGCTGGGTAGTCAAGCGAGTAGGCTGGGCTGCTGACAATCCAGTAAAGCTGAAGGATTGCGTAAACGAAATCACTGCGGAGCTTTTTGAACGAGAGGGTGCTGAACGGGAGTTGTGGGTTGACTCGCATGCCAATGAAATCGGGCTTGACTTGCTGATGTATAGCTCGTTCGATGACAATTGGCCTTGCATGCCGGTCATGATGATTCAGTGTGCGTCTGGCAAGGATTGGATCAACAAGAGACGTACCCCTGATTTAAATATCTGGTCAAAAGTAATATCCTTTAATTCTCCGCCATCTAAAGGTTTTGCTATGCCCTATGGATTTGTTGATGATAGTGATTTTCGTAAAAATGCCCTCATGGTTCAAGGAATATTTTTTGACCGATATCGCCTGCTAGATATTAAGGTGAAAAATTGGTTGCCAGATAATATTGGACAAGAGGTAATCGGCTGGATGACCCCTTATGTTGTAGCTATTCCTAGACTTCCTTAGATGAAATTTCGATTTGTTGATTTGTGTGCCGGTATTGGTGGTTTTCATCAAGCTTTGGAATTGCATGGTGGGCAGTGTGTTTTTGCGTCTGAAATCCAAAGTGATTTGCAATCGCTCTACGAGAAAAATTTTGGAATTCCTGCGGAGGGAGACCTTTGGAAAATCACACCTCATACCGTTCCAGATCATGAAGTATTGTGTGCGGGATTTCCATGCCAGCCATTTTCGAAGGCAGGCTTGCAATTGGGATGGAAAGATAAACTGAGAGGAACAGTCTTTCTTCGAATCGCCGAGATTATTGAGTGCAGGCGTCCGCGATTCATAATTCTTGAGAATGTCGCCAATTTTCTCAACCATGACGACGGCAACACATACAAGAAAGTTGTTGAGACTCTAAGTTCGTTTGGCTACGATGTTCTTAGTAAGAAACTGTCGCCGCACGAATTTGGTGTGCCGCAAATTCGAGAGCGTTTGTTTATGGTCGCGCACCTTCGGTCGCGAGGAGGTCTTGATTCATTTAATTGGCCGGAAGAGCACCATGGAGTTCTTGACATTGGTACCGTGCTAGATGTTGCGCCAGCAGATGCGAAGCCGATCACGAAACAATTGGTTGACTGTATGGAGGTCTGGCAAGAATTCCTTGACCAGTATCCAGTAGACAAAAGGCTGCCATCATTTCCCATCTGGGGGCACGAATTTGGAGCCGATTACCCTACGTCGCGGGACTCTCTGCATTCATACACTGTCAACGAACTATGTAGCTTTAAGGGTGCTTTCGGGCGCCAACTTTCTGGACACAGTATGGCCGAAATTCTCGAGGGCGTACCAAGCTATTCGCGAACCTTAAAGGGCTGTTTTCCGGCGTGGAAGCAATCATTCATCCGCCAAAACAGAGAACTGTTTCAGCAGAACTACCAGTGGATCGAGCCATGGATGGAGAAGCTCAAGCAGTTTCCGTCATCTTTGCAGAAGTTGGAGTGGAACTGCCAGGGTGAGGTTCGAGATTTGACGAAACATGTGCTTCAGGTTCGCGCATCAGGATTGCGAGTGAAACGCAGATCGACTGCCCCTGCACTGGTTGCGATGACAACCACGCAGACGCCCATCATCGGTTGGGAGTCGCGGTATATGACTCTGAAAGAGTGCAAGAGGCTGCAGTCGATGGATGATTTGCAATACCTTCCCGAGGCTGAGGGTGCGGCATTCAAGGCGCTGGGCAATGCCGTAAATGTCAAAGTAGTAGGTGAAGTTGCGCGTTGCCTGTTTGCCTTGACGGGCGGCGCGGATGGCATTCAGGTCGACAACCTGAAGCTCGCAGCTTAATTCTTTGCCGCGCTGGCAGCTAGGCCAGCGCCTCCGATGGCGTCTTCTATTTGGAAGCTTGCCGCCAATCGACCTGCCCCTGCAGGCGCTTGCAATAGACAGTTCCTAGGCCCAAGCGGGATTCGGTGTTGCGTCGCTATACCCGTCTGTCAGGTATTCGCCCGCCTCATCAAATAAATATCCATCACCCACCCATGCGCCGCGCGCGCGGCTTGGCGTTCCGCCTGAATCCGCTCGCTCACTTCGGCCAGCGGCCCGGCGATGCAGATCTGTTGGGGCATGCCCAGGTAGGCGCCCCACCAGATGGTGATGCCTTCGGGCGGCAGGTGTTGGAAGGCGCAATGGCCGTCCAGCATCACGGCGATGGTGTCGGCGCTCTCGGGCCAGCCGTGGTCGCGCAGTTGGCGGCCGGTGGTGATGGTGACCGGGGCGTTGATGTCGTTGAGCGCAATGGCGTGGGCGGCGGTCAGCGCTTGCAGCGCGGTGATGCCGGGCACCACCGACACCGTCAGCGGCAGTTGCAGTGCCAGCCGGTCTGCAACGCGCAGGGTGCTGTCATACAACGACGGGTCGCCCCACACCAGCAGGGCCACGCGCCCACCCTCGGGCAAGTGCGCGCGGATTTTCGCCAGCCACACCTCGGCAATGGCGTCATGCCAGCGGTTGACGGCGCCGGGGTAGTCCGGGTCGTGCGCGTCGCGCACCGGCATGTCGAACTGCACCACCTGCGTGGCGGGGTTGCTGACCAACTCTTCGCACAACGCCAGCCGTAGCTCGGCCAGGTCGGCTTTGCCTTCGCCTTTTTGCGGCACCAGGATGAGATCCGCCGCGTTCAGCGCTTTCACGCCCTGGCGGGTGACGTGGTCGGGGTTGCCGGTGCCAATGCCGACCAGGCAAAGTTCAACCTGTTTGGCCACCTTCATGTCCGCAGTCATTCGGTGCCTGCCGGGAAGCGCGGCGCGGTGCCCAGCGGGCGGTAGCGGCGGTCGTAGTCGCCGGCGTACAGGCGGCTGTGGGCAAAGTCGCCTTCGCCCAAGTTTTGACCCAGCGTGTGGCCCACCAATATCAATGCCGTGCGCTCCATGCCTTCGCCAATGGCTGCTTCGATGGTGGCCAACGTGGCGCGCACCACGCGTTCGTCCGGCCAGCTGGCACGCCAGACCACGGCCACCGGGCAGTCTGCGCCGTAGTGGGGCGACAGCTCGGCCACTACGCGCGGCAACACATGGATAGACAGGTGAATCGCCAGCACCGCCTGCGTGGCCGCAAAGTTGGCCAGCGACTCGGTGTCAGGCATGGCCGATGCGCGGCCCGAAGTGCGGGTGAGCACCACCGATTGGCTCAGGCCCGGCAGCGTCAGCTCGGCTTCCAGCGTGGCAGCGGCGGCGGCAAAAGATGGCACGCCCGGCGTCACAGTGTAGGGAATGCCCAGCGCGCGCAAGCCGCGCAGCTGCTCGCCCATGGCCGACCACACCGACAAGTCGCCGGAATGCAGGCGAGCCACGTCTTGCCCGGCGGTGTGCGCAGTGCGGATTTCCTCAAAAATTTGCTCCAGCGACAGGGGCGCGGTGTTGACGATGCGCGCACCGGGCGGGCAGTGGGCCAACACGCCCTCGGGCACCAGCGAGCCGGCGTACAGGCAGACAGGGCTGGCAGCAATCAGGTCGCGCCCGCGCAGGGTCAAAAGGTCGGGTGCGCCGGGGCCGGCGCCAATGAAGTGAACAGTCATGGGGAGGTATTTTGTATCGAAGCCAAAGCGGCTGTTGCCATGCGGTCGAAGCTGATGCTGCGGCGGCCCAGCAGGCTTGCGCCGGGGCCAGCCGCTGCGAGTGCAGCCGCCTCGGCAACGCTGTGGGCGCCATAGCGTTCGGGCACATGGGCACTGGGCGCAGCAGACTGCTCGGCCAGCGCGGGCAGGAGGATTGGGTGGATGGAGACTTGCAATTCGGCCGCAAGTTGCAGCAGGGCGGGGTGATGGGCTTTGTCTGCTGCAGTGGCGAGCGCGCTGAGTTGGGCTAGGGTGATAGGCCGGCCGTGCTCTGTGGACGCAAGTTCCAGAGCGGCCTGCAAGGCGCTGCGCATTGAGCCTGCTTCGCATCCGGCTCTAAAGCCCAAGCCCGCCACCAGCTTCATGCGGGCAAGTCATTCAAGTGGGGCGCCGCCAAGCGAGAGCGGTTCACAGCGTCACGCTCCACTGCACTACCGGGCGGCTAGGCTGCCATCCGCGCATACGGCCTAAGGGCGCGGCTTGCGCCAGCTCAATACGCAGCAGCTCGCCGCCATGCTGGGCGTGCAGTTGCAGCAGGGTCGATTCAGTCTCCAGCGTCACCGCGTTCACCACCAGGCGGGTGCCTTGCGGCGCAGCGGCTTGCAGCCTGGCAAACAAATCCTGGTCAAAGCCGCCACCGACAAAAATGGTGTTTGGTGTGGGCAGGCTGGCCAGCATGTCGGGCGTGTGGCCATGGTGCACGGTCAGGCGGTGGTCTATGCCAAAGTTCGCCGCATTGCTGCGGATATTGCTCACGCGCTCGGCGTGTTGCTCCACCGCGCTGGATGTGCCGCCCGCCAAACACCACTCCACCGACACCGAGCCCGAGCCTGCGCCCAGGTCCCACAGGTGTTGGCCGGGGTGGGGCGCGAGAGCGGCCAGCGTCAAGGCGCGTATGGGCGACTTGGTGATTTGGCCGTCGCTGGCAAAGCCCGCGTCCGGCAGGCCGGCGCTGCGGGGCAGGCCGGCAAATGTGGCGTCGGTGCTCGCCACTTGCACGGCGACCGCCACCGGGGTTTGGATGTCGGCAAAGTCGAGTGCGGCTGCCGTGGTCTGGCGGACACGTTCGCGCGGGCCGCCCAATGCTTCCAGCACCCACACGTTAGAAGCACCGCAGCCTTGGGCTGTGAGCCACTGTGCAAATTCACCCACAGCCGCCGCATCTCGCAACAGGCAGATCAACTGCGCGCCGGGGTGCAGCCCGCTGCGGGTGCGGGCAAATGGCGCGGCGTGCAGGCCGAAGCAGTGCACCACTTCCAGCCGCCAGGCCAGGCGCGAGGCGGCCAGTGCAAAGGTGGATGGCGCGGGGTGGGCCACCCATTCGTCGGGCTGCAAATGCGCCGCCAGGCTGCCACCGGCCCCAAACCAGAACGGGTCGCCCGAGGCCAGCACCACGACCGGCTGGCCGCGCAGGGCGAGCACAGGCGCCACGTCAAAAGGCACGGGCCATTCAATGCCCCGGCTGCCCACGTCTGCCAGCGCCAAGTGGCGTGGCCCGCCGAATACATGCTGCGCGCGGGCCAGTGCCGAGCGGCTACCATCGCCCAGACCATGCAGACCATCTTCACCAATACCAATGATTGACAACCACGGTTCAAACATGGCGCACGGCTCCTTGCGGGTGTTGTTGCTGGGCGGCACCACCGAGGCCAGCCGCCTGGCTCAGGCCTTGGTGCAGGCCGGGGTGGACGCGGTGTTTTCTTACGCAGGCCGTACCGATGCGCCCATCGCCCAGCCGCTGCCCACCCGCGTGGGTGGGTTCGGCGGGGTGGCGGGGCTGCAGGCCTACCTGCAGGCTGAGCGCATCAGCCATTTGGTGGACGCCACCCACCCCTTTGCCGCGCAAATGAGCAGCAACGCAGTGCAGGTCTGTGCCGCCGCTGGCGTGCCTTTGCTGGCACTCGAGCGGCCCGCCTGGCAGGCGCAGGGTGGTGATGTGTGGACGCATGTGGCAGGCATTACCGCCGCCGTGCAAGCCTTGCCTGCTGAGCCCGCACGCGTATTTTTGGCCATTGGCAAGCAGAACTTGGCGCCGTTTTTGGCGTGTGCCCAGCATTGGTACCTGTTGCGCTTGGTGGACCCGGTGTTGGACTTGCCCGCGGCGCGCGGCCATGTGGTGCTGGACCGCGGCCCCTTCACGCTGCAGGGCGACCGCGCCCTGTTGCAAGCGCATGGCATCACGCACATCGTCTCCAAAAACTCGGGTGGCGCGGGCGCCGAGGCCAAGCTGGTGGCGGCCCGCGAGTTGGGGCTGCCCGTCATCCTGATAGACCGGCCGCACATTCCTAGCCGCCCCGCCGTGGGCAGCGTGCCCGAGGTGCTGCACTGGCTGGGCGTAGCTGGCTGTTGAAACTTTCATAGCGCCGAGCGCGGGGTGTAGACGAAGCGGCCCACGTGGCGGGTGGCGCTGTTACCCACGATGACCACGGTGCGCATGTCCGCCATTTCGGGGGTGGCGTCACCCAGTCGCACGGTGTTGATCTTTTCTTCCGGGGTGCTTACGGCGCGGGCAAAGGTGATCAGGCGGTCCGGGCCGCAGGCTTCCAGCAGCACCTGCAGTACGCGGCCAAAGGTGTGGGGGCGGCTGGCGGAGCGGGGGTTGTAAAACGCCATCGCAAAGTCGGCCCCCGCGGCTGCGCGCACCCGGGCTTCGATCAGCTCGGCGGGTTTGAGGTTGTCGCTGAGGTTGATGGCGCAAAAGTCGTGGCCCAAGGGCGCACCCGCTTTGGCTGCCGCGGCCAGCATGGCGGTGATGCCGGGCAGCACGCGAATATCCAGCGCCTGCCAGTCGGGCCTGCCTTCCAGCGCTTCAAACACGGCAGCGGCCATGGCAAACACGCCGGGGTCGCCAGAAGACACGATCACCACCTGCTTGCCCTCGGCGGCCATGTGCAAGGCGGCGCGAGCGCGGTCCATCTCGACCCGGTTGTCTGATGCGTGCAGCGTGAGGCCGGGGCGCGGCGCAATGCGCGCCACATAGGGGATGTAGCCCACGATGTCGGTGGCCGCCTCGATGGCGGCGGTCACTTCGGGCGTGACCAGTTGCGCGTCGCCCGGGCCCAAGCCTGCGATGCACAGCGTGCCTGCTAACAGGGGGGCAGTCATTCCTGCACCTCGGGGCGGCGGCCACTGCCGTGCACTAGCACGATGGCGAAGTAGGGGCAGTCGGTGCCGTCCACGTCGGCCAGCTTCATGACGCGCTCTCCGGGCATAGTGCCTCGCTCGACCAGCCAGGCCTGGTCCAAGCGGCCGGCTTGGGCCAGCGCGCTGCGCACGCGGGGCAGGTTGCGGCCGGTTTTCATGACGACCAGGGCATCGGCGGTTTGCATGTGGCGTACCAGCTCGTCCTCAGGCAGGGTGCCCATGAGCACGGTCATCACATCGTCGCCCCAGGTGATGGGTACGCCGGTGGCGGACCAGCAGCCCACCATGCCGGGGATGCCGGGAATCACCTCCACCATGGCGCGGCCTTGCAGCCGGGTGTAGAGGTGCATGAAGGAGCCGTAGAAAAACGGGTCGCCTTCGCACAGCACCAGCACGTCCTCAGTCTGGGCGAGTGTGGCCAGGCGGTCCGCCCAGTCGTCGTAAAACGTGGCCAGGCAGTGGATGTATTCAGGGCTGTCAAAAGGCAGCTCGGTGGTCACCGGGTACTCCATGGGGTACTCGGTGACGCCGGGCAGCAACATGCCTTCGACAATGCGGCGCGCCTGGCCGGGCCGGCCCTTTTTGCGGAAGTAGGCCACGTGCTGGGCCGCGCGGATAGCGCGGTCAGAGCGCACGCTCATCAAATCCGGGTCACCGGGCCCCAGGCCCGCGCAGAGGATGCGTCCCATCAGATTTCCCTCCGGCTGGCGAGCGCGTTCACCGCCGCCACGGTGATGGCGCTGCCGCCCAAGCGGCCGTGCACCACCATGCTGGGGGCGGGCAGGTCGGCCATGAGCGCGACCTTGGATTCGGCCGCACCCACAAAGCCCACCGGGCAGCCAATGATGGCCGCAGGGCGAGGGCAGTCGGGGTCTTGCAACATATTGAGCAAATGAAAAAGGGCGGTCGGCGCATTGCCAATAGCCACCACGGCCCCGGCCAAGTGCGGGCGCCACAGCTCCAGCGCAGCGGCGCTGCGGGTGGTGCCCATGGACTTTGCCAACTCGCGCACCGACGGGTCTTGCAAGGTGGAGATCACTGGGTTGTCGGCCGGCAGGCGGGTGCGGGTGATGCCTTCGCTCACCATGCGCACGTCGCACAAGATGGGCGCACCGGCTTCCAGTGCCGCGCGTGCGGCCTCGGCCATGCCCTCAGAAAAGCGCACATGGGCTTCCAGGCCGACCATGCCGGCGGCGTGGATCATGCGGACGACGGCCAGCTCTTCGATAGAGTTGAAGCGGGCCAGGTCCGTTTCCGAGCGGATGATGGCAAAGGACTGTCGGTAGATGGCATCGCCATCGGTTTCATACGTATGGCGCATGCAATCGTTGTTGTTCTAGGTAGGCGGCAATGCCTGCTGCGTCGAGGCCGGTGGCGTCGGGCGTGCTTTGGGCAGTGCCGTGGTCAATCAGGTGGTAGCCCGCATCACTGGCGACCAGCGTGAGGGTGGCGCCGTGGTGGGCGCAGCCTTTGGTGCAGCCCGACACATGGGCCGTGCGGCCGGCGGGCAACAAGGGGGCAAGAAAACGAGCCAGTGCGCGGGTAGGGCCCAGCGCCTGGGTGCAACCGGGGGCGCCGGTGCAAGCCATGACGCGCAGACGCGCATCGTCAGGCTGCGTGATCAGCTCCGGCAGTGCGGGCGCGGTGTGCAGGCCTTCGAGCACCAAGCCGCGCCAGGGTGTGATTCGAAGCGGGGCCAGGGCCGCCAGCTTGTGTAGGGTTTCGGCGGGTAACTGGCCGAATTCCAAGCCGACCACCATGCCGGTGGCGGAGGGGCCCACGGTGGATGCTTGTGCTGTGGCTTTTGGCACTGGTGTACTGGTGAATTTGGCGGGCAGGGCCTGGCGTTGGAGCAAGCTGGCCATGCGGCCACGGCCGTTGACGACGCCACCAGACGCTACAAACCAGCGGGCCAACTCCAGGGCGCTTTGCGCTGCTTGAGCTACATCCACGCAGGCGCCGGTGGTAGCGCCGTCGGCATAGACCAAAACTTGATCGCCCATGCGCTCCAGACGAATGTCGGCAGAGCCCGCACGCAGCACAGGCTGTCCACCCAAGTCGATGGCGAAGCCGAATTTGCTGGGCAGGGTGGGGGCGTCGGGCGCCGCCAGCGCGAGGGTTAGTGCCTCGCAAACGGCAGGGGTGCCATCAGAGTCAGTCCAGAAGGGGCTGAGCAGCAGGTTGCGGCGGGCTTCTATGTCAGCACGCTCATCGAGCAAACCCAAAGAGCCCAGGCCGTTGATCAAGGCGGGGTAGCTGTCGGGGCAAACGCCGCGTAGCTGCAGGTTGGCGCGGCTGGTGAGTTCCAGCACGGGCGATGCGTATTGCTGGGCCAATCCGGCCAGTCCTTGCGCTTGCAGGGGCGTGAGGCGCCCCAAGGTCGGCCGGACCCGCACCACCAGCCCGTCGCCGGACGGCATGGGCCGCAGCGCGCCGGGGCACCAGCCCTGAATGCAGGGCTCGCTGGCAGTGGAGGGGGAAAGATGGCTTTGCACGAGGGGAAACGCGTCGGTAACTCTCAAGTATCTCACTATCCCCTCTCTAAAAACCCCACTATGCATGACCAACCTTAATGCAGCTTGACGCACGTATGATCGTGCGCCCAGCCCTGTTGCAAGCCTCGTTTCGGCACCGTTACAAGATTCGTTCCCTCCATGACTACTGAATTCACCCCCCAGCATTGGGCCGGCGCCGTGGGCGTGGCCCTGATCGTTGCCCTGTGGGTAGACCGCCGCTGGGGCGAGCCCCCGGTACGCGTGCACCCGGTGGTGTGGATGGGCAACTTCTTGGGCCGTGCGGGCGACCGGGTGCAGCGGCTGGCGCTGCAAGACTCGGAGGCCCGGGATTTAAGGGCATTTGTGCTCGCCGCGCTCATGTGGATTGCGGGTGCTGCTCTGTTTTTGATAGCGGCTTTGCTACTGCAAGGGGCTGCTTTGGAGCTGCCGTGGTGGGCTGCCGGCGTGCTGATGGGCTTGCTGCTCAAGCCCATGCTCGCACTGGCCATGCTTAAAAGCGAGGTGCAGGCCGTGGAGGCGGCGCTCTCCGTTTCGCTGGACGCCGGGCGGGAACGCCTGCGCTGGCTGGTAAGCCGCGACGTGACCCAACTTACCGAAGTGCAGGTGCGCGAGAGCGCCATCGAAACCTTGGCCGAGAACCTGAACGACTCGGTGGTGGCGCCCATCTTCTGGTTTTTGCTGCTCGGTTTGCCGGGCGCGGTGCTCTACCGCTTTGCCAACACGGCCGACGCCATGTGGGGCTACCCGGGTGTGTACAAGGGGCAAAACTGGGCCTGGGCCGGCAAGTGGGCCGCCCGCGCCGATGACGTGCTGAGCTGGGTGCCTGCCCGCATTACGGCCGTGCTGCTCTTGCTAGCTGCCGGCCGGCACGGCTGGGCGCTTCGCAGCCTACTGCGCGCCGAGGCCTGCAAAACCCCATCGCCCAACAGCGGCTGGCCCATGGCCGCCATGGCCTTGGTGCTGGGGGTGGCCTTGCGCAAACCGGCGGTGTATGTGCTCAACCCCGAGGGGCGCGCAGCACAGGCGGCTGATACCGAAGCGGCACAGGTTTATGCATCAAAAGCGGTTCTGGCGCAGGTAATGATTGCGCTGGTAGCTCTTCTTTTGATAGCAATTGGAGTTTGAGGTGAGCGCGGCAATGCGTATCCACGGCGGGCCCGATGCGGGCGGGGTGGCGCTGCACGACTTCTCGACCAACAGCAACGCCTGCGGACCGTGCCCCATCGCCCTGGCCGCAGTGCAGTCCGCCGACGCGACCCGCTACCCAGACCCGCAGTACACCGCCCTGAAAGCGGCCTTGGCCGCCCACCACAGCGTGGAGCCCTGGCGAGTGGTGCTGGCGGGTAGCGCCAGTGAATTCATTTTTCGTATCAGTGCCTGGGTGCGCCAAGGGGGTGGGAGCCGGGTACACCTGCCGCAGCACGCCTATGGCGACTACGCGCATGCGGCGCAGGCTTGGGGTTTGACACAGGTGAGCGACCCGGACGCTGCGGATTTGGTTTGGGCCTGCGACCCCGCCAGCCCCACCGGCCAGAGCCACACCGGCTGGCCCAAAGTGCTGGAGCGCTGCACGCTGGTGCTGGATGGGGCGTATGCGCCTTTGCGTTTGAGCGGCGCGCCAGCGTTGGGCGCAAAGCAGCGCGAAGCTGTGTGGCAAATGTTTTCGCCCAACAAGGCGCTTGGCCTGACGGGTGTGCGTGCCGCCTACGCGGTTGCGCCGGTGCATGCACAGTTTGCCGCCGCCGCTTTGGACGCCATGGCGCCCTCGTGGGTGCTGGGAGCGCATGGCGTGGCGATGTTGAGCGCTTGGGCGCAAGCGGACACGCAGGCGTGGGTAACCCAAAGTCTGGACACCTTGCGCCAGTGGAAGCAGCACCAAGTGGGCGTGCTCGAAAACGCCGGCTGGACGGTGATGCCCAGCAATGCCAACTTTTTCTGCGCCCGCCCGCCTGCGGGCCATGATTTGCCCACTCTGTTGGCAAATTTGCGCGCGCACGGCATCAAGCTGCGCGACGCAGCCTCTTTCGGCTTGCCCGGCTTGGTGCGGCTCGGTGTGTTGCCGCCCGTGGCGGTAGATGCTTTGATTGCAAACCTTCATTTTGGAGACTGACTATGCGCACTCGCCTATATGCCCGACGACCTTGGGTTCTTGCTCTGGCCTTGTCGGCCGCGGCCATGTGGGCCCCCGCCGCATGGGCACAGCCCAAGCCCTGCGCCATGGTGCTGATGCACGGCAAATGGGGCCACCCGAACAGCCTCTTGGCGTTTGGCCGGCAGATGGAGGCCGCGTGTGACACCCAGAGCATCGAAATGCCGTGGTCCCGCCGCCGCAGTTACGACCAGCCTTATCCGGTGGCAATTGCGGAAATTGCGGCCCGGGTCAAAGCGCTGCGCGACAAGGGCTACACCCGTGTGCTGCTGGCGGGGCACAGCTTTGGCGCGAATGCAGCGCTGGCCTATACGGCAACGCAGGGCGATGCCGACGGCTTGATCGCGCTGGCGCCGGGGCATTCGCCAGACAATATGTACCGCCGTGGCGTCGGTAAAGCCGCGGTCGACCAGGCGCGGCAGATGGTCGCAGAGGGCAAAGGCGCTGAGATGCTGGATATGGACGACCTGAACCAAGGCAAGTCGCGCACCGTGCGCATGCGGGCTGATGTCTTGTTGAGCTACTTTGACCCTGAAGGCCTGGGCCACATGCCCCTGACTGCCGCAGGCTTCAAAAAGCCGGTGCCGTTTTTGTGGGTCATTGGCACTGCCGACTCGCTCTACGCCGCAGGTGCAGCGTTTGCCTTCAACAAGGCGCCAGCCCATCCGGCCAGCAAATATCTGGTGGTAGAGGCCGACCACGCAGGCACACCCGAGGTGGCTGCCGCCCAAGTGCTTGAATGGGTAAAGGCGCTGCCATGACCGCTAGATGCATCATGGTGCTGGGCACCACCAGTGGCGCTGGCAAAAGCTGGGTCACCACGGCCCTGTGCCGTTACTACGCGCGGCAGGGGCTCAAAGTAGTGCCCTTCAAGGCGCAGAACATGAGCAACAACGCGCGGGTCGTGTCCTCGGCCAGCGGGCAGGGCGAGATTGGCAGCGCGCAGTACTTCCAGGCGCTGGCGGCCCTCACTGTGCCGGAGGTGCGCATGAACCCGTTGCTCTTGAAGCCCGAGCGGGACACCCACAGCCAGGTGGTGCTGATGGGGCAGGTGAGCCCCGAGTTGAGCGCCTTGCCCTGGCGCGGCCGCAGCCTGAAGGTGTGGCCGCAGATTGCCGCCGCGTTGGACGAACTGCGTGCAGAAAACGATGTAGTGGTGATTGAAGGCGCCGGCTCGCCCGCCGAGATCAACCTTTCCAGCAGCGATGTGGTCAACATGCGGGTGGCCAAACATGCGGATGCGGCATGCTTGCTGGTGAGCGATATCGACAAGGGGGGCGCGTTTGCCCATTTGTATGGCACCTGGGCCTTGCTGCCTGAGGACGAGCGCCGCCTGATCAAGGGCTTTGTACTGAACAAGTTCCGGGGCGATGCCAGCCTGTTGTCGCCTGCGCCGGAGCGGCTGCAGGAGTTGACCGGCGTGCCCACGGTGGCGGTGTTGCCCATGTGGTGGCAGCACGGGCTGCCCGAAGAAGATGGCGTGTTTGACGACCGCAGCGTGGCGCGCGGTTCGGTGGACTTGACGGTGGCGGTGATTGCCTACCCGCGCATGAGCAACTTAGACGAGTTCCAGCCGCTCAAGAACATTCCCGGGCTCAAGTTGCAGTGGGTGCGCAGCCCTAGCGAGCTGGCGGGCCTGAAGCCTACGGACTGGATCATCTTGCCGGGCTCCAAGCACACGAGTGGCGACTTGGCGTGGTTGCGTGCGCAGGGCTTAGATGCTGAGGTGGCTCGGCACGCGGGGCGGGGTGGGGCGGTGTTAGGCGTGTGCGGGGGCTTGCAGATGTTGGGCGAGGCGCTGATTGATCCGCATGGGATTGATGGCAATGCGCCAGGTCTTGGTTTATTGCCGCTGGTGACGGTGTTTGCTGAGGACAAGACGGTTCGGCACACCTCGACGCGTTTTTCTGCTTCGTTGCGTTCGCCCGCGCAGGGAGACAAAGCCGGGGGGCTCATGCTGCCAAATGCGCAGAAATCGCCCCCCGACTTCGCCTCCCCGCGCTCGGTGGAACCCGCGGGTGACGTTTTGCAGCCTGCTTTTCCTTGGGCTGCGTTGGCTGGCGTGCCTGTCGCCGGCTATGAGATTCACCATGGGCAAACGGCGCAGCATGTGGCCATGGCGACTGCAGGCAATTTAGCGCAGGCGGTGTTGCCGGACGGCCTAGGCTGGTGCAACGCGGCTGGCAACGTCATGGGTGTGTATCTGCACGGCATGCTGGAAGACGCTGCGGTGTTGCAGGCCTTGTTTGGTGCGCGTTTGCAGGGCGAGGTGCCTACGCTGGACAAGGTGTTTGACGGACTGGCGGATTACATCGGGAATCACTTCGGGCCTGGCGTGTTGGACGGGCTGGTCGGGCGCTGAAACTGCGTTCTGGGCGGGTGTACTTGGCTGACTTTTCCGCGGTGCGTCGCTGCTATCATCGACCGCTTCAGGTGCCTCTTGCCACGGCTTGGGGAGAATCGGGAAGACGGTGTGAATCCGTCGCGTGCCCAACGCTGTAAGGATGATGACCCGCGCTCTATGCCACTGGCCGCCAAGGCCGGGAAGGCGCGTCGGGTCAGGTGATTCCGAGCCAGAAGACCGGCCTGATGTTGTTTATGCACAGCAAGGCCGGGCTGTGCTTCTTTGATTCAGCACAGGGGAATGCCATGAATACATCGCCGGCGCACGCCGCATCGGGCTCGCACGCCCAAACTTCCGAAATTCACAATGACATTGCAACCGCTTGGGATCTTGCTCTTGGGCGGACTGTCTTGGCCGATATTGCCGATCCGGCATTGACCCAAGCATTGCAAGACACGCTCAACAACAAAACCAAACCGCTGGGCTCACTCGGGCGTCTGGAGGATGTGGCGCTCAAGATCGGCCAGATTTTGGGCAGCACCGCGCCAGTGCTGGAGCAGCCACAGATGGTGGTGTTTGCCGGCGACCATGGGCTCACAGCTCGGGGCATCTCGGCATTTCCGAGTGATGTAACTTGGCAGATGGTGGAGAACTTTCTGGCCGGTGGCGCTGCGGTGAGTGTGCTGTCCAAGCAAAACGGGATTGCCTTGACGGTGGTGGACTGCGGCGTGAAGCACGATTTTCTGGCCGGCTTGCCCGCGGGCGCTACACGGCCCGGCTTGCAGGTGCGCAAGGCGCAGGGGGCAGAGCAGGGCACGGCAGATTCCTCAGCCCAGCCGGCCATGACTACCAGTCAACGCGACCAAGCTCTGCAACATGGCATGGCGCTGGTGAAGGGCTTGCCCGGCAATGCGCTGTTATTGGGTGAAATGGGTATCGGCAACACATCCGCCGCGTCCCTGTTGCTCTCGCGTTTGGGCGGCTTGGACATTGCGGTGTGCACCGGGGCCGGAACCGGCCTGGATGCCCCTGCAGTCCAGCGCAAAACCCAGGTGCTGCGCGAAGTGCTGGCCTTGCACGCTGAAGCGACCGCGCCGCTGGATGCATTGGCAGCCTTCGGTGGCTTTGAGATTGCGACCATGGTGGGCGCGGTGTTGCAGGCGGCCCAGGAGCGGCGGGTGATCGTGGTGGATGGCTTCATTGCCACCAGCGCCATTGTGGTGGCGCACGCCTTGCAGCCGCATGTGTTACAGCGCTGTGTGTTTGCGCACCGCTCGGGCGAGCGGGGCCATGAATTTATGTTGCAGCATTTGGGTGTGCAGGCTTTGCTCGACCTGGGCTTGCGCTTGGGCGAGGGCTCGGGCGCGGCACTGGCTTGGCCGCTGCTGCATTCCGCCTGCACGGTTCTGCGCGACATGGCGAGTTTTGCGTCAGCCGGCGTGTCTGAAAAGTCAGACGCTCCGGTGGCAGTGGGCTGAGCCTGGCGAGCGGCAGCCATGCGCAGTTTCATCCGCCACTACCTGCTGGCCCTGCAGTTTTTCAGCCGCGTGCCGGTGACCGGCCGCTTGGCTGACTGGGTGGGCTTCAGCCCGGCCATGCTGCGGGCCAGTGCGGCGCACTTTCCCGGCGTGGGCTGGCTGGTGGGCGGCGTGGTGGCGCTGCTGACATGGGGCTTGTTGGCACTCCTGCCCGCAGGCCCGTTTGCTCCCTTGGTGGCTGCCACCTTGGGCACTGCCCTGAGCGTGGTGATGACTGGTGCCTTCCACGAGGACGGCTTGGCTGATGTGGCTGATGGCTTAGGTGGTAGCTACAACCGCGAGCGGGCGCTGGAGATCATGAAGGACTCCCGCGTGGGTGCCTTCGGGGCGATTGCGGTCATGTTGGCACTGCTGTGCAAAGTGGCGCTGCTGGCCATGCTGGGTTCGCTCAGCATGGGCCTGATGGTGGCAGGCGTGTTTGCTGCGCATGTGGTTTCGCGCACCTGGCCGTTACTTACCATCCGGCTGCTGCCGCATGTGGGCGATAGTGCAGTCTCCAAGTCCAAACCGCTGGCGGCACAGATCAGCCTGCCCGCCTTGGGCGTGGCCCTTTTATGGTGTTTTATGGCTCTAGCCCTCGTATCATTTGCGCCTGATGCTATGTATTTAGTAGTAAAAACGGGGTCGCCGTCCACCAATATGTGGCCTTTGTGGGGCTTGGCGACCGGATTCAGTGTGCTGGCATGGGCGTGGATGCACCGCTGGTTTGCCCAACGTTTGCAAGGCTTCACCGGCGACTGCCTTGGCGCTGCGCAGCAGGTCAGTGAAATTGCGCTTTACCTGGGTCTGGCGCTGGCTTGCGGGCTGTGGCCCGCGGGTGTCACGCCATGAGCTTGTGGATCGTGCGGCATGCTGTGCCCCTGATTGCGCCCGGTAGCTGCTATGGCCAACTGGACGTTCCGGCCGATGCAGCGCTCACCGAGTCTGCAGCCCTCGCAGTGGCCCAAGTACTGCCTATAGGTGCCCGCCTGCGCTACTCGCCGCTACAAAGATGTGAGCGCCTCATGCAAGCGCTGTGTGCGCTGCGGCCTGATTTGGCTCTTGATTGCCAGCCGGATCCACGGCTCATGGAAATGGGCTTTGGCACCCACGAGGGCAAGCTGTGGGCCGATATCTCCGCGCAGCAGATGGCAGCTTGGACCGACGATTTTGCGCACCACGCATTTGGCGGCGGTGAAACGGTAGCCGGATTCATGGGGCGTGTGGCCGCTGCTTGGGACGCTTATCGCAGTAACACCGGGGATCACGAGGTGTGGATCAGCCATGCGGGTGTGGCCCGGGCGGCGCAGTTGCTGAGCGAGGGCACACGTACGATCGCGCACGCCTCCGAGTGGCCGGTGGCCGGCCCGGCATTTGGCGAGTGGGTCTGTCTTTAACCAACGTTCACGGGCTTGTGTCACACTGCCACCGGTTTTTCAATTCACTCTAGGAGAATGGGATGGGACTATTTGATTCCGTATTGAGCGCCGTGACGCAAAACGGTGGCTCCGGCGGCCTGCAAGACATCATGGGAATGGTGCAAGGCAACCCGCAGCTCATGCAGTTGGCCAGCCAGTTGCTCGCCAACGATGGCAGCCTTGGCGGTTTGCAGGGTTTGGTCAGCAAATTCCAGGAAGCGGGCCTCGGTGATGTGGTGGCCTCGTGGATCGGCAGCGGTGCCAACCAGCCGGTCTCTGCAGACCAGTTGACCCAAGTGTTGGGTGGCGACGCCCTGTCTGGCTTCGCCCAGCAGTTGGGTTTGAATTCCGGCGATGTGGCAGGCCAGCTCTCCACCATGCTGCCCGGCTTGGTGGACAAGCTCACACCCGGAGGCACTTTGCCAACCGGAGGCCTGGGTAACGCGGGTGATTTGCTGGGCTCTTTGGGCGCACTGCTCAAGGGCTGATTCGCAGCAACACAAGAAAAAAGGCTCCCTGCTGGGGAGCCTTTTTTGTGGGCGGTAGCCGCCTTGCGCGGATACCTTAGTGCAGCAAGGCCGAGATATCGCTGAACTGCTCGGGGTCCGGCGCGGTAGCGATGAGTTGTTGGGCGTCCAGTCCCAAAAAGTTCATGACGTCTTGGGGCGAGGCTGCGATGGCCGCCTGCACCTCTGCGAGCGTTTTGCTTTGGTCGGCCCACAACGCGCCCAAGTGCGCTACGGCACAGAGTTTCGACGGAGCCGCCGCAGCCAATGGGGCAGCGCAATGGGTCAACGCGTGCACCACCTCGTCTGGGAAATCCCAGCGACGGGCAATTTCGCCGGTGATTTCACCTTCGTGGTGCCCGACCAAGCGCTGCTCGCGGGCCCAGCGCTCACCGGGCTCGCAAGGTTTGGCTTCCAAATCAGCGATCACCGCTGGGGTGTGCAAAGCGACCAAGAGCTCGCCGAGCCGCAACATGGTCGCGGTCAACCAGGCTTGCTGCTCGTCCAGCTTGAGCTGGTGGGCCAAAAATTTGGAGTACCCCGCGCTCACCATGCTGTAGCGCCAGAATTCCAGCCGGTTAATGCCATCCGGCAACTTGAAAACCTGGGACATGCAAATGCCTAATGCGCGCGCACGGATCTGCGCCATGCCAACCACGCTGACCGCGTTGTCCAGGGTGGTCACGCTGCGGGACAGGCCGAACAGCGCACTGTTCGCCATGCGCAACAGGGTAGTGGTGAGTGCAGGGTCTTTGGCGATGATGTCGCGCACGGTGACGACATCGGCATCGTCGTCGGTGAGGGTGCGGATCAGCGCTTGCGCGACCTCAGGCATCACCGGGAGTTTGACCGCTTGGATAAAAGTGTTGATGTCCGCCATGAAAGCTTTTTGTAATGGGCTGCCCTCCGCGAGGGACTCGCGGTTCACCCCTTCAGTTTATATCCGCAATACGCATGAACGGAGCATGACTGGCATAAAGGTTTGCGTGCTTGGCACACGTAGCGGCCGTGCAAAATCAGCCAGTGGTGCGCATCGACCAAATAGCGGGCCGGAATACGCTTGAGGAGCTTGAGCTCGACTGCCAGTGGCGTTTTGCCGGGTGCAAGGCCAGTGCGGTTGCCGAGCCGGAACAAATGGGTGTCAACCGCCATGGTGGGTTGCCCGAATGCCACGTTGAGCACCACATTGGCCGTTTTTCGGCCCACGCCGGGCAGGGTCTCCAACGACTCGCGGTCGGCAGGCACCTCGCCGCCATGTTGTTCGACCAACATGCGGCAGGCCTCCATCAGGTGCTTGGCTTTGCTGCGGAACAGACCAATCGTTTTGATGTGGTCTTCAAGACTCGCAAGACCCAGATCTATTATTTTTTGGGGCGTGTTAGCCACGGCAAAAAGCCGTCGGGTGGCCTTGTTCACCCCCACATCGGTGGCCTGCGCCGACAAAAGAACAGCTGCCAACAACTCAAACACCGAACTGAACTCCAGTTCAGTCTGAGGGTGAGGGTTGGCAGCTTGTAGCGTGGAAAAAAATTGTTCGATCTGGGCAGGTTTCACAGACTGGTCACATTGATGAAGGTTTCTTGCGCCGGGAATTTGGCGTGCATCCAATCATTGTCCAGCATCAAGGCAGTGACGACCTCGGGCGGCAGTGTGTCGATGACTTCCGGGCCGTTGTGGTCGGTCTCTGCCATCAGGCCCGCGAGGTGCACCACGCCTGCCAGTCGCGAGAACCCGTGGGGCGTGACCGGGTCAGCAGACTGGGCCAGCGCCTGAACAATCTGGGGCGGGAAATTCCAGCGACGTGCCAACTCCGAGGTGATCTGGCCTTCGGTAAAGCCCACCAAGCGGGCTTCGCGTTGCCAGCGCACACCGGGGATATGCGGGAGCTTTTCGATCTCTTGCAACACGGCGGGCTCCGCCTGCACGATGAGGAGCTCGCCCAATCGCAGCATCATGCCGGTCAACCAGGCTTCCTGACCGTCCATGCCCAGGCCCACGGCCAGCCACTGCGAGTAACCGGCGCAAGCCATGCTGGTGCGCCAGAATTCTTTGCGGTCCAAGCCTTCGATGATCGGAAACGACTCAGAAAGGCAGGCGCCCAGCGCTAAAGTACGGACTTTCTGCATACCGACCATGGTGATAGCGTCGTCCAGCGAGGAGACGCCGCGCGGCAGGCCAAACTGGGCACAATTAGCGAGTCGCAGAAGTTTGGCTGAGAGTGCCGGATCCTGGCTGATCAAGTCCCGGATCTCCGGTATCCCCACGTCGTCGTCATTGAGTGACTGAATGAGGGCGTGTGCAACCTCAGACATCGAAGGTAATTTGACGGATTCAAAAAAGGCCGCAAGCTGGGTCATGGTGGCTCCTGAAGTGATTGAATGACCGGGACACAGACACAATCTACCTGTTTTCTGGTGGTTTGAAAATCTGGTTTCTTGCTAATTTTTAATAATTTTTTGTTTGAAATGTGAATTTAAATATGCTATTCGCTGATCGCCTGAACAATGTCGAAACGTCTGCCATCCGCGAGCTTTTCAAGCTCTTGGGCAAGCCTGGCATCATCAGTTTTGCCGGTGGTTTTCCGGATCCCGCGTTGTTTGATGTAGAAGGCATTCGCGAGTCCACCGACGCGGTATTGAAAAACAACCCCGGCCCGGTTTTGCAATACGGTGCCACCGAAGGCTACCAACCGCTGCGCGAAGGCATCAGTCTGCACATGGCCGGCAAAGGCGCCACCGTTGCGCCCGATGGTCTGATCGTCACCACCGGCAGCCAACAAGCGTTGGACCTGATCGGCAAGACCATGATTTCCCCCGGCGACAAGGTCATCATGGAGGCGCCTACGTTTTTGGCCACGATCCAATGTTTCAGGCTGTATGGCGCGCAGGTGATCGGTGCTCCGATCGATGCCCATGGGGTGGATGTCGACAAGCTCGAAGCCCTGATCGAAGAGCACAAACCCAAGCTGGTGTACTTGATTCCGTCCTTCGGCAACCCGAGCGGTGCCATGCTGAGCCTGGAGCGCCGCAAACGCATTCTCGAGATCGCGGCCCGCACCCAAACCCTGGTGGTGGAAGACGACCCGTATGGCGAATTGTTCTTCGACCAGGCGCCGCCGCCCAGCCTGTTGGCCTTGAGTGACTCGGTCCCCGGCAGCCGCGAGTGGCTGGCGCATTGCGGCTCGTTCAGCAAGGTGCTGAGCCCCGGTCTACGGGTGGGCTGGTTGATTGCGCCGCCGGCCTTGTTGAGCCGCGCCACCATGTGCAAACAGTTCAGTGATGCGCACACCAGCAACCTAACCCAAGCCACCGCCGCCCACTACCTGACGCTCAACCGCCTGCCGACCGCGCTGGCTGCGGTGCGCGCCACCTACGCCGAGCGCGCCCGCGTGATGGCTGCGCGCCTGCAAGCCGAGTTGGGCGATGCGATCGCTTTCGATGCGCCTCAGGGTGGCATGTTTTTCTGGGCGCGGCTGACCGGTGCCAACGGCAAGCCGACCCACGCAGGGGACTTTGCCAAACGGGCGATCGACAAGCTGGTGGCGTTTGTACCCGGGGCCCCGTTTTATGCCCATGACCCGGATATGACGACGCTGCGCTTGAGCTTTGCCACGGCTGATGTGGCCAAGATTGAAGAGGGTATTGCCCGCCTGGGCCAGGCGCTATAAGGCGCTTTGAGACGCCCGGTTCGCCCAGATGCTGACGCTGACGCCGCGCTGCGGTGTCAGCCGCCGGGTCAGTACTTGAAGAGCTTGTGGACCGCCACGACGCCGGGGTAGTCACTGAGCTGAACGCTGAGCTCACCGCGACTGATGATCACGCTTTTTACGGTCTGGCGCACACCGTTGTATTCGACCAAGTCGCCCGCCTTGAAGGTCGGTGTATTGCTCGGCAGATAGGGCGCGCCGTTATAGCGCGGGCGTCGGTAACCCGGCATGCGACGGCCGACTTCATCAATCTCCTGGCCCCAGGTTTCGAGCGCTTTGCCCATGGCGGTTTGCATTTCTGGCGCGGTGAAGGGCTTGCGCAGCTGAAACATGGCACCGAGCGTCGCCGCGCGACTGCCGAGTGCGCTGCTGAGCTCCATACTCATCAGGGCCCAACGCAGGCCGGGCAGGCGCGCCCGCAAGGTCTCCACCAGCTGAAGGCCGGTAGTCGTCTCACGGCTGAAGCAGTCGGTGAGCACAAAGTGGGGCGCGATGTCATTGGCAAGCGCCAATGCGGACTCTGCGGAGGCTGCGGTATGGATCCAGTTGGCTTCAAACCCGTAGCCCACGATCATTTTTCTGGCGAAAGTGTGGAGGGCGGGGCTGCTGTCAGCAACCAAAAAGCGTACGGCGGACATACAGTCAGGGGGTAAAAAAGTGCAGCGGCCTTGATTTTATGTGGCGCTGCACCATTTCTCTGACAGAACGCTTTTTCTTTCTTACTCCATCGCCCAACGCACCCATTTGCTATGACTCCCACCACCCTCAAAATCGACTTCGTATCCGATGTGTCTTGCCCCTGGTGCGCCATCGGGCTGCAATCCCTGGAAACCGCGCTACAGCGCCTTGATGGCGAAGTCGCGGTGCAGATGCACTTCCAGCCTTTTGAGCTCAACCCGAACATGGTGCCCGAAGGCGAAGACATCACTGAACACTTGAGCAAAAAGTACGGTTCTACCCCCGAGCAAGCCGCCGCCGCGCGCGAGAACATCCGCGTTCGTGGTGAGGCACTGGGTTTCACCTTCAACATGGACAAGCGCGCCCGCATCTACAACACCTTTGATGCCCACCGCCTGCTGCACTGGGCCGAAGACACCGGTTTGCAAACCGCCCTGAAAAAAGCACTGTTCAAAGCCTATTTCACCGATGGCAAAGACCCGAGTCAGCACGCGGTGCTGGTCGAAGCCGCGGAGTCGGTAGGCCTGTCCGGTGATGAGGCCCGCGCTATTTTGGCGGGAGACGACTATGCAGACTTGGTGCGCGAGCAAGAGCAGTTTTATCTCAGCGCGGGCATTAACTCGGTGCCGGCTGTGGTCATCAATGACAAGCATTTGATATCAGGTGGCCAGCCGCCCGAGGTGTTTGAGCAAGCCCTTCGGCAGATCGCAGCCGGCTGATCTGCGTGCTATGGGCAGACCCGTTTTCACCGCCGATCGCCGTCGCCTGCTGGCCCTTGCAGGTGCGAGTGCTGCTGGCCTTTGGTTGCCAGGCAGCGCCCGGAGCCAATGGAGAACCAGCGGTGACCCTTTTGCGCTCGGAATTGCCAGTGGGTCGCCCCGCCACAACGGCGTCGTGCTCTGGACCCGGTTGGCCGCGGACCCTGCCCAGGCCGGCGGTGTGCGGGAACCTGTAGCGGTGCGCTGGGAGCTTGCCCATGACGAGGGCTTTAAGCGCATGGTGCAGAGCGGTACCGCGATGGCATTGCCCGAGTTGGGGCATGCGGTGCACGTGGAGCTCCAGGGGCTGGAGCCCGATCGCTGGTACTTCTACCGGTTTCAGGTGGGGCAGGCCAGCAGCGCTGTCGGGCACACCCGCACCTTCCCGGCACCGGGGGCTTTGGCCTCGCGGCTGCGGCTGGGCTATGCCTCGTGCCAGCATTGGGAGCATGGCTTTTACAGCGCCTATCGCCATATGCGCGCGGAGTCGCTCGATGCGGTGATGTTTCTGGGCGACTACATCTACGAATATGGGGGCAGCAGCAAAGCGGTGCGCAGGGTGCCAAGCGCCGCCACGGTGACGCTGGACGATTACCGCGCCCGCTATGCCCTGTACAAAAGTGATCCGGACTTGCAAGCCATGCATGCGGCTTGTCCGTGGATATTCACTTGGGACGATCATGAGGTGCAAAACGACTACGCGGGCCTGAACCAAGGCACCCACGGGCCGGACGGTGTGGACTTCGCGGCTCGCCGTGCCGCCGCCTACCAGGCGTATTACGAGCACATGCCCCTGCGGGCCAGTACGCTGCAAAAAGCCCTGCAGGGCGTGAAGCAGCCGGGCAGCGAGCTGCGGCTCTATGACCGTGTGGCCTTCGGCAATCTCGCCGTGCTGCACACGCTGGATGACCGCCAATACCGAGACCGGCAGGCCTGCACCAAGGCGGGCGCTCCGGGCTCCAGCACCGTGAACCCCGCGCAATGCGCCTCGTGGAGTGACCCGTCCCGCAGCTTGCTGGGCGCAGTGCAAGAGCGCTGGCTTGACCAGTCTTTGAAAGCGGGTGGAGCCACTTGGAGCGTATTGGCCCAGCAAACGGTGTTCGGGCAGCGCGATTTCCGCCCCGGTGAGGGGCAGGTACTCAGCAACGACGGCTGGGATGGCTATGCGCCTGCCCGCAGCCGGCTCACCCAAGCCCTTCAAAAACACCGCGTTAGCAACCCGGTGTTTCTGGGGGGCGATGTGCATGCCAATTGGGTGGGGCACGTCAAGGCGGATTACAGCCGCCCCGACAGTGCAGTGGTGGGGGTCGAGTTTTGTGGCACCAGCATCACCTCGCGC